>CAZMCN010000207.1:0-1702 GCA_964564845.1 uncultured Pirellulales bacterium | reverse complement strand
GGCGTTCGGCTTTAATATGTCACGCAGTCCCGACCGCGGCGAGATACAGGATTTGTTAGCTGCCGTCAAAGGGGCTGATTGTTCTTTCGCAGTGAATCTGGCGGTCCTGCGAAGTTTCGAAAAAGCCCAGTATTCACCGCTGCAAATCGGCCATTACGCACTGGCTTCGGGCTGCTATTGTCACTTTACCAGCCCGATTCGCCGGTATGCCGATTTGCTCGTACACCGTATGCTGGAAAACTATTTGCAGAAGGAACGGCGGCAAGCGCCTAAGCAGCAGGATTTGACCGAGATTGGTAAACACATCAGTTTTACCGAGCAGCGGGCCGAGGATGCCGAGAGAGAGCTGCAAACGGTTCTGATTCTGCAGATGTTAAAAAGTCATATCGGCGATGAGCTTGACTGCGTAGTTACCGGCCTTGCGAGCTTCGGCGTCTTCGTGCAGTCGAAGAAGTTTGGCATTGAAGGGCTAATATCAATGGCTGATTTGGGCCGTGATGAATTCAAATATAATCAAAAGGCCCAGTGTATTGTCGGGCTTTATTCAGGCAGCACAGTTCGTTTGGGCCAGGCAATAAAGGTGCGGATAGTGTCGGTAAATATCGGCGCCCGGCAGTTGAACCTCTGTCCTGTAAAGTCGTTGAAAACAGCGGCTAAGAAAAAAAAGAAAAGCAAACCGGCAAAGAACTCCAAAAAGGACCGCACACACAAACGTCCGGGAAGAAGAAGGTAAAAGATAAAACACAGGCTAATATCAAGGGGGAAATAAATTGTTGAATATGCTGCCTTTTTGAGACGTAAAGGCGAGGTATCGGATTTTTTCAGGGCCAATTATGATATTGATCCGGACTTTCCGTTTCAATAGAGTCCTGGAGATATTCTTCTGCCGGCGGTATCTGAGAGACAGCTTTCACACCGAAGAACAAATATCCTAATGCGGCCAGCAGATATAACAGGGCAGGCAGAGAAACGCCTGCCAGGTCAAAAACCGTGCCGACTATTATGCACGGTGTTACCGCTACTGTTGCCAGACGAAGTAGAGTATTGTATGAGAGCACCACTTTGCAGAAGGAAGCAAACAACAGCCCTATCGCAGCATATATAAGCGTCTGAACAATTCGATACACGTAAGAGCCCAGAAGGGCAAATGGGTATATCGCTATGAAAAGGAATTTTTTAGCGGTTTGCAGCCAGTTCATTATACGGTCGCCGTCCAGGACAAAATGTTTCACTTGGGAGAGGTCATACGTTTGAGTTTCGAACTTGTTTTTACGGGTAATGAGCGAGTTTTTTGTCAGTAAGCAGAAAGAATTGGAGTCTTCAAGAGATTTGATTGTTCCGGTAGTGTCGATGATAGCGAGAACATCGTCGTTTTCAGGGTCACTGATGTAGTACGGCTGATATTCTGTTATCGATACCTGCCCATCGGTAATTGTAATTTCCGGCACCTGCAAGACAACAGGCGGGGCCTCTTCTCTGACAAAACCCGAATAGACGGCGTGTATCTTAATAATTGCAGGAATCCAGCAAACGGCCAGGAGCAGCAGCAAGTATCCAAAGTTTACCCCTTTCCAGTATAAGCCCACGTCCTGATACAACTCTTTGGAAAAAAATGACATGAACGGAATGTGGAAAATAGAGAACTTTTTCATAATCTTTTTGCCCGGCTCCAATTGATTTATTGCTATTTTTTCAGTACTCT
>CAZMCN010000206.1:0-1751 GCA_964564845.1 uncultured Pirellulales bacterium | reverse complement strand
GAGTTATCGACTTTAACTGCTCAATTTCTTGAGCCTATTTTGCGCTGTAGTGTTAGAAAGAGGAAAAATTATGCAAAGTCACGCTTACAAAACCATTATTTTAATAGCAATTTTTTCTGTATTGCCGGCAGCATCCTTCGCAAAGGAGTATGACCGTAAAGCTAATGAGCAGGCGATACAGAAGGTGCTCAAGAAAATGGACCAAGGAGTTAAGCAGGGGCCTTACGAGGCAAACTGGGAGTCGCTGAAAAAGCATGATGAAGCACCGCAATGGTTCCGCGACGCCAAATTCGGCATTTATTTCCACTGGGGTGTCTATTCAGTGCCGGCTTACGGTAACGAGTGGTATCCCAGACATATGCATATGAAAACTGGAAGACGCAGTCATTATTACAAGCACCATATTGAAACTTACGGCGAACCGAATAAGTTTGGTTATCACGATTTCGTCCCGATGTTTAAAGCCGAGCATTTCAATGCCGAAGAATGGGCTGAACTATTCGAAAAAGCCGGCGCCAAATACGCAGGGCCAGTTTGTGAGCACCACGATGGATTTTCAATGTGGGACAGTGAGTTGACCCCTTGGAACGCAGCCGATACCGGACCAAAACGTGATACTACAGGGCAATTGGAGAAAGCAATTCGTAAACGAGGAATGAAGTTTGTTACGACTTTTCATCATGAACGCACTCGAAACTGGTATCCGCGAGTCCAAGGCTGGCCGACAACAAGTAACGACCCAAAGCTCCAAATGCTTTACATGAACGTGCCGGAGGAGTTTTTCAACCAGATATTCCAGTCCAAACTCGGCGAGGTGATTGATAAATACCAGCCCGACCTAATCTGGTTCGACGGCCAAATGGCACAGATAAAGGAACCATACCACCTGAGATTTCTGGCATATTATTTTAACAACGCTAAAAAATGGGGACGCAATGTCGTTGTGACCACGAAGAAAAAACAGTATCCGCACGAGATATCCGTACAGGATTTTGAAAAAGGGCGTATGAACAAACTAACCGATTACTGCTGGCTGACAGATGACACCATCAGTATGGGCAGTTGGTGCTATACGAAAGACCTGAAAATCAAATCCACAAGCAAAGTATTGCACGATTTCATTGACATTGTCAGCAAAAACGGCTGTTTGTTGTTGAATATTTCGCCAAAAGCAGACGGCACAATCCCGGATAACCAGCGCAAGGTATTGCTGGAAATAGGCAAATGGCTCGACCTTAACGGCCAGGCCATCTATAATACCCGCCCCTGGCTCGCATTCGGCGAAGGACCAACCCGCCTGAAAAAGAGCGGCGGTTTTGTCGGCGGGAAAATTCGATACACACCGCGGGATATTCGATATACCAGTTCTAAGGACGGCAAAACCCTCTATGCCATTGTCCTGGGCTGGCCACAGAGCAGCGAGCTTACACTGAACCAGGTCAAAATCGATAATGCTAAAGATGCAAAAGTCACCTTACTCGGTTACGATAAATCGATAGATTACAAAGTCAACCCAGCCAAACAACTGGTTATCACTGTCCCTGAACTTAACGATAATCAGAGGCCCTGCAAAGATGCATATGTCTTCAAGCTCAGCGGTTTTAAAACCTCACTAAAACCGCTCAATAAGTGATAGCATTGAACGAAGGTGGTTTTCCAGGTTGAATGGAGAAAGGACAATATGATATTAAGTTAGACACAGATAAGCTATGTAACCGGAGCCTTCCGGTGTAAACTTATACGGGGTCGCA
>CAZMCN010000205.1:0-1852 GCA_964564845.1 uncultured Pirellulales bacterium | reverse complement strand
AACACACCACAGCAGCGTTAGCTGAGGAATACAATTGTGTAGGATGAACGCCCAGACCGCAATACAGGCCGTTCTTTACCATATACTTTTGCGCCGGGGTCAAATCTTCGTATGCTTTTAACGCCCAGTACCATCCGTTTTCTTTCTCAACGTAGCGGAAAAAATCAGAAGGCAATTGAAAATACGGCTCGGCACGGCCTCTTCCCAAATCTTCTGAACTCTGGCTGCGGTACGACAGCGAACCATACGGAAAGCGAACTGCCCAGGGCAGGTCGGTGGGCTTGCCGAAACAGCAGCCGTTTAAAAAACACCCTATCCTGCCAAACACAAGTGCAAGCATCAGCCCGATAGCTAAAATATCAAGGTAGCGCCGAACAGGCAGTTTATGATACCACAGATAAAGAATTATGACAGTAATGGCCAAAACCACGCCGCCCAAAAGCTCTAATCCGCCCTGCCAGATAGCAAACACCGAAAGCGGGGCACCCCTGAACTTCTCGAAATAATGCACAACATAAAACAAGCGTGCCCCAACCAC
This sequence comes from uncultured Pirellulales bacterium, assembly GCA_964564845.1. Taxonomy (GTDB): domain Bacteria; phylum Planctomycetota; class Phycisphaerae; order Sedimentisphaerales; family Anaerobacaceae; genus CAYXPG01. The sequence continues at coordinate 1,314 of CAZMCN010000205.1, read as the reverse complement.
ACCGGCAATCAGTGAATAAAGGGCAGCATTGGTAATGAGCTGAGGGTCGGGGGTGATGTTTCGGCTAAGATGTCTGATTAGAAAAACCGCCCCCAAAAAGCCTGTGACCATCATCAGGCCGTAGCTTTTTACCGTCAATTCTGTAAAGGGTATCTTAAAAAGCTCTGGATACATCTCAACAATTGATTATCGATTATCGATTAAAGGGGTTTGTTCCTTATTTACTGTCCTGTATTTTGTTGTTTTTGTCGAGAACAATAATTTTTGGTTTAAGTTTTTTCGCCTCGTCAGGGCTGTAGTAACCGAAGCTGAAAATGATGATGCGGTCTTTCGGGTCAATCAGCCGTCCGGCAGCGCCAAGAATGGAGACTTCTCCGGAGCCGGCCTGGGCAGCAACCGCATAGGTTTCCACCCGATTGCCATTGTTTAAATCGGCGATTAGAACAAATTCATAAGGAGCAATATCGGCTGCTTCCATCAGAACAGAGTCTATCGCAATACTGCCGGTATAATACACCTTGACATCGGTAACCGTTGCACCGTGCAACTTGCTTTTTAATATCTTTACTAACATAATCAGTGTTTAATGAATATAATTTGGTATTAGGCCAATGCACTTTATTCTAATTATTATATTCTATTGCCTGCTTAAGTCTATGATAATATTATCAATCAGCCGGGCATCGCCGATTTTGACAGCGACCGCCGCAAGAACTTCCCCTGCAATTTCGTCCACATCCTTGAGCGTTTCGGCATCGACAATACTTACATAATCAACTTTCGCCGATGAAGGCCGACTCAATATCCCGCGCATCTCACGAATAATTTCCTGCGCATCTCTTGTGCCTGCATCAATCATCTGCCGGCACTTCTGAAGCGACCTGTACAGGCAGGTCGCCTCTTGTCTCTGCTTATCGGTGAGATATTTATTTCTGCTGCTGACCGCCAGCCCGTCCGGCTCACGAACCGTCGGACAAACAACAATTTCCAAAGGCATATTCAAATCGGCAGCCATCCTCTTAATAACGATAGACTGCTGGGCGTCTTTCTGACCGAAGTAAGCAGCATCCGGCCCAATAATATTAAACAACTTCGTACAAACCGTCGTTACGCCGCGAAAATGAACAGGGCGATTCCGGCCGCAAAGTGACTCGGTCAGTTTTTCAACCGTCACCCACGTCAAATTTTCACCGGCGTACATAACTTCCGGCTTCGGCATAAAAACAGCATCGGCGCCACACTTTCTGCAAATTTCCAAATCCGCTTCTACCGGACGCGGGTAATTTTCAAAATCTTCGCCGGGACCGAACTGCG
>CAZMCN010000204.1:0-1908 GCA_964564845.1 uncultured Pirellulales bacterium | reverse complement strand
ATAATGTCATCGATAACAAAAACATTGGCAGCCGGCAAATATATCTGCAAAGTCGCCTCAATATCCTTGCTCGTGGCACAGACTACCTGCACTTTGCAGCCGCTTATACGCTCTATTTCATCTATTAAAAATACGTTCGTCGGCTCGCTCACCGCCACTGTCAGAACATCATAAACCTTAAACAGTGGCAGAACGATATGTTCTTCCAAAAATTCTCTCGGCAGAACCTCGAGTGCCTTTGCATCACATATCTTGGGATTAACCTGTGCATAAGGCACATCGTATGCCTCCGCCAGCGCCGAAGCTATTTGATTTTCCGTACAATAATTCATCTCGACCAAAAGCTCGCCGAGAAGCTTGCGATGGCCTTTCTCATTCTGCTCAGCAAGGGCCTTTTCTATTTGCTCTGCCGTTACAACACCGCGCCCCAGCAGCAGTTGCCCAAGTTGTGTCTTGTTTTTTACCTCTATTGGACTCATATCTTTTTTTTAACGCTTAATCTTTTACGCCCGCCTTCTTACCACTGTTTATGCGAAACTCTTCACCGCCTCGGCCAGTTCGGCGTAGTCGTCAAGCTCCTTTTTAAGTCGTGTTATTTCCAGAATTTTCACACAATTTTCATCGAGGCCTGCCAATCTAAGCTGGCAGTTGTTCTCATTGCAATAGTCCCTCACCCACAACAATCGCTCCAATCCCTCGCTGTCTATAAATCCCACCTCGCTCATATCGAGAACGATACCGACTTTACCCGTTTTGATTACGTCTGTGACGGTTTTCTGCAGCAACTCGGCAAGGTCACCGTCCAGTTCGCCCTGCAATTCTACAACCGTTACATTATTATAATCCTGTGTATTGACTTTCATCTTATTAACGTCCCCACAGCAACAGCACCATATTCTGAAAAATCGCCCGTTCCATAAACATCAGCAAATCCATCCTGGATAATGTCCCATAGCCGATAGACATCGCTGTCGATGAATATTCTGCCCAGTTTCTCATCAAACTGTTTTCCTAACTCTCTTTCTATCTCCGCCAATGCCTCTTGCACCGTCATCGCTTCTCTGTATGTTCGCTTTGACGTCATCGCATCAAAACTGTCCGCCAGCCCGATAATTTTACCTGTTAACGGTACTTGCTCGCCGGCAAGGCCATTAGGATAACCCCTGCCGTCAATTCGTTCATGATGGCACAATACACCCGGCACAATATCACACATCTGCTTTATCCCGCTTAAAATGCCTGCACCTACTGAGGGATGAGTCTTTATACAGTCGAACTCCTGCTCGGTCAATTTGCCCTTCTTCCGCAGTATTGCTTCATCTATCCCCATCTTCCCTATATCATGCAGCAGCCCGGCTATGTAAATTTTATGTATAGCTTCTTCCTCCATCGGCTCCTGCTCGGAAAGCCTCTCCGCAATCCAGCGGGAAATAAATGCAACTCTCTCAGAATGACCACGGGTGTACTGGTCCTTAGCATCGATACTGCTGGTCAGTGCTTTTAATGAACCTATAAATAATTCCTTCAGGTCCCTGAACAACCTGCCGTTCTCAATGAATACTACACAGCCGTTGGCTACCGAATTGAACAGTTTTACATCAATGCTGTCGAAATCAGGCTTGTCTATTCTGTTTATCGCAACCATTAAACCCAGCACAGAGTCGCCTGCGTGAATTGTTTCTGCAAAATGGTCTCTGGTTTTGTCTTTGGCACACAATGGTACCGCTATGATATTTTTTGTACTTTTCGGCCAATCATATTTGAAAGGCGAATCAACTTCACTATCAAGAAGCGCCTCTTTGCCATTGTTTAGCTCTTCTACCAATCGGCTGTACAAAATAGCTGCGAACCGTTCATCTATATCTATCAATCCGGAACCCGACGCCAGAACCAATTGCTTCTCTTTAT
>CAZMCN010000203.1:0-1937 GCA_964564845.1 uncultured Pirellulales bacterium | reverse complement strand
ATTGTTTTGCAAGTGGTTATAAAAATGGTTTATGAAAATGACACATAAAAAACAAAAAGTTGACGGATAGTAGTACGAATGAACACGAATAAAAAGAAGTCAGGGGTCAGGAGCCAGAATTCAGAAGAAAATAATAGCCACGAAAAAGCACGGGAAGAAAATCAAAAGTTAAAAATAAAAATGCAAAATTCAGGAATCGCTGTGCGAGACTGGTTTTATCGAACCGCAGGTGAGCAGAAGAATAAGTCAAAAAACGCCTTTCTTTTTCTTGTTTTGCAGTTACAATGGAGGTTTGATATTAAAGGAAATTATATTATAAAAAAGGCTTAGCGGAACAAGTGGGCAAGTAAACAAAATGTTATATGGGCAATGCCCGTTACACTTTGTTAACCAACCTTACTGGCCGGTTTTAACGCCGCGACGATTGACCAAGTAGAAATTGAAAGGAGTTGAAATGAATTCAAAGACTAAGATTGGAATAGTAATCTGCGACCGCTACCGCCGTTGTGCGGGTGGAAAGTGTTTCCGAGCGATGAGGAACAAGGAAGGGGCTTTCAGCATATACACGGACACCAAAGTTGAGCTGGTTGGTTTTACAACTTGCGATGGTTGTCCCGGCGGCAACATAGAATATGCCGGCGAAGAGATGGTAAAGAATGGCGCAGAGGTTATTCATTTAGCTACCGGTCTGGTCGTTGGATATCCCCCCTGTCCCTATATCGAAACATTCAAAGCCTTTCTTGAAAAACGCTATGAGGTCAAGGTCGTTGTAGGGACGCACCCTATACCAGAAAAGTATCTTGATATGCACACTTACCTTGGTACATGGGAGGACTCCACGTGGAAGCCACTTGTCGCTCCGACCATGAGTGATGAGGTGACCCGTGCAAGTTACAATTAAACATAATCACCAAAGCGCCGGCTGAGTTCGAGATTGTCGCGCGATGGAGCGAAAGCGATGCACAATACGGTTGGTGTTTGTTCTTTTCAGGCGCTGATGCTGTCGGTCGGGAGCAATTCGTCAAACAGTGTTGTTCTGTTCGATATGCCAGTCGTCGGCGAGCGTTAAAAAGTTTCGTTGTAGAAATATTCCATCGTTATAACGGTTTTAGTCTTGCAGTTCTTTCAGGCCGGTGTTGTCATCGAACTTACGGGTTATCTGTTCGTCCAACTGCTCAATAATCACTTCTGCCGTGCTAAATACAGCGGCCTCTATTAAATGGCCTCCCACGGCGCGTTTTTCATCGGATACCAGAATATGAATATGCAGTACTAATTCGTCATCGCACATCGCAACGGTGCCCTGAGCGGCGACAATCTCCAGAGGACCCGGAAAGTCTTTGTCTATGTATTTTCCGGGCAGGGCCTGTAAGAAACCCAGCCTTACCGAGGCAAGAGAGCCGATGATGCCTGTAACAATGGCGGAGCTTATCTGCTTTGATTTGCAGTATTCGGTTATGGAGCCGGCGAGTTTTTCTTCCGGCTTTACACGCAAAATATAAACTTCCGTCGTCTTCATATAAAAAGCCCTTTCTACAATGTGAAGCTGTATTAGGGAACGATTATTTTTTGTGCTATTATACAGGTTCGGTTCGCTAAAGGCAAGTTTTCTTCTTTTTTCGGGTATAAACGTGATTAGAGGTTGAAAAAGGCTTTATTCTTATTTGCAAAAAAAATGTCAGAACAGGATTTATTTGTTGAATCACTTAAACTTTCTCGTATAATACACTTACTTAAAGGGGATTCTCTTCCGTCTCTCAAGAGTATGCCCTTGATAAATTAAGAATGAGAGATATTATTAAACGGCCTATAGATAGGCCAGGGAGATGTGTAAGTGGATACAGGTATAGTGAAATGGTTCAATTCGAGTAAGGGATATGGTTTTATTGCACCGGATGATGGCAGTGATGATTTGTTCATCCACCATTCGGAGATTA
>CAZMCN010000202.1:0-2065 GCA_964564845.1 uncultured Pirellulales bacterium | reverse complement strand
ATCACTATGGCCAAGGAGGGCAGCACCGTCGGGGGCCTTATGGATGTTATCGGCACATGTACCTCACTGGCGTTGCAGTACGGCGTCCCGCTGATTACTCTGGTCGATAAATTCCGCCACGCAAGGTTTGAGCCTGCCGGTATGACCTCAAACAGGGATATCCCCTTTGCCAAGAGCTTGATTGATTATATCTTCTGCTGGCTGGGTTGTAAGTTCATACCCGGCTATGCCGAAAAGAACACACCTAACCGGACACCGATAACCCCAGCGCCGGAGAGCAAAAATATTACCACCGCAAGGCAGTTGGTGGAGAAGACAAAAGACCTTGCGGAAAAAATCGCCGAAGCAAAGGCCGGCACAAAGGCAAAATCAAAACAAAAGGAGAAGGATTTAGAGTCATTGGCTAAAGAGTCTTCTTCTGCTCTGAAGGGAAGATTAACATCACTGGCAGACCGTATCGGCTCGCTGGTCGGCGTCTCTGTGGCCGAAACCTCGGACGAGATGCGGTCTGAGGCCAAGGTTTTGCAAGAATTTAACGCACAATTTGAGCATTTTTCTGATGACGCTCCTGCCTGTGATATTTGCGGAGCCATTACCGTACGCAACGGAACCTGCTACAAATGCTTCAACTGCGGAAACTCAATGGGCTGCTCATAACAATTGATTATTGATGATTTAGTATTGATCAGTAGTTTCTTGACTTTTGTGGCCCGTTGTTTTAAAATGGGTGGCAGATAGTTGGGGGTATTTTAGGAAGTCGATGGTGCGATTATGAGCAGAGTATATACGGCTGTAACCAAGCAGGACAATGACTGGTGGATCGGATGGATTGAAGAAGTGCCCGGAGTAAACTGCCAGGAACGGACACATCAGCAGTTACTGGAAACTCTTAAAGCGACGCTGAAAGAGGCCTTGGAGTTTAATCGACAGGATGCTATATCCGCTGTGGGGGCGGATTTTCGTGAAGAGCAAATAGCGATATGAAAAGGAAAGAACTGCTCCGGCATCTTCGCTCTCAAGGTTGTGAATTTATCAGAGAAGGGGCAAAACATTCCTGGTGGCATAATCCATCGTTAAAAAAGAGATCCGCCGTTCCAAGGCACAATGAAATTGTAGATATTCTGGCAAAAAAGATTTGTAAGGACATCGGTCTTCCGCCGGTAAAATAACCATCAACGTTTAGCCCCGTCGCTTGCGACAGGGAAAATTAACTTCCAACGGGGGAAATTGACCATCTTTGAAGCTGCTTAGTGCGAGAGAGTCGCCGTTAAAAAAATGCGCTTATACTATTCTCTTGACCGATTATAAAATTTTGGATAGTGTATGGTTCGAAAATTGAAGGGCAGCGGCGGCTAAATTCGCAACAAAAAATGTTGTATATTATTATGTTAGCAGGGAAAGACAATGGCACTGCCGTTCAGACATAGCGCCGGATTCGGGAAGAGGATGGAATACTGGATCATCGGTCGCATGCTTAAGGAGGGATTGGACGTCTATATCCCTCTTGTTGACGACGATGCCGTTGATGCGGTCATCCGCCGGGAGGACGGTTCTTTCATCACCGTGCACAGGTTAAAGCCAGGTCCAAAGATGTAGTTCCGGGCGATGCGGCCCTATTCGCCGCCATCCCGCACGAGTTGAGAGACAACTACTGGTTCGTTTTCTACTCGGAGCGGATGGACATGACATGGATAATGACCTCTAAGGAGTTCATCAGAGAATCTGCCCAGAACAAGACCGGGAAGAATAAGGGCAAGCGTAGTATATGGTTCAACGGTCGAAAAACCGACAGAGAGACTGGCGAGGTAACTGAGCACTGTAAGCCACAGTTCAATAAGTACATCGCCAAAGACTTCAGCAAATTGAGATAATAAATGCAAATGGTTAAAGTGGTCGCTCGTAACTCGCACCGAAGACCTACACGTACGAGAAGATAGAGTATTTATTATTTAGATTTGAGCATAAAATCAGTGAAATCCTATGAACCGGAGCCGTGTCAAGGGCTTGCCGTCTTTTTTTGTGCCTTTTTGCGGCTAATTTTCTTTTCGCGCCTTGGCGCCTTAGT
>CAZMCN010000201.1:0-2075 GCA_964564845.1 uncultured Pirellulales bacterium | reverse complement strand
TACTCTTTTGGCACATTTTGGTACAATTTCGCGCACTTTCTTGCGTTTTTTTGCATTTTTTGCCAATTTTTCGCACTTTTTCCACGTTTTTTTCTTACCCTTTTTCCCTATATACCCCAAACCCACGCCCCAATTTTCCTTTTCGGCCCGCAAATTCTTGCCGAAAACCGCCTGATTCCGACAATATCTGGTTGCTTATTCAGCCAATTTAAGTACCATATAAACTTACTTATGCCTGAAAACGACAAAACATATCGTATTTTTCTAAGCGCCGCCGAGCCCAGCGCCGACGCCCACTGCGCCGCTCTTATAACCGCCCTGCAGCAAACCACTTACAACATCGAGTTCGTCGGCGTCGGCGGGCCAAAAATGGCCCACGCCGGCTGCAAACTGCTGCAAACAACTACCCGCAAGGCCGCTATGTTCCTGAAACCATTGACCCAAATCGCCCACTATTACCTGCTGTTCAAACGCATAACTCGTTACTTCAAAAGCAATAAGCTCGATTTGGTCATCGTCTGTGATTCCCCTGCTTTTAATTTCCACATCGCAAAAACAGCCAAAAAAATCAATATTAAAACCCTCTTTTACGTCGCTCCCCAGCTATGGGCCTGGGCGCCCTGGCGAATTCGCAAACTGCGAAAGTATTGCGATAAGCTCTGCTGTGTCCTACCTTTCGAGCAGGACTGGTTCAGCCAAAAAGGCATCGACGTCACCTTTGTTGGCCATCCGCTGCTTGATGAACTCGAACTTGATTTGAACGGTTACAGAAAAGAATACATCGATTTTCAGCCCCAAAACGCACATTTTGCCATTATACCCGGCTCGCGCCCCGCCGAAATTAACGCACTTTGGCCGCCGATGCAGCAGATTGCCCTTCGCTTAAAAGAAAAGTATCCCGCCGCCGTTTTCACCACCGTAGCCGTCGATTCCGAGAAAAAGCAACTCCTTAAACAAAAACAACTTAAGAGATTCGAATGCAGCTACAGCATCAGCACCGTAGCTGAAAGTGCAGTGGCAGCGGATTTTGCAATTGTCGCCAGCGGCAGCGCCACCTTGCAGGTGGCAGTGGCAGGCTGCCCGATGGTCATTATGTACCAATCAAGCAGAATACTCTGGCACCTTATCGGGTGCTGGCTGATAAAGACAAAATTCCTCTCGCTGGTTAACATCCTGGCAGACAAAGAGTTAGTGCCGGAGTTTATGCCGTATTTTTCTTCAATCGAGCCGATAGTTGAATCCATCGAGCAGCTTTTAGCTGATAAAAATAAGTTAGCCCAAATCAGCAGCGACCTTATCGATTTGACAGCTCCGTTGAGACAAACTAAAGCGCCGCAGAAGGTTGCGCAGGTCGTTCTTGAAATGCTCGGCTGAATATCGGCTTTGCAAAGTTACAGGTAATAACAGTGAAATTAGATATTGAAAAACCAACTCTTGTTTTGGATAAAATAGTTCGTTGTTCGTTGTTCGTAGTTCATTGTTCGTTGTTCGTTGTTCGTGGTTTCCGCCTTTTCCACGGCTACGGCGGACAGGCGTGGTTCGTAGTTGGTTGTTGATGCCGGTGGCTTTGATGGGCGTTTTGAATTTACTGTTCATTTTATCCGCCTTTTCCCCCGCCTTTGCGTGTATCAATATAACTATATTCAATTTGACAAGTATTATACAGCGGTCGGGGTTAAATGTAAAGCGAAAAATAGCGTGGAGCGTTTAGTTTTTAGTTTTTTCTATCCGCTATCTGCCACAATAAGATTGGGTCTGCGATTAATTTTTTAATGCGGTAATGGAAACTCCGGAGACCGTTAGAAATGGGATGGCCACTATAGTGAGATAACGCTTCGCTCTCTCACGGGGCAAGCAGAGGTGTCTGCGTTGTGCTCGGCGGGCCTGAGAAGTAAAGTCTTGCAGACTTCTAACCGGGCGGGGATTTGTAACGGGCTGGAGAGAATCCGACCTGACGTGCCGGAGCCACGGCGAGGCGGGAGCGATTCAACGTGAAAAGAGCGAGAAAAAACAGGTAAACGTGGGGCTGTTGAAAAAGTCCCTGTTTTATAATATTTTGTTTTTTGCTCATGCTG
>CAZMCN010000200.1:0-2269 GCA_964564845.1 uncultured Pirellulales bacterium | reverse complement strand
AAGGCACAGCGAAAATTGCTGAATACTTTAAACAAAAATATGAAGAGCTTGGCTATATCGCTACTCTTCACCCCGGCAGCAGTTCGGCAGGCCCATGTTTGGAGGTGCACAATGATAACAGTAACCAATATGACGTTTTATTGCTCGGCCATATGGACACCGTCTTTCCCGACGGAACTGCGAAAAAAAGGCCTTTCACAATCAAGGCCGACAGGGCACTGGGGCCGGGAGTTTCGGATATGAAATCCGGCCTGCTTTCTCTTTATTATGCACTCAAAGCAATACACGAAGAAAAACTCGACGAAGATATTTCAATATGCATCCTGCAAAACAGTGACGAGGAAATTGGCTCAAACACCTCAAAAGAACTCATAGAAGAGCTGGCAGCAAAAAGTAAGCTCGCTTTAGTATTTGAAGCCGGCAGGGAAAATGGAGACCTGGTGCTTCAAAGAAAAGGCACGGTCCGATTCGAAGCGAGATTTAAAGGCGCAGCCGCTCATGCCGGCGTAGAACCACAAAAAGGAGCAAACGCCATAGTCGAGATGGCGCACTGCATCCTCGAACTGAATAAGCTGAACGATTACGAAACAGGCACAACCATAAATGCCGGCCTCGTCTCTGGAGGGACAAGGGTAAATATAGTGCCGGAATATGCCGCTTGCAAATTTGATGTGAGATTTACCAACAGCGAGCAAATGAACACAGTTAAAGACAAAATCAGATACCTGGCGGAAAATCCTGTCAACGAAAGGATAAAAATCAGTGTAACCGAAAATGGCTTTCGTCCTCCTATGGTGCCGTCAGAAAAGGCGATGAAGCTGTGGGAGCTGACCGAAAACACCGGCAGGCAGCTCGGTATGCAGCTGAAATGGGCCGCAGCCGGTGGATGCAGCGATGCCAACTTCACTTCCGCTGTTGGCACACCGACGTTAGACGCCTTAGGTCCGGTCGGAGGTCTCGACCACAGCGAAAAGGAATACCTCGAAATCTCAAATATAGAGCCGAACCATCAACTGCTCAAAAAGTTAATCCCCCAGACCGCAAAAATGGTTATCTAATCTCAAACTTCAACGGCGAAAAAATCTTATAAGCCATAAGATAAGCGTCAGTATAATCGAGATTATTATACAGCTTGCTATCGGGAAATAGAAGCGCCAGTTTTTCGAGCCGAACTCCAGAACACCCGGCAGCTTAAACAGACCCGCCCGGCCGAGCAGCATCACAAGCCCGCCCAGAAGCGCTATAAAAACGCCTGCCGAGATTAGCCATTTGCCGATTTGTTGAGGACCAAAATCCGGCATAATGTATACTTGATTTTAAGTTCGTCTTTATTACACTGTTCGTTTACTCTGTTGCTGTACTAAATTATAATAATTTGTAAAATTATTCAACCTTGTTTGACGCCTTATGGAAAAGTCTCTGGTGCCGTCAGCCGGAACAATAAAAGAACTATTATGAGCAAAAGCGATTGTGATATTCGAATAGGCACTTCGGGATGGCATTACGACCATTGGAGGGAGCTGTTCTATCCCGCCGAGCTGCCGAAGAGCAAATGGTTCAAGCACTATGCCGGCCATTTTGACACCGTAGAAATCAACAATACTTTTTATCAGTTGCCGAAAGCCCAATCCATAGAAAAATGGCACCGGCAGGCCCCGCAGCATTTTCTCTATTCCGTAAAGGCCAATCGATATATTACTCATATCAAACGACTAAAAGACCATCCTGAGACTCTCGAGCGCTTTCTTGAAAGGGCCTCCTTATTGAAAGAAAAGCTCGGCCCCATTCTTTATCAACTGCCCCCCAGTTTGCACAAGGACATTGACCTGCTCAAAGGTTTCATCGGCTTTCTTCCCCAAAAGCCGCCTGCCGTTTTCGAATTCAGACAAAAAAACTGGTACTCAGAAGACACCTTCGAACTGCTCGATAAATCCGGCGTTAGCTTTTGCATTCACGATATGCCGGGCATTGTTTCCCCTCGCATAATCACAGGTTCGTTAATTTACATCCGTTTTCACGGCCCGACCGGCAGATACCAGGGAAATTATTCAAAAAAAGCATTACAGGATTGGGCGCAATGGCTAAAGGAACACAGCAGAGATGCCCCCAGCGCCTTCGTTTATTTCAACAATGACATCGGCGGCTGCGCCATCCGAAATGCAAAAACTCTAAAACAGCAAATCACTTCAGATTTTTCCAACCCTTAGCTTACCACTTCTTCGAGATGTGCTGCAAATGCAACAAAACATAATTCACAAAAGAACATTCA
>CAZMCN010000199.1:0-2286 GCA_964564845.1 uncultured Pirellulales bacterium | reverse complement strand
CCTCGGGACTTCCGATTATCACAACACGCTGCGAGGGTGTCGATGAATTAATAGCCGATAACGGGATTGTGGTTGAACAGGCCGCCCCTGAAGCAATCGCCGACGAAATAAAAAAACTCGCTGATGATAAGACCGGCTATGAGTTAATGTGCAAAGCGGCAAGAAAAAAGGCCGAGCAGTTTGGCTGGGCTCACATCGCTGAACAATACCTTAGGTACTACAGGAATATCGCTGACCGGTACAGCTAAAAAAATGTCCGACAAACAAACACAAGATAAAATATTAATCACCGTTGGCATTCTCAATTATAACGGTGCAGAGAAACTAAAAAAAGTAATCCCTGCAATTCTGGCACAGGATTATGAGCCGATAGAAATTATCGTCGCAGATAACGGCTCAACTGACGAGAGCATCGAATACCTCAGGCAATTTAGTGAAATTAAAATCATTGAGAACAAAAGTAATCTCGGATACGGCGCGGGAAAAAATGCTTTAGTTAAAAACGCCGAAGGCAATTACGTTCTCACGCTTGATAACGATATCGAGCTGCCCGAAAGCAATTTCCTCTCGAAACTATTCGAAGAATACAAAACACTAAGCAATCCCGCCTATCTGTCACCGTTATTGCGCGATGTCAACAAAGATTATATCGATACCGGCGGATTATACTTCAACCGGCCCAACAAAAAGATTGAGCTGGCCGACATCCTCGGAACAGGAATAAAAAAAGTGCCGCGCTACCGGGGCGGCGCCTGCTTTTTCAAAAAAGACATATTTGAAAAATTAGGCGGTTTTGATGAGATTTACCCGATGAACATAGACGATTACGATATGAGCGCAAGGGCATACCTGAACGGCTACAGCAATTACAGAACCACAAATCTGCTGGGCATTCATCTCGGCGTCGATACAAGGACAAACATCGACGCTCTGTGCTGGAAAAATCAATATTATCTGTGCGGCTTTACCCGAATGCTCTGGAAGAATTACAGACTGAATAACCTGATTATATGGTGGCCGGCCTCGTCGCTCTGGATTCTTTATAAAATGCTGAAAATGTCGCTCAAATATAAATCGCCCAGGCCGCTCTGGGCTTATACAAAATCGCTCTATTTCTTCCTGCGGGACTTCCCCGATACTCTCAAACAGAGAAAAAAGATTCAGTCGCAAAGAACTGTAAAGGACGACCTGTTCCTGAAAATTTAGCCCGACGGACTTTCGTTAAAATGAAAAAAATATCAGTTGTAATGTCGGTATATAACGAGCCTTTGGACTGGCTGAAAAGCGGTATCGAATCCATACTGAACCAGACCTTCACCGAGTTTGAGTTTATTATCGTCAATGACAACCCGGCCGGAAAAGAGGTCGCCGATGTGCTCAAAAGTTATATGAATAAGGACGAGAGAATCGCAATTATCGAAAACCCTGAAAATCTTGGACTCACCAAATCATTAAACATCGGCATAAAACAGGCAAAAGCCGAATACATAGCAAGAATGGACGCCGATGATATATCACTGCCGGAAAGGCTAAAACTGCAATACCAGTTTCTCGAAAATAACAGCGATGTTTTTTTAATCGGCACTTCCGTCCAAATCTTCGACCTAAACGGCCAAACAAAAGACAGGGTCATTAAAGCACAGGACCACGACCGCCTTGTCAACAACTTACTCGCCGGAAAATTGCCTTTTTATCACCCAACTATTATGTTCAGAAACGAAAATATCTTCTACAGGGAAAAGTTTCAAACCACTCAGGACTACGATTTGTATCTTAATATCCTCTCAAAAGGCGAAAGGTTTGCCAACCTAAAGGACGTCCTTTATTACTACAGGGTATCGAACAAAAGTATTTCAATGAACAAAAGAAGAAAACAGATTATTTACAAAAAACTGGCCTTCAAATTCTATTACGAAAGATTGCAGAAGGCCGGCGACTCTTATTCACACCTTGATTTTAATGATGACCCGGCCCTTATCAAATTCCTTGATATAGACCCGGACAAACTCGAGGCGGAGGCCCTAAGGGAAACAATAGCTTTTGCACTCGGCGCAGGTGACTATAAAGCCGCCCGCCGGGCATTCGCCGCTTACAAAAGCCGCAACCCCCAAAAAACAGAAAAATTTATCCTGCGCCTCTTCATCACCTTCCCACTCCTGCATAAACTGTACAGAAAATTAAGATACCAAATCCTCAGGGCTTAAAGGCCGGATAACAACTGAAACAACTCTCCCGTCCCAAAAAACATACACAAGTGTCAAAACATAGTGTGCTGTTATTTTTCTT
>CAZMCN010000198.1:0-2319 GCA_964564845.1 uncultured Pirellulales bacterium | reverse complement strand
CATAGGCACGCTTTTACATAAAATAAGGTGTTTTCAGTGAACGCTTACAAATTATCTTGAAGATGATTTGCCAAATATGTTAGTCAATATAAATCCTTACACTGTCTGGTAGGTTGAGTACTGATTATTTAACCTTAAAGCAAACCAACTTCTTTTTCAATGTCAACCCAAGCTCGCTTTTGTCGATACAGTTCGCTAACTTTTTTAAGAGAGAGTTTTTTAACTTTGTTCTGTATTTCATGAAAAGTTCCACTTAAAAGTGTATCAGCTCTCTCTAAATCTTCTTCACCAGCCACAAGAAAAATATTGCTATTCCAAAGGTCGAATGCGTGTTTCAATTTTGCGAGCGCACGGTAGACATCTCCGCGATCCAAGGCTTTCCATCTAACCACTCTTTTTCATGTTTTTGGCACAAATGAAAATTATCATCATAGGTCGGCTTAATATCACAACCATTAAATCTTTTGTCCGACTCGTAACTCCCACCTTTTTTTATTTTATACCTTACCCAAACTTTTTGATAATTTACAATGGCTTCCTCATTACAATGATCGCATTTCATATTTTGTCCTTTTCAATATGAAGACCATCAAGTATTATAACTTAGCTGTCATCTAAATAATTTCTTTGATTAGCGTATTCTATACTTAATGATGTCCAGTAATTCATATAATACTCCTGCAAATTACCCCAGAGATAATAAACAAAACCATTGATTCGGTCAAAATAAAAATGGTGTTCATTCTGCTTATTGCCGGTTCTAAAGGCAAATGCGTCCTGTAAAATTCTTGACAGTGAGCTGTGGCTTGGTTATTTTGATAGCAAATTTTCACATTCTGGCTGTTGGAAGTGTATTTAAGTGTGTTTTTGTGATTTGATATAAAGGAGTTTTCTTTGCGAGTACTATCGGGTATCCAGCCGTCCGGCCGGCTTCATATAGGCAATTTCTTCGGGGCGATGCGTCAGCACCTTCAGCTGCAGGGCGAACACGATTGCTTTTATTTCATTGCCGACTACCATGCTCTTACCAGCAACCCATCTCCGGCTGATGTCTCCCATTATGCGCTTGATGTTACGCTGGATTATCTGGCCTTGGGGCTTGATACAGAAAAAACGGTGTTCTGGCGTCAGTCCGACGTGCCGGAGGTTACCGAACTAACCTGGCTGCTGTCGTGTGTAACACCGATGGGGCTTCTTCAGCGGTGCACAAGCTACAAGGAAAAAATCGCCCAGGGTATAAGTGCCAATCACGGCCTTTTCGCATATCCTGTACTGCAGGCAGCAGACATTCTTATCTACGACAGCAATCTTGTTCCGGTCGGGGCCGACCAGAAGCAGCACATCGAGGTTACCCGCGACATTGCCATCCGATTCAATAACAACTACAGCGAAACCTTCGTCGTGCCGGAGGCATATATTATCGAATCGGTGGCTGTCGTTCCCGGTATAGATGGACAGAAAATGAGCAAGAGCTACGGCAACACCATTGAGATATTCGAGCCGGAAAAGAGTGTCAGGAAAAAAATTATGCGTATCGTTACCGATTCGACACCCGTTGAAGAGCCTAAAGAGCCGGAGAACTGCAATGTTTTTGCGCTTTTGAAGCTGGTTGCCTCGGAGAAAGAGCTGGCCGAGTGGGAAAACAGATACCGCAGCGGCGGACTGGGCTACGGGCAAGTAAAAGAACGGCTTGCCGAGTTGATGGTAGATTATTTCAGGCCTTTCCGAGAAAAAAGGGCAGAGCTTGAGAAGAGGCACGACTATGCCAAAGCGGTCCTTGCTGACGGCGCTAAACGAGCAAAAGCGGTGGCATCGAAGACGCTCGCCCGTGCCCGAAAGGCGGTGGGGCTGGGAGCTTAACTATGGCAGAGAGGCTGGTTACAATTAAAAAATTTGGAAGTTACATCGAAGCCGAACTTGCGAAACAACACCTTGATGACTGCGGGATAAGAGCGGTTGTTACCGGCCAAAATGCTGCAAATGCATACGCGGGATTGGCTGCGGTGGCAAGTTCGTCATTACAAGTTTTCGAAAGCCAGGCCCAAAAGGCACTGGAAATACTGGAACCGGAAAAGCAGCAGGAGGATTGATTGAGCGCGTATCGGGTAAATCTTGACATATTTGCAGGTCCGCTGGATTTGCTTTTGTATCTGGTTCGCAAGGACGAGATGGACATCTACGACATCCGGATTTCACAGATAACCGAGCAGTATATTCGCCATATTGAAATGCTCAAGAGTCTGGATATTGATTTGGCGGGTGATTTTTTAGTAATGGCCGCCACTTTGATGCAGATAAAATCGGCGATGCTGCTGCCAA
>CAZMCN010000197.1:0-2372 GCA_964564845.1 uncultured Pirellulales bacterium | reverse complement strand
CAGGTCGGTCAGGAGACGGTGATGTTTCGACACGAAGAAAAGTTTCACAATCCCACGGTTTTGGCCGTTACGGTCTCGGACAAACTGGCCGGCGAGGACTTAAAACAAAGAATTGAGACTGTGAATTCGCTTCAGTTTGAGCGGGTCGGGACTAAGCTTGGTGTCAATGCCATAGCAGTTATTAACGAGAGCGGTTCGGCCGATACCTTTGCTGGCGCCGCTGCTGCGGTGAAGGACTCAAGCACTCTTGCTCTGATTCTGGTAACCCAATCACCGGAGGCGATGGCTGCAGCAGCAGGCAAAACCGCAGAAGCTGTACCTTTGCTTGCGCATGCTGTGGGCGATACTGCCGAAGCAACAGCCAAAATTGCTAAAGAAAACAACTGTCCAATCGTGGCAAAAGCTGACTCTGTAGATGCCCTTGCTGAGCTTACTGAAAAAATTAAGGCCCAGGGAGTTGAGGACATCGTATTATGCCTTGAGGCTTCGAGTCCGCGGCAAAAGTTATATGACCTCTCGAAGATACGGGCACTGGCCCTGAAAAAGACCTTCAGACCGTTAGGTTATCCTACGCTTTCATTTGTTGCCGATGGTGATGATGACGCACAGTTAGCTTCGGCAATTGGTTTGATTTGCAAGTATGCCTCTATCGTGGTAGTCGATACCGTAAGGCAATACGCTCTGCTGCCTATGCTTACCACGATGATGAATGTTTTCAGCGACCCGCAGAAGCCTGTCCAGGTAGAGCCGAAAGTATATCCTATCGGCGAGCCTGATGAAAATGCCCCTCTGATGTTTACTACAAACTTTTCACTGACCTATTACACTGTCGAATCGGATGTCGAAGCCTCTCGCGTACCAAGCTATATTCTTGTTGTTGACACCGAGGGCACAAGTGTTTTGACTGCTTATTCGGGAGATAAGCTCAACGAGAAAACCGTCGCTGACGCTATGGCCAAGTACAATGTAGAAGGCCTCGTTAAACACCGTAAACTTATAATACCGGGTTATGTGGCGGTGATGAGCGGC
Source organism: uncultured Pirellulales bacterium (assembly GCA_964564845.1). Lineage (GTDB taxonomy): Bacteria > Planctomycetota > Phycisphaerae > Sedimentisphaerales > Anaerobacaceae > CAYXPG01. The sequence continues at coordinate 1,343 of CAZMCN010000197.1, read as the reverse complement.
AAACTCGAGGAAGCTACGAACTGGGAAGTTATGGTCGGCCCGAGAGAGTGTTCGATGCTGCCTAAATATCTGCAGGAAGTCTGGAACTGATTAGAATTGCCTATTACCGATTCGAAGGGCGAAACTCAAAAACAGGAAGTCGAAAATCGAAAATCGAAAATCGAAAATCAAAAGATGCACAGTCCGTTTTGAGCCGAGCGGCCTGAAAATAGAAGTTCCGGCAGGAACCATTCTGCTTGAAGCCGCCCATAAGGTCGGTGTATATCTTACCAGCATCTGTGGGGGGGATGGGTATTGCGGAAAGTGCAAAATCATAATCGACGAGGGAGAATTTCAGAGCAGACCCACCACTTTGCTTACCCCTGAAGAGACACGTGAAAATGTAGTTTTGGCCTGCCAGACCAAAGTCCTTTCTGATATGACTGTGACCGTTCCAAAATTTCACACTCTGGAAACAAGTCAGATACTTATGGACACGGACGCACACAGATTCAGCGAGCTTGCCGCTGATGTGCGGGCGGGGGTGTTTGGGTTTGACCCTCTGGTTCGCAAAATCTGTGTTGAAATGTCGCCGCCGACTGTGCACGATAATACAGCGGACCATGAGCGTCTGTATTTGGCAATAAGGGAGCAAATTGACGCCCCTGCAATGCAGACTGGCTTTCGTATTCTTCAAAAACTTTCGAAGCTGCTCGTTGAAGCCAATTACAAAGTTGCCGTCACTATAGGGCAGCGAGGCGGAACTATCGAAGTTATAGAGGTTGAGGTGGGCAAACGATGCGAAACAAACCTTGCAGTGGCCGTCGACTTGGGCACCACCACGGTAGTAGCTCATTTAATTGATTTGACAACTGCCGCTACAATAGATACCGAAGCGACATATAACAGCCAGATAAATTTTGGTGAAGACTACATTCGCCGAATCATGTATGCCGAAGAAAATAATGCATTTGACGAGTTGCAGAATCGTATCGCTCACGATGTGAATAATCTTATTGTTACACTGGTGACCAGACAAAAAATTGATTTGCAGGATGTAACTGCGATTATTTGCGCGGGCAATACCGCAATGGTGCATTTTCTTTTGGGTCTTGACCCCACTCGAATACGTAAAGAGCCTTATATTGCATCGGTTGGTTTTGTCCCGCCAATCCGGGCGGCGGAAGCCGGCATCCAGATAAACAAGCGAGGCTTGTTATACTGCCTGCCCAGTGTGGCTGCTTACGTAGGCAGTGACATAGTAGCAGGGGTATTGACCACACGAATTTATACCAGGAAGGAAACTTCGCTTTTTGTTGATATAGGAACGAATGGCGAGGTTGTTCTTGGCAATAAGGACTGGC
>CAZMCN010000196.1:0-2392 GCA_964564845.1 uncultured Pirellulales bacterium | reverse complement strand
AGTACAAGAGGAGACAATCTCCGCCCGGCGTCAAAATTACGCCAAAGGCCTTTGGAAAAGACAGAAGAATGCCAATAACAAACCGTTATAAATCCACCTGACTTTAAATCAAAGCTCTGTAAATATCACGCAAAAGGAACACCGGTCTGCAATAGTATAGCAAATTATTCTTCATATTTTGCCGGCGGTGTTTTGCTTTGTTGTCTTCCTCTGTTTGGTTTCCAGGTTTGCAGTTTTTCGTAGGCATCTTCGAGTGTTACCAGGGCATCTTTTGCAAGTTTACTTTCCATTGCCAGCATTTCCTCGGCGTCAGGGCCGCTCTTGCGCCATTTTGAGAGCCTGGCCTCGGCTTCTGCAAAAATCTTATCTTCAGCAGGAAAAAGTATCGCCCACAAACCGTCGCCTTTGTCATCTTTGAGTTTATAGCTGTCGAGGTAGTATCTTCTTTGTTGCTGGTCGAGAGTTGTCGAACGAAGGACAAGCTGTGATGTTATCTTTCTTGAAACGTCACACAGTGGTGCGGTTTCCGCCCCGTCGGCCTCGGGCGGTGTTTTGCCGACCGGCCAGTATGGCACGGCAACAGCGGCGGCTGGTTGGCCGAGAATCGTCCACATCGTGCTCAGCCTTGGGTCTTCGCCCTCACGAACTCCAACAACCAACGCCGCCGAAGCTGAGCTGGCTCGACATAAGCTCCAGCGGTTGTTAATATAACCGGCGGGGACGTTGGCGTCGAACTTGCCGGAGAACGGAACAGAAATTGCCTCGCCTTTGACGTCCGAAAAATCCCGCATCTGGGTGCGCAGAATATCTTTGTAAGTTACCTTGCCGTCAGCGTAAAAACCTTTGACCAAATCGCTCGTCCTTTTGTAGCGGTTGAAAGAATATCTCCTGCTGCTGTTGTTTTCTTCTCCAGTACTGAAGGCGAAATTCGAGCGGAGAATATAACCATCCGACGCGACATTCGGGTCTTTGGCATCGAACTTCTTGAACTTTTTTGGGCCCGTTTCAAAAATAGCAGCCTCGCCTTTTGCGTCCATAACCGCAAAATTGCCTGCAGTTCTTCTGCCGGTAACGTCTGTTTTTTCGAGGAGTTTTTCAAATTCCGCCACATCCGCACAGTTTGCCAGCGAATAACGCATAAGAGCACCGTTGCCCAGCCAATTTCCTGAGTCTCTCAAGCTTGCCGGGTCATTTGGCTCCCTTGAGTGCCTTGGGGTATTCGGGTCCCTTGACCGCCCCGGTGCATTTGGGTCTCTTGAGCGTCTTGACCTTGACCATCCACGCAGGTCATTGGATGATGAATTTAGTATTGAAAAGCCTTTTTCATTCACACCGTGCCATGAAGCTGTGCTTCCGGCATTTACCAGCGAAAGAAATTTGTATTTGCCGGATGTATTATAATAGAGCTCGTTATTCTTTACGCCGGTATCTCTTGTTTTCCAAATCATCGCCCTGCCGTCAGCCGTTGCCTTGCCTGAGGCAGCGCCGATAGTACAGGCCGATGAAAACCCAGCCCAAATAAGTCCTGCTGATACCGCAAAAACCAGTAATGAAAAAACTGTTCTTTTCGTAAACATCGTGATTCTCCTATAATATTCAATAGCCGCAGGCCATGCCGGCCGGTTTTCTACGATTGTCACAGACACCTGTGAACAGCCCGGTTTGGGTCTCGATAAGAACTGCCTGGATATTTCCAAGACTTTTCTTTGTTCCCATTGCGTGGCCAAGCTTCTTTAACTTTGCTGCCGTCTCTTCGGAAAATACATCCCTGTTTTTCTCGGAATATATTATGTCCGGAAGCCACTGGTGGTGATAACGTGGTGACTCGACAGCCCCCCTAAGCTCCATTTTATGGTCGATGACATTCATAATACACTGAGTGATAGCCGTGATGATAGCAGTTCCTCCAGGCGAGCCGAGAACCATGAAGTTTTTGCCGTCTTTGGTAACGATAGTGGGTGCCATTGAGCTGACCATTCGCTTGTTTGGTTCGATCGCATTTTCCTCGCCGTACGCAAACCCGGACTTGTTCGGCACACCCACCTTTGCGCTGAAATCCTGCATCTGGTTATTCAGCAGAAATCCCGCTCCTTCGACAGCAAGATAGCTGCCGTAAAAGCGGCAAAGACTTGTGCTGAACGAAGTTGCCATACCATTTTTATCAACTACCGAACAATGCGTTGTTTCGCCGCCGGCAATGGAAAATTCTGCTGCATTACCGTGCGTTATCTGTTCGCTCGGAGTTGCTTTCATCGGGTCGATATCCTTGGCCCTGACCTCGGCATATTTCTTCGAAATCAGTTTTTTAGTTGGAACCTTTATAAAATCGGGGTCGGCGATGTATTTAGCACGGTCGGCATACACCCGCTTTGCCGCTTCGGCTACGAGATGG
>CAZMCN010000195.1:0-2441 GCA_964564845.1 uncultured Pirellulales bacterium | reverse complement strand
TCAGCCGGGCCGGACAAAAAATTCGGCACCGCTGATGATATAAGAAATAGATAATAGGCCACAAAGACACGAAGTCACAAAGAAATGAAAAATTAAAAGTTAAAAAATTTAGTGCCTTAGTGTCTTGGTGGCTTGGTGGCAGAAAAAGTTAAACAATAAATTTAGTTAAGTCTTAGTGTCTTTGTGCCTTGGTGGCAGAAAAAATGAAAGCAAAATCCGGACAATCCGGCTTATCACTGATGGAGATGACGGTTGTCGTTGCCATCGTAGCGCTGCTTGCCGTTCTGGCAATGCCGGCGGTAAAAGCCTTGCTCGGCTCATTCGAGACCTCCGGCGGCGCAAAGTGTATGATAAGCGCTGCTTTGTCAACCGCTCGCGGCATCGCCGCAAAAGAACAGCACTACGCCGGTGTTCGCTTTCAAAAGGCTTATAATCCTGATGACCCCGACAATCTGCTAAGCGCACCTCAATATATGATTTTTATTATACACGACGCTCAAATGCCTTCGAGTGATTCACCGGTAAATGGTTTTCGAGCGGTCGATGGTCTTCAGCCAATAAAACTGCCCGAATCAATCGGCGTTATGGATTTGAGATACGACCCTGATTCGGGTGATGGTATTGTTGATAATGACGCCGAAGCGGGTAATCAAAATGTAACAAGAGACACAACTTCTTTTTCGATTGTTTTTTCACCATCCGGCAAGCTGATAATACACAATGTTTTTGTGATAAATAGAGACGGCAAAAAAACAAGCAACACCTGCAATGATGACATATTTAACACATTATTCAATGTTACAAATGGTATTGGGTCTTTTATTCAGGATAAACAGGTTGCTGGTTTGCAACAAGAGTCGAGTCGCAGCAGTTTCATTATCTATGAGAGAGAAAAGTTCAGGCAGGCCTATAGTAAAGGCAGGGCGTGGACGGATTATCTCAGCAGGGCCGCTGTTGAAGGAAGAATTTGTGTAAACCCCTATACGGGAACAATTATAAGTAGAGATTAGTTCATAGTTCGTGGTTCATAGTTCGTAGTTCATAGTTCGTTGTTTGTAGATAAGGTTTTAGGTGTGAAGAACAAACCAAAAAATTCCGGTTTTTCTCTTACCGAGATGCTGCTGGCAATCGGGATACTGTCTGTCGGTATGGTTTTTATCGCCGGCGTATTCCCCGTCGCCATTCATTTTATGACAGTTTCGACCGAGCGCACCATCGCAGCGGTCGTCGCCGATGAAGCCTTTGCAAAAATAAAACTCTATGCACACCCCGACCCTGCCGGCCCTGATACTAACGAAATTAACCTGACTGCTCTGCCGATAGCTGGACACGCTTATTTCAGAGACAAGAGGATTTTCCCTGTAATGGCATATATAGACCCCAATGAAGAGTTTACGTATCCTTCGACCGATACCGATATATCGCAAAAGCATTATTGCTTCTCGGCGCTTTGCAGACTCACTGCTCCTAATTCTCGCTTAGTCCAGGTAACTGTTTTTATCAACAGAAAGACCGGCCCGATTCTTCGATACTACGCCCCCAATATATTGCCGGACCCCGGCACAGCCGGTTATGGTGTGGTTGATTTCTCAAAAGCAGTTGACTGGCCAAGACCGGTAAAAGTTGCGGTTGATGTTGCCACCAGAAGCAATGAACTCAGGATAGATTACACTAACGCTAAAGAGAAAACATTTTTTAATGATGGCTGCCGGATTGTTGACAATGCCGCCGGCCGGATATATCGCGTAATGGAGCGCTATGCACCGCCTAATGATAATTTAGTTCTGCTTGACGGCGATTGGCAGGGCGGCCCACACGGTTATGTCTGGGTTGTTCCGCCGCCGGTCAACGGCGGAAGATACCCCTGCATCGCTGTATATCAGAAAGAAATAAGATTTTGAATTTAGCCACGAAGCCACGAAGTCGCAAAGGGAAAAAAATGGAGTTTGAAAAAACTTCAGAAAAAGAAGAAATGATTGCAACCAAGATAGTAGATGCTGCCTATACAATACATAAGACATTAGGCCCTGGGCTATTAGAAAAGATATATGAAGCTTGTTTTTGCCATGAACTGACAAAAAGGAATCTCTCATATCAAAGGCAGGTAGATATTCCTGTTGAGTATGATGGGATTATATTTGATGAGGGTCTGCGACTGGATGTGATAGTTGAGGAGCTTATTATCTGTGAAATAAAAGCTGTTGAAAGAATGAACCCTGTATGGCAGGCCCAGTTGTTAAGCTACTTAAAAATAACTGGCAAACGCATAGGGTTTTTGATTAATTTTAATGTCCCCTTAATAAAGAATGGCGTTAAGCGAATTATTTTATAGTTTTGGTGCCTTTGTGTCTTGGTGGCAGGAAAAAAATTGAGTTAAAAAAATAAAGTCTTAGTGCCTTTGTGCCTTGGTGGCAGAAAAAAGTTAAACAATAAATTTAGTT
>CAZMCN010000194.1:0-2491 GCA_964564845.1 uncultured Pirellulales bacterium | reverse complement strand
AGTGTTACGGGCGTCTCTGCCAGGTTGATGAGTTTGTGGCTGCTCGACTGACATATTTGTTTTGCGATTTGCCTCTCGAGAGGAACCTGTGAGACCGAGAGAACGACCGTTGCGTTATAACTTGGAATGAGCCAATCTGCGGTTTGAGCGAATCTGTCACTGAGCCAACATTTGCTTGGTCCAAACGCCCCGCCGGGGACGAGAACAACAACGGGGCCGGCGGAGTCGAAAAGTTCCGGCAGCCTGCTGCGCAGATTCTGTTTTTGCCCAGGGTCAATGGATAATTCGAGTTTTCTGTCGGCGGTATCGGCACCCAGTGAAGAGGCAATTGCAAGATAATAGTCAATCATAGGAAAAGGCCTGAATTTTCCGGCGGATATTTTTGGAGGATGGAGTTTGTGTGTAAGCATAACTTCCCTGCCCTGGCGCGAATAGCCTATACGTGACGGTATCCCTGCAAGGAAAGTGGCCAGGGCCGAAGCAAAAGAATTCTTGAAAAGAATTGCATGTGTGAATTTGTGTGTTCTGAGAACTTTTGCAATAGCAAATGGATTTTTGTTTTCCTGCCGGAGCCATACATCGTTAAAGGCGGAGGGTGAGAGGAGTTCTCGAACGACAGAGTTAGCAAAAAAAGTTATTTGAGAGGATTTAAAATGCTGACGTATGGCCCTCAAAGCCGGTGTGCAAAGGACAGCGTCCCCCACAGGCGAAGGAAGCCAGACTAAAATCTCAAATTTCTTATCCTGCATTTCGTATCTCGCCGGTTACCAATTAAGCTTAAGGGCTCGCCTTGGTTTGCATTTTACAGATTTCTAAGCACTTTTCTCCACGTTTGGGGTCCCTGCAATAAGCCACAAAATAGTGTCCTGCTACTTGGTGTGGGATGTTCTATACCTTTCTACTTCTGTTTCTGCATTATGTAGAAGGTAAGTGCCATCACCTGAAATACCAGAGCAAAGCCGAGCGTGATTAAAACCGAATTCTGCTGCCTCGTTGGGTTCATCAGGAACCAAATACTTATCAACAGGCAAAACAAAACAATAACCTGCACAATTCCGGCCATCAGTCTCATTATTGAAAATTCACTGAACATTTCCTGTCGCTGCATATTTTTCAACTGTTCGAGAATATTGCTCAGCAACTGTTCGGTTCGCTCGGAGGCGATTCGAACAGTCGAGGGATTGATGAGCTGCTCTTTTTCCGGCTGTTCGGTAATTTCACCAATTTCACCGGCTGACCGAGTTTTAGGCTCTGTGGTTGACTCGGCCGCAGTTGCGGGTTTTGCAAATGAACGATTATATTTTTTTATGATATTCACCGCTTCCTTTATGTTCACGGCCTTGAAGTCGGGCTCTACTTCGCTAAACTCTGACAGTACATTCCGAGAAGCGTGGCCTATCAGTATGGTTCTGCATCCTGCCAGCAAACCGGCCTCGATGTCACGGCTGCTGTTGCCGATAATCCAGGATTTGTCAAGGTCGAGAGCAAGTTCTCTGGAAGCAAGCCGGAGCATTCCGGGTTTAGGCTTTCTAAGGTCGCATTCTTTACGATACTTTGGCACAACTGCATCGGGGTGATAGGGACAATAATAAATCCTATCTAAAGAGGCATGTTTTTCGGCCAGCAGTTGTTCCAGTCGACTATGAATTTCACCGAGTACCTTCTCGGTAATAATTCCCCTTGCGACGGCGGATTGATTGGATACAACGACCAGCTTATAGCCCATAGCTCGAAGCTCTATAAGGGCCTCGGCGGCGCCGTCGGTCAACTTTACCTGGCCGGGGTCGCTGATGTAGCCGGGGTCTTCAATTAAGGTATCATCACGGTCAAGAAATATCGCTTTGTTAGACATTTTTACCTGACTCTACTTTTTATTTAATCGGTTGTGAAATTCTGTTCCACAAATTGGCAAATTATATGATAAGCGAGCTGGTGAATCTCCTGGCTGCGCGGGGTTGATTGGCTGTTGGCGCAGAAACAAATATCAGCTATCTGTTCAAGTTCGCTATCAGCTTTGCCCGTAAAGGCCAGTATTAAAGCTTCTTTTTCCTTTGCCAGCTGGGCGGCTGCAACGACATTGGGCGAGGCGCCGCTGGTTGAGACGGCCCAGAGAATGTCGCCTTCTTTAACCAATGCCTCGACCTGGCGGGCAAATATATTTTCGTACCCATAATCGTTGGAAACCGACGTTATCAATGAAGTATCCGTTGTCAAAGCAATCACCGGCAATCCTTTGCGTTCGCATTCGAATCTGCCGACAAGCTCGGCTGCAATATGCTGAGCGTCAGCGGCTGAACCGCCGTTACCGCAAATATAAAGGCGGCCATTTTGTTTTATTGCATTTGTTATCGCCTCGGCAGCGGCAACGATAGTTTCTAAACTGTTTTCCTCAAACTCGGCAAGTGTTTTTCTGTGAGCATCTATTACTTCTGCGAGCTGTTTTTTTGTATTTTCATTCATCAGTTTTTTTTTCCAATGACTTCATTTTTTC
>CAZMCN010000193.1:0-2529 GCA_964564845.1 uncultured Pirellulales bacterium | reverse complement strand
GGTCTATAAAATCATAGCTTATAGCTCCCAACAATCCGCAGGTTACTCGGAAAGGTTTACTGGCAAGACGAAATGCAAATGCAACCAAACGTAATACATCCATTTGATTTATACTTTTAAGCCGGGATTGTTCATCGACTGTTCTCTCGACCTTTTTAATTCGTCCGCTTATTGTCGCCGAACCGAATTCGACCGATTCACAAAAGTCAAACCGCCCTTTATCGGCAGACAAATATTTGAGTATCCGCCTGCCGGTTTTGCTCAGGGCTTTGATGGAAAATTCCTGACCGGTGCCGGTAAGATAAAGTGCCGGCTTCGCCGTGCCGAAGCTCAGTGCGCTGCTGCCCGCCAGGTACTCTCTGGACTCAAACAAACAGCTGTTTTTAGCACGTCCGTAGTCGCTTAGCCTGGCAAAAAAATCCACCGGCTCATCCATGTCGATGTGTTTGACAATAGGGACGATTTGTCCGGGCTCGGCACCAAGTATTATTTGCTTATAATCATCCATTTTTATTACCCTTTATCTTAATATTTATCCACAAAAGTGCGAAAATTCAAATAAAAAAATAGCCTGCTTTTCCAACAGGCTCACTTTTCTCGAATACAACTGATTTTTATAGCAAATTACCGCTCGCCTGTTGGGTTTATCCCACAGGCCACCACCACTTACCGGAATTTGAACGGTTAATTTGCCTCATAACAATAGTATTAAACCATAATCCATTACTTTTGTCAAGCCTTTTTTGAATTAATTTTGGGATGGCCGAGAAATACTTTTGGCCTTGTTGACCCCGTTAGAAATTCCACAAAAAAGGGAAATTTCTAACGGGGTTGACAAATCTTTCCATTATCTTTACCATTGCTGTAAAAATTACCGGCTGAAAGGCTTATATAATATGTCTGATGTTGTTTGTCTCGGACAGTTTACCGCGGATGTGGTGGTTGCCCCCATTGAGGCCATGCCGCAAAAGGGCAGGGCGGTATTTGTCAACAATATATCGCTGCACAATGGCGGCTGTGCCTGCAATACCGCCGTGGCGCTCGGCAAACTCGGAATCGAAACGAGTGTCATCGGGAAAATCGGGACTGACACATTTGGCGACTTTCTGAGCAATCTGATGCACGGAAATAATCTGGACACAACAGGCCTCGTAAGAGACCCTAATGTGCTCACTTCATCAACGGTCGTGCTCGTCAGTCCCGGCGGTGAAAGGTCATTTCTGCACTACAGCGGCGCCAATTCCCGAATGACCGAAAATGATGTGAATTTCTCTCTCATAAAGGACGCCAAAATTCTTCACGTCGCCGCTGCCTTTCTCGTGCCCGGACTTGACGGCAAACCTATGGCACGAGTCCTCGCTAAAGCAAAACAAGCCGGTGTTACAACATCCCTGGATACCGCCTGGGATGCCGATGGCAGATGGATGAGCATTCTTGAACCCTGCCTTGAACACGTCGATATATTCCTTCCAAGTCTTGAAGAGGCGCAAATGCTGACCGGCAAAAAAAACACACCCGAGATTGCGAATACCTTCTTGAATTATGGAATCAAAACAGTGGTCATTAAACTTGGCTCCGAAGGCTGTTATGTCAAAACCACCAACAATGAATTTACCTCACCTGCCTTCAAGGTCGAATCGGTTGTCGATACGCTCGGTGCCGGTGATGCTTTTGTAGCGGGATTCCTTGCTGGTATGGTCAAAGGATGGAGTCTTGAGAAGATATGCCGATTTGCCAATGCGGCAGGGGCCTGTTGCGTCAGTGCACCGGGTGCATCCGGCATAAAGTCGATGGAAGAGACAATAAAGCTGTACCAATTATAAGAACTAAAGCCACCTGCTGATAACCAATCCCGCATCAATCTGTAACAATTGTCTCGCGCTTGATGTTCGGGTCGGTGAATTCATCCAGCTCATCTCTGCTTTTGGTGGAAAACTCTGAGACAATCGCCCCTTCCGGGCCCGCCTGAAACCAGTGCCATCTGTTGGGCAACAGAGTATATTGCTGGCCCGGATTAAGTTCAATTTCATTCCAGACAGTGTAGTATTGTTCACTGCCCTTTGGTGGTGTGCACTTCGGGTCTTTTGTCTTTTCTCCTTCTTCGTACAGATAAACTTTTCCCCATCGGCAGCGAAAGGTTTCTTCTTTGCCGGTCTCGGCCTCTACCGGCGGATGCCTGTGCTCAGGGCAGGTCTGTCCCGGCAGCATTATCAGCTCTTTTGCACAGACCCTTTCGGTGTTCACGTACACAAGTATTGCAAGACCGGTGTTTTTAATATCGCTCAGGCCGAAATCAGCCGTCTCTATGCTTGCCGCTTCTTTAGCAGTTATGACAATTCCCGCCTTCTTCAGGCATTCAAGACTTTTCTCGACAACTTCTCTCTGTTGCTTTTTCGTAATCATAAAACTATTTCCTTTTTACCCCTTAGCGAAGCATATAGTACAAAATAATCATTACAACGAACAGCAGGCCCGCAAAAAATCTCGGGTCGGTTATGCCTTTGAATTTTCCGGATAAAATGGCTCTTA
>CAZMCN010000192.1:0-2561 GCA_964564845.1 uncultured Pirellulales bacterium | reverse complement strand
CTGTTTTTTTGTATTTTCATTCATCAGTTTTTTTTTCCAATGACTTCATTTTTTCGATTGTAGCAGTTGAGCTTTTCCCTTCCACAAGCGGTGCAAGAACGACTTTGCCGCCGTAGGATTGGACAAAGTCGGCCCCGACTACGCCTTTATTTTCCCAGTCTTTGCCCTTTACCAATACGTCAGGTTTTAACTTTTTTATTAAGGCGAGGGGGTCCGGCTCATCAAAAACAGTAATGTAATCAACCGTTTCCAAAGCAGCCAGGACAGCGGCACGGTCAAGCTGGTTGTTGAGCGGTCGGTCATGTCCTTTAATGGTTCTTGCCGAGCTGTCGCTGTTCAATCCCAGGACAACAATATCGCCCTGGGCCCTGCAGAATTTCAAAAACTCGATATGTCCGGTGTGCAGCACATCAAAGCAGCCGTTGGTAAAAACTATGGTCTGCTTTTGTCTGCGGTGCCAGTTAAGCTTTTCAACTAAATAATCGGTCGAGTGCACTTTTGTGCTTTTGTCGCGAGTTTGACTTAGGATTTCGTCGATAATTTCCTCGATGGTTACCGTTGCGGCGCCAAATTTTTCCACCTCAATTCCGCCTGTTATGTTCGATATATGGACGGCGGTTTTGTAATCACAATCGGCAGCCAGTGCAACTGCAAGAGTAGCCAAAACCATATCGCCTGCGCCGGTGACATCGTAAACACTGCGGCCCCTGGTGGGTATAATCTCGCTTATTTTGTCGGTTTTAAGATATGCACCTTCCTTGTCGAGTGTTATTACCACTGCTTCGATCTGTAACTTCTCGGCAAGTTCTTTTGCTGCTCTGGCGGCGTCGTCTACAGTTTTAATCTCAAAACCAACATTTACAAAGGTTTCTTGCCGATTTGGCGTAATCAGGGTGGCGGTGGCGTATTTTGAATAATCCGCAGCCAGGCAAGGGTCAACGAGAACTTTTTTGCCTGCCTTCTCTGCTAAATCTATCATTTGCCTACAAATATCCAAACGCAGCAAACCCTTATTGTAATCCTGCAAACAAACAATATCAGCTTCTTTCAAATTGTCTTTGTAAGCCTGTAGGATATTTCCATACTGCTCGTTAGATAAAGGCTCTGTAGATTCTTCATCCATTCTAAACAGTTGTTGTTGATGGCGGTGTTGTGCTAAGCCTATTAGTCTCTGTTTGCTGATGGTTGGCCTGTCCGGCACAACAAACAGGCCTATAGTATCAGCTCCCACCTCTGCCAGTATTTTTTTAAGGATTTCGCCGTTCCGGTCGTCTCCGATAACCCCCAGGCAGACAGGCACTGCCCCCAAAGCTGCCAAGTCCGCAGCGACAGAGCCGGCACCGCCGCAGCGGTACTCGGTTTTAGTAACTTTCAGGACGGGTACAGGCGCTTCCGGACTTATCCTCAATGCATCGCCATAGGTATAGACATCAAGCATAAAGTCGCCTACGACGAGAATTTTCGGCGAGCCAAAATTCGTTACAGTCTTTAACAGTTGTTCATACATTTTTTCGTATCACTGCATTGTAAAGGGGTTTCCCAAACGCATTATTTTGCGTTTTTGGGTCCCCGCTTCGATACATTTTACTTTTCTGTGATTTTACCCGGTAATGCGTCCTCAATCAACTGTTTTAATTTGTCCTGGCCATCCAGAAATTTTAGCTTAATCGGCAGGTATGCGAAAGGAATCCCCTGATAACCGGCAATATTCAATTTCGGGTCTCCAATTATTTTGGTCCAGTCTTTCTGCGTTGAGAGTATCAAATCCGCATTCAGATATACGGCCTGCTCGTAAATGTCGGTAATGTCATTTTCGCTGTATCGATGGTGGTCGTTGTAAATTATTGAGCCGAGCGGATTTGTCCCCAACCGCTTTAAAGTGTCTAAAAAAGAATCGGGATTGCCTATTCCGCAAAAGGCAAATATTCTTTTGTCTTTTAACTCTTCAAGTCCGATTTCATTGTTTCCTAAAGCTTTTACACATAAAGGCGTATGTATAGACCTTGCAATAATTAAATCAGGGTTAATTTGTTTCAGTTTGTCCTCGATTTGGGCCAGTCCGGTCTGAGTAGTCTGGTCGGACCTGGTAATGACAGCGGCGTGAGCTCTCTTTAGAGAACTAACGTTTTCTCTAAGCAGCCCTGCCGGCAGCATTCTATCAGAGCCAAAAGGGCACATAGCGTCAATTGTTACAATGTCGAGGTCTCTGTATAAACGGCGATGTTGAAAACCATCATCCATAACCAGCACTTTCACATCGAAGTAACTTGTGACTTTATGTGCCGCAGCAAGGCGGTTCGGATTTACAATCACTTTGGCATCAGGACAGCTTTTGGCAAGTATTGCGGGTTCATCGGCGAATTTACCTTTTTTTGTTTTGTAGCCGCGAGTAAGTATCGCACAGGCCATATCCTTCTCTTTTAAGAAACTGCAGAGCCAAATTACAAGCGGGGTTTTGCCGGTCCCGCCGACTGTGATGTTGCCGATACTTATTACGGGTACATCTACTGAATGTGTTTTGAGCAGACCTTTTGAATACAGCGAATTGCGCAGTGCGACAG
>CAZMCN010000191.1:0-2565 GCA_964564845.1 uncultured Pirellulales bacterium | reverse complement strand
TTGACGTGTAATTTTGCTTGATTTATTGGCAAAACACGATTACATACAAAACGGTTAACAAAGGTTGTATGGGAAACAGAGAATTGAGCCGTCTGTCCCAGACAGCTATCGGATTCAACGGTGGGATTCGAAAATCATTGTGCAACAGGCTCCCTTTTAGAGGGTAATAACGATGAAAGAAAAAAATAAAATCGACAGAAGAAATTTTCTAAAAAGTGTGGGCGCTGCGGGTGTCGGGTCGGTCATCGCTTCGAAGCAGATAAAAGCGGCTGCAGTTGAACCGAACAAAGCTGACCCCAATGCCTCAGGGAAAGAGCAGAAACCCAAACTGCCGCAGGTGCCGAAACGAAAACTTGGCAAAACCGGTGTTGAGGTTCCCGTTTTGTCTTTTGGGGCAATGTTCGATATCCTTGAAAACCAAATCATCTTAAAAAAATGCATCGAGTGGGGTATTACCTACTGGGACACGGCTTACAGCTATTCGAACGGAAACAGTGAGCTGGGCATAGGTAATTTCCTCGCAAAGAACCCGCAGGAAAGAAAGAAACTTTTCATCGTCACCAAGGCATCCGGCACAGGAGGAAAACCGACGCCTCAGGCTGTTGTCCAAGCTGTAGAAGAGCGCCTTCAAACATCTCTGAAAAGAATGAATACAAAATACATTGATATGTACTACGGCGTTCACGCCCTTAGTGACCCTGCACATTTGACGGATGAATTAAAGAAATGGGCCGAAAACGCAAAAAAACGCAAACTTATTCGCTATTTCGGATTCAGCACACACAAGAATATGGCTGAGTGTCTCCACGCCGCCGCTAAACTGGACTGGATAGATGCGATAATGACATCCTATAACTTCCGATTGATGCAGGATGAAAAAATGCAGGTGGCTGTTGAAGCCTGTCATAAAAAAGGCATTGCTCTTATCGCTATGAAGGCCATGGGCAAAAGAATCAAAGGAGAGCCAACCGAAGAAGACAAAAAGCTCATCAAGCACTTTATGCAGGGCGGTTTCACAGACAACCAGGCAAAGATAAGAGCGGCATTGGATAGCGAAAAATTCTGTTCAGCCTGCGTTACAATGAAGACCATCGCTACTTTAACTGAAAACGCCTCCGGGGTGCTGGAGAAAACTAAACTTACCGCTGCGGATACGGAAGCTCTGAAAGCATACGCCGAGGCGACCTGCAGCGGTTATTGCGCCGGCTGTGCGAATATCTGCGACACTGCCCTGCCGGACGTACCTTATGTCAGCGATATTATGCGCTACCTGATGTACTACAACAATTACGGCGATGAGGAAAGGGCAAGGCAGCTCTTCGCCCGGATTGCTCCCACGATAAGGAGTAAACTGCTCAGCGCCGATTACAGTACTGCAGAAGCCCGCTGCCCGCAGCATATACCAATAGGAAAATTTATGGCAGAAGCCGTCGGCAAGCTGGCTTGAGAGCTGTTTCTGAAAAAGCAAAAACCTGACAGGCAAAAATGTGTGCTTTTTAAAGGACATAACTACTTCTCCGAAAGGAGTTTACGTAGATAAAGCGTAATTTTTCTTGCCTTAGAGCACCCCTTTCTGCTATAATAACACTTAGTAATAGAAGGATGAATCAGGGGTGCCAAGGTAAAATGAAAAGGTTTTATTACGAAAAGTGGGTTCCTTTTATATTTAATAAAAGGCGTATTTTAATTCTGGCTATCGCAAGCTATATCGCTTTGTGTTAGAATTCATTTGGGTTTTCAGATTTTGGAGCCGTCCGTCTTCGGGCGGCTTTTTTATGCGCGAAAGACCCTTAAACGTTTGACACCTCTAAAAAAGCAAATTAAGCTTATGCAAAACAAAATGGGAATCTCAATTAAAGGATTCGAAAATGCTCATAGTTACCGGCGGAGCGGGGTTTATCGGCTCAGCATTAATAGCAGCGCTGAACAGCCGCCGAATCAGTAACATTCTCGTTGTTGACGAGCTCACCGGCGATGAGGTGAAGAATTTACCAAAAGAAAAACAAAACGGCATCGGTGAAAAATGGAAAAATCTGCAAAATCTCTCTTTCACTGATTACGCACATAAGGACGACTTCCTGGAAATGGTCGTCGAAAGAAAAATCGCTTCTGCTGTTGAGGCCGTTCTGCATATGGGCGCCTGCTCGAGCACCACAGAAACAAACGCCGCATACCTTACAAAAAACAACTATGAATACACCAGAGTATTGGCCCAGTGGGCAACCGAAGCCGATGTCCGATTTATCTATGCCTCAAGTGCAGCCACATACGGGGACGGCTCAGAAGGTTTTAGCGACAATGAAAATAAAATCGACGAACTCAAACCGCTGAATCTGTACGGCTACTCAAAGCAGCTCTTTGACTTGTGGGCAAAGGATACCGGCCTGCTAAAGAAAATCGTCGGACTGAAATACTTCAACGTCTTCGGGCCAAATGAATATCACAAGGGAAATATGCGGAGCTTTATTTTAAAGGCCTTCGAGCAAATAAAGGCAGCCGGCAAAGTGGGGTTGTTCAAATCGCACAATCCCGAGTACGCCGACGGCGAATACGTGCGTGATTTTA
>CAZMCN010000190.1:0-2611 GCA_964564845.1 uncultured Pirellulales bacterium | reverse complement strand
ACTCTTGTGCTGATTAGCAAAGATGAAAAGGGAGAGGTTCACAGCAAAGGCCTTCTGCCGGTACGATTTGTCCCTATGACCGGACGAGTAAATAAGTAAGACCGAACGACAACAATGCCAATGATTGCAATTTCTATCTTCCTAATTTCCGCAGCAACACTCGGGCTTGAACTTGTTCTGGTTCGGGCGTTATCGGTCGGTCACTGGCACCATTTTTCTTTTATGGTCATCAGCACGGCCTTGTTGGGCTTTGGCGCCGGAGGGACGTTTGTTGCCATCGGCGCAAAATCGCTGACAACCCATTACAAAAAAGGTCTATGGTATTTCGCTTTCGCCATGGCGCTGACCGTACCAGTTGTCTTTTGGATGAGCCAGAAGGTCGGGCTTGATGAGCTGCAGTTGATATGGGACCGGCGACAGATACTTTATCTTTTTGCATATTATCTGCTGTTTTTCGTCCCGTTTTTTTGTGCGGGCAGTTTTATAGCGATGGTGTTTGCGGTATTTGCCGATAAGGCCCACCTTTTGTACTTTTACAATATGATAGGGTCCGGTTTGTCAGCGGGGGCGATTGTAATATTGATGTATGGCAGCTCACCCCAACAATTACTTTTGGTAATCAGCTTTGCAGCGTTTCTTGCGGCATTTATTCTGGCATTTGGAATTACCGGCCGGCGGATTGTGGCGACAGCTATTTGTGCCGGTATCTGGCTTTGGGGCTTTAGTTCGAATGGGCCGGTCAATCTCGAAATCAAAATTTCCCAGAACAAATCACTTCTTTACTATAGTAATCTGCCGGAAGTGCAAAAGTTTGCCGTTCGTTATAGTCCCTTAGGGCGGCTGGACTGCGTGAAGGCACCTACTGTTCGATACTTTCCGGGTCTGAGCATAACTTACCGGCACAGCTTACCTCAACAGACACTAATAATCAGCGATGCAGACGGAATCTCGGCGGTAAATCACTTTGAGAAAATCAGTGACTGGGACTGTTACGACTATACGACTTCGGCGATTGTGTACTATTTAGTGAGTGAGCCTGAGGTCTGTGTCATAGGTGCCGGCGGCGGCTCTGATGTCGGCCAGGCAGTCGCTCACAACGCCAGGAAGGTTACAGCGGTAGAGATGAATCCGCAGATAATAGATTTGGTCCGTGAGGAGTTTAACGAATTTTCCGGCCGGTTATACCAACGGGCCGACGTAGAAGTTGTTATTGCCGAGGGGCGAAGCTTTCTGCAAACAACCGGTGAACTCTTCGACATTATCAGCATTCCATTGCTGGATTCTTTTAGCGCTTCTGCTGCGGGGTTATATGCTCTTAATGAAAGTCACTTATATACCATCGAGGCCATTGAGCAGGCCTTGCGCCGATTGGGTCCGAATGGTATCTTGAGTATAACGCGAACGCTCAAGACCCCCCCGAGAGATAGTCTAAAGATGCTGGCTACTATAGCCCGGGTGCTGCGGCGCCGAGGTGTAACCGAACCGGGGAAACATATAATAATGATTCGGAGAATGCATACCACAGGCACAATTGTTGTATCACTACAGCCTTTTACAGAGCTACAGACTGTAGCAGCAAGCAAATTTGCCGAGGAGCGTTCTTTCGACCTTGTGCATCTGCCCGGTATCGGTGCGAACCAAGCCAACCGGTTTCACAAACTGCCGGAACCTCTCTATTACCAAAGCGCTCAAAAGATTCTCTCAGACGAATACGAGGACTTCTATCGTAATTACGCCTACAATATCCGGCCGGCCACCGATGATAAACCGTACTTTTTTGACTTTTTTAGATGGAGGTCTTTGCCTCATATGTTTCGCACTATGGGGCGTCAATGGCTGGTTTTTTCCGAATGGGGTTATCTGGTTCTGGCAGCGACCCTGCTGCAGGCCGTCTGTGCCAGTTGCCTGTTTATTCTGCTGCCTTTATTTATCGCAAAACCAATCAAGCACGTTCATTCCCGAAAGCTTGCAGCGGTTGTCTATTTTCTTCTGCTGGGTCTGGCGTATATGTTTGTGGAGATGGGTTTTATTCAAAAAATGACGCTTCTGATAGGCCACCCCATTTTCGGCGTAGCAGTAACTCTGGTTGGTTTTTTGCTGTTTTCCGGCTGCGGCTCTCTTCTCTGCGGCCGGCTGCTGCGTCCCGCAAAAAAGGCCCACACTTTAATCTGGATAGCGGTATCGGCGGTTATTGTTATCGGCATTGCTGAAATAGTTTTTATGACGGTTTCATTCGATTGGCTGGTGGCTTTTTCACGGCCGCTCCGGATCCTACTCGGAGTGGCGATTACAGGGCCTCTGGCATTTTTTATGGGGATGCCTTTTCCGACGGGAATTAGGCAGCTTGAGGCCGGCAGCAGGCCGCTTGTTCCCTGGGCGTGGGGCGTTAATGGTTTTGCCTCCGTGATAGGAGCGGTTCTGGGCACACTTTTGGCGATTTCCGTCGGCTTTACTGCCCTGGTTATTGTGGCATTGCTATGTTACCTCCTGGCCGGATGCATCTCAAAAAGACTCTGCAATTAATTTCAGCATTGTTTTTTTCAAAACTTACTATATTATCTGCACTTTCCAAGAAAATTGACGTTAGTTTAGCTCTTTAACAACTGATACG
>CAZMCN010000189.1:0-2657 GCA_964564845.1 uncultured Pirellulales bacterium | reverse complement strand
TCAGCTTACCGGGCTCAAAATAGTTCTTACTCAACCGCAGATAAACCGTCTTCGCATCAGCTATTTTAACCGTCCCCGCAACCTTCGCAAACAAAGACTCAACCTGCTCTTTCAAATCCTGCTCGAACGAAAACACCAGATTCGACCCCGATATGACAATGCTCTTTATATGGCATTTCCCCGCCTTGATTCTAAGCTCCGCCAACTCCAGCAACAACTTGACCTCATCCGGCATCGGCCCGTAAATATCAGCTAATTCACTGCCGATTTGTTTCAACTCTTCATCGTTTTTCGCAACTGCGATTTTGCGGTAAGCATCCATCCTCACCCTGTCCAATGGTATATAATTTTTCGGTACATACGTTGCGAATCCCAAATCCACAACCGCCGTTGGTATCGATACAGCCGGCTTGTTCTTCAATCTTCTAACGGCATCGGCCAGAAGCTCACAATACATCTGGTATCCGACCAACTGGATATGGCCCGATTGTTCCGCCCCTAATATATTTCCCGCACCGCGAATCTCCAAATCACGCAGCGCTATTCTAAAGCCTGCCCCAAGATGCGAATATTCTTCAATCGCTTTCAAGCGCCTCCCCGCCACCGGTGTTATCGTCCTCTTCGCCGGCAGCATCATATATGCATACGCCCGATGTTTATACCTGCCGACCCTGCCGCGCAATTGATGCAGCTCAGCTAATCCGAACCTGTCCACATTATCTATAAAAATCGTATTGGCGTTCGGAATGTCCAGCCCCGATTCGATAATTGTCGTGCAGACAAGAACGTCCGTCTTACCAAAAACAAAATCTATCATTGCTTTCTCGAGTTCACTTTTGGACATCTGCCCGTGTGCCACCGCCACCTTTGCCTCACCGACAAGCTGCTGAACTTCCCATGCCTTTTTTTCAATCGTCCTTACCCTGTTATGCACAAAAAACACCTGTCCCTGCCGGTTCAGCTCGCGCAAAATCGCTTTTCTGATAAGCTCATTATTATAAGCCGTCACGTTGGTTACTATACTTCGCCTGTCCAATGGCGGCGTCGCCAGCGAGCTTATATCGCGCAGACCTAATAGTGACATATGCAGCGTCCTTGGAATCGGAGTCGCCGTCATCGTAAGAACATCAACGTTCCAACGCAGCTTTTTCAGCCTCTCTTTATGTTCCACCCCGAACCGCTGCTCCTCGTCGATGATTAAAAGCCCCAGGTCCTTAAAGCCAACGTCACCACTCAAAAGCCGGTGCGTGCCGATAAGTATATCCACCCTTCCCTTTTTCGTTCGTTCGATTATGTCTCTTGCTTGCTTTGCGCTCTTGAAGCGGTTAAGCACCTCGATGCAGACCGGAAAATCGGCAAACCGCTCGGTAAACGTCCTTCCATGCTGAACGCAGAGCACCGTCGTCGGCACTAACATAGCGACCTGCCTCGAGTTCTCGACCGCCTTAAACGCCGCCCGCATCGCAAGCTCCGTCTTGCCGTACCCAACGTCGCCGCACAGCAGTCTGTCCATCGCAACCGCCCGGCGCATATCCGCCTTGATTTGTCCAGCCGCTGTAACCTGGTCTGCCGTCTCCTGGTAAGCGAAAGACTCCTCGAACTCTGACTGCCAGTTCGTATCGGCCCTGAAGGCAATCCCCCCCATCGCCTGCCGCTTCGCCTGAACCTCAAGCAATTCGGCCGCAAGGTCTCGCACAGATTGGGCGACTTTTTCTTTCTGCCTCTGCCATCTCTTCGAACCAACCTTGCTCAGTTTCGGCCGTTTCGGACTCGTCCCGATAAACTTTTGTACTAAGGAAATATTGCGCACCGAAACGTGAATTTTCACCTTGTCGGCAAATTCGATAGTTAGATATTCGCTTTGCGCCCCCTTTTCTTTAATCGTTTTTATCCCTAAGAACTTGCCGATGCCGTATGATACATGCACAACGTAGTCGCCCACCTGCAAATCGCTCAACGTATCCACCGGCAGAGACGCCCGCATCGGCCGCTGCCTCCTGCGAAGTGCAAATTGACCGAACAGCTCGTGATGGCTTATTACTATCGTATCAAGCGACTTCATCACAAAGCCGTTATGAATAAAACCATGCACCAATTGGAAATTCGCCGGCAGCTTCCTGTTATCTTCCGCCGCAATCTCTTTGGCCCGCTTTATCTCCGACAGCGCCTCGCAGTACAGCCGAACCTCGCTGCCCTCTCTGGCCTTTTGAACTAACTCCTCCAGCGCCTCTTTATGTCCCGCCCACAGTGAAGAGCTTTTATGCTGAAACTGCTGCACACTTCCGACATCAACCTTAAGATAATCTTCCGGCCCGCCAACCGCAAACCTGCTTATATGAAGCTGTGCAAATTTGCCGAACCCCGCGTAAATATCACCCCAGCTATAAAGCCGTTCCGGCCTCTCGACCCGTTCCAGATATACATTTGCAACTTCCTCGATGTCGCCCGGCTCTTCGAGAATTACAAGACAATCCTTCGGCAGGATATTGACAAAAAGCTCTCGCTCTTTTTGCCCCGCCCCGCAGACCGCCGACACCACCACGATACTTTCTATTTGCTCACTCGAGCGCTGCGTATCAAGATTAACCTGCCGGATACTCTCTATCTGCACTTTCCAAGAAAATTGACGTTAGTTTAGCTCTTTAACAACTGATACG
>CAZMCN010000188.1:0-2755 GCA_964564845.1 uncultured Pirellulales bacterium | reverse complement strand
AGACGTTGGGATGTTTTTTAAATAATCTCGGCAACAGCTATAACGATGTCGGCGATGCGGACGCCGCCCTGCGGGCACTTGAAAGAGCGGTTGATTTGAACCCATCGCTGGCCGAGTCCCTGACCAATCTTGGCAATATGTATCTCAACGAAGGGTACATAGCAGATGCCATATACAAATACCAGGCAGCCCTGAGGATAAATCCGTCAGACGCCAAGACACATAACAATCTCGGCAATGCATACCTTCAGCGCGGCCGGCTGAATGATGCGATAGCCGAATATGCCCAGGCGCTTAAACTGGACGCAAATTTCATCGAACCATATAAAAATCTTGCCGGCGCCTATTGCAAAAAGGAAATGTTTGAACTGGCCATAATGCAATTAAAGCGCGCGATTAGCATACAGCCGGGAAACACCGGCTTATACCCCCAACTCGGCGACGTTTACACCCAGATGAACGATTATGAACGGGCAATAACACAATATAAGAAGGCCCTGAAGCTCGACAGCGATTTGGCTGAGGCCCATTACGGCCTGGCCGTCTGCTATGGCAAATCGGGTCAGGCTGACGATGAAATTCGAGCGTATAAAAAGGCACTGTCTATAAAACCGGATATGGCGGCCGCCCTGGCAAATCTGGGCAATGCATATTTCAGCAGGAAGGAATATGATAAAGCTATTGAACAGTATAAAAAAACAATTCAAGTAAACCCCGATGACGGGGCGATTCACTATAATCTCGCAGCGGCCTATTCCAACACCGAACACTATGAGCAGGCGGCGGTCGAGTACCAAGAGGCAATTGAGATTGAGCCGGATATGGGAGATGCACATAACGGACTGGCGTTCGTATTCTACAAGCTCAAAAAATACCACCTGGCCGCCAGGCATATCGAAAGAGCCAGGCAATTAGGGGTAGAGATTAACAAAGACCTGCTCACTGCCATTGAAAAGAAGCTGTGATAATCCGCACTGCGCGACACATATTGGTAAATCATCAATGAAATAGCCTCGGGCAGCATCACAAAATAATCAATAGTCAATACCGTAAGGCATCTGCCGTCAGGCATCCTGTGGACTGTGGATAATCCATAATCAACGATTTCGCCTGCGCATTTGATTGCCCCCACCCCCCATTATTGCTTGTAAGAGCCGGCTTTAGCTACGGGAGTGTGGTTAACGAACGTGGTCAGATACTTATATGGCAGAGAACCGCCAGTGCCCAGAGTAAATCTTTTTTGGACACAACTTTTGTTTCGTATTTTTCGTTTATTGGTATGAGGTGAACTTCTTTTTCGGTCGTTCTAATTAGTTTGCACGTAACACCTATTTGATTTGCTATGCGTGCAATAGCAATATGTCCCTGTGCTGCCGGCACTGACGGACTTACAATTACGATATCGCCGTTGCTTATTCTCGGCGACATACTGTTACCATCTATCTGCAGCGCAAAACTGTCGGGAAAGATTTTGAAAATCTCTTCGCACTGAACAAACTCAAAAATTTGCTCTTGCTGCTCACCGCCAACCTGAATAAGATTTGCCCGGGCAGTTTTACCTTTGATGCTATCCAGCAGAGTGCGGGCCTGCAAATCAATTGATAACGCACCATCGACTGAGCTGACTATTGTTTTGCCTAAGTGTTTTCGGACCAATGCATTAAGCTCGGTAACCGCCTGCTTCGGCTCTGGCAGATATGTTTGGTCCCAGAAGTGAATAATACCTGCGGCGGTTCTGCCGAGAATTGGGATCCAGCCTGGCCGCTTCGGGCTCGTTAGCGTCGGTTGTATGGTAATTTTTTGTTCAAAATCCATTTTTTCGCAAAATAATTCAATAAAAGCGATAATTGGTTCAGCTAAATTAGGATTTTGGACTAATAATTCATCTAATTTTTGAAAAAGTTGTTTGTTTGTTCTGTTTGTGGCCAGTTTGTCCGAAGAAAGAGCGAAATTTTCCAGGCTGGTCGATGTCTTTTTATCGGGTTGACGACCTGTAAGCAGCCATTTCAAATCTGCACCGGTAAGCTCACTCATTTTAAGTAAAATCTCAATGGGCGGGACTCTCGTTGTTTCGTAATAGCTGTATGTAGAAGGACTTATGCCCAAAGCCCTGGCAAATTTACTCCTGCCTCTGGTACCAGCGTATTGAGTACGGAGGATTTTTACTCGCTGAATCATCGCATTTTCGTCATATTTTTTCATATATTTCACAAATATGAGAATTTTTTATTGCAATCTTTCGCATATACGTTATTATTTTCCACCTATGTGTTGTATTGATGGACATTTTAAACAGGTATGTGAACTTAGTCAATAGGAGATTTGAAAAAATGTCAAAATCTACAAAGAAACGTAAAAAGGTGGCTAACAAGACCAAAAAGGGTGTAAAAAAGTCTTCCCGCCAAAGAAAGGCGGTCGAATATGTAAACTGTCTTGTCGAACTACATAAACTACAGGGTGTGTTGTTAAGCGATTTGCGGAAAGAAATACGTTAAAAATTGGCTTTTTAAAATACGCAAAAGCGAATAATCTGTAACTCCGGAGCGTGGAACAACTCAATGGGTGTTCGGACATTTAGCTTTTTAGGACTTTTTGTGGGAAATTTGTAAGCCGTTTATAATACAGGTGGGTATGATTCTGTTGAGGCGCTGGAGCTTCTGGGGGCGCCCCAAACGCGAAATAATGCGTTTAGGGGAACCCCTGGCCGGTATGGTGGATATTTATATGCCGGATATGAAGTATTCGGATTCAAAGG
>CAZMCN010000187.1:0-2830 GCA_964564845.1 uncultured Pirellulales bacterium | reverse complement strand
CCGCCGGTAAATTCGATATCATATTTGTTGTTTACTGCGGGGTCTCTTGTAAAGAAGACAAAAAGCCCTGCGGCGACAAGCAGAGTTGAGATTGTCAGGAAAACGCCTCTAAATGCCATCCAGTTTACGTTGGGATTGTGTATGAGACGGAGCATAAACAAATGGTCTTTGATGATTCGTTTGGCCAGCAGCCAGTCGAAGGCTATACGCGTTACAAACAGTGCGGTGAACATACTCGATGCGATACCAAGCATAAGTACAATGGCGAAGCCCTTTATTTCTTCCGAGGCGACATAGAAAAGAATTGCAGCAGTAATAAAGGTGGTTATATTTGCATCGAGAATGGTTCTGAAAGCCCTTTCGTAGCCGTTTTTGATGGCCATTGTGAGAGAAGAGCCTCGCTGCTGCTCTTCGCGAATTCTCTCGAAAATAAGTACGTTTGCGTCAACGCTCATACCGATTGTAAGTATGATGCCTGCGATGCCGGGCAGTGTGAATGTTGCCCTTACAAGCGCCATTATCGCAAGGACAAAGAGCAGGTTCATAAACAATGCGACATCAGCTATTGAGCCCGCAAGCATATAGTAGAAGAGCATACAGAAGATTACGACGATAAATCCGATTATGCCTGCTTCGATACCTTTGTCGCGATTGTCGGCGCCGATTGATGGACCGATTGTTTTTATCGAGATGGGCTGCTCAATCAACATAGCAGGTAAAGAACCGGCATTGAGCTTACTAATCATATCTTCGGTTTCTTGCTGAGAGAAACTGCCTGTAATTTGGCCGTCAGTGGTTATTTTTGTCTGGATATTTGGTGCCGAGATTGCGAGGCCGTCGAGCAGGATGCACAAAGGTCGTCCAATATTCTTTGCGGTAACGTTACCGAATAACCTGCCGCCTCTTTCATCGAGTGTAAAGCCGATAGCCCTTCGTCCCATCTGATCGGTTGATGGCCTGGCCTTTTTTAATGTCCAGTCGTTTTCACCGGTGCCGTGCACCATAATCTCATCCTGCTGGTTGCTGGCCAGGACATAATATTTCTCACCGAACTGGCCGATAACGGCTTCGGTTGCCCGTATCCAACCTGCGAGTTCCTCCTGGGTTGCGTTTTCGAGCTCGAACCATATATATTTACTGTCAGAAGCGAACTTTGGGCCTTTTGTTTTAAGGGAATCGACATAGGACGATAGTTCTTCGATGTCGAATTTTGGGTTGGTATCGGGATTGGTGGTCGGGATTATTCTAAATTCGAGTATGCCGGCGCCTTTTAGCATGCGCTGAAGGTCTCTGGGGTCGTCAAGTTTTCCTTTGAATGGCCGATACTCATCAAAGGCTTCGACAACTTTGTCGATTTTTTCGGCCCGGGCGGGGAACTCGCTTTTGAGCTCGTCAATAATCTGTTTTCTTTCTACTGATTTTGGGGGCGTTTCAATGGCTGTGTTTATCTGGTCTCTGGTGAGACTTAATCTGTCAAGGGCTTTTTTGGCATTTTTGTATTGGATATTTTTGCCTGTTTCGGGTTCGGTTAGCTTTTCGGCGACATCAGCCCATTTGGCATATTCTTTTGTGTATTCGATTACTAAATCAAGCTTGTCGTTCGGGTCAAGCAAATCGCTGAGCAATTCTGACAGTTTTTGCTCGTCAAGAGTGAGCCATTGGCTTACGTTCTGCTTTATGAGCTCGATGTCAAATCCGGCCGATGATATTGCTTCTTCTTTGGCCTGAAGTTCCGAGAGGAATTCGTCTCTTTTGTCCTGCAGGGCCTTTCGCTCATCGTAAGCGGCGGCGAGTTCCTCGAGTATTGTTAGTCTGTCGGAAGAGCCTTTGGCAAAGTTTTTAAAATCCTCGGAGCGTTGTTCAGTTGTTTTTTGCAGTGAGCGCATAATTGCCGACGGAGTGATATTTTGCCTCAGCAGTTCGCTGACGGCCTTTTCAAAATTCTGTCGTTTGTTGCGAGCTTCTGCGCTTGCCAGAGGCATTTGAATCTCAAATCGTGTGGCGCCCTGCGGCCGCCATATGAGGTTTTGAATATTGGCCGGGTCTATCCGCCTTCGCAGAACGGTTATCATTTTTGTTGAGAGGTCTTTCCTCTCGGCTGGGGGCAGTCCCTGGGCGTCAATTTCATAAATGAGGCTGGTTCCGCCGGCCAGGTCTATTCCGGGCTTTAAGGTTTCATTAGGCGGATATAATGTCCAGGCCGCAACCAGCACCAGAACAATGACTAAAACAATTTTCCAGGTCAAATTTTTGTTCATAACCGCTCCGGTAATAAATTGTGTTGATGCGTATATGCGTAAATGAGTGAATGTATTTGCTCATCAACTATCGGCGGATTCACTCATCCGCGATTTAATCATTCGATAGATTCTTTCCAATTGCGTTGGTGCTGACTCTTATCTTAGTATTATTAGACTCGTCAATCTTTAAGATAATCTCATCGTCCTTAATGTCCACGATGGTGCCCAGAATTCCGCCGATGGTGCGAACCTTGTCATTTTTTTTCAGGGACTTGACCATTTGTTTGTGCTGCTGCTCTTTTTTTCGCGGGCCTCTGAAAATGAGAAAGTAAAACACAACAAACATCAGGCCAATCATAATCATAGTTGGCAGAGCAGACCTTGGCTGTTGAGTTGGCGGAGCACCGGCATCAGGGGCGGTTTGGTCAACAGTTTTAGTTGTGGTTTGCTCAGAAGTAACCGGCTCTGAGGAGATGCCCGGGGCATTAGCTAATATCCAGATATTGTCCATTTTAATTTTCCTTTCGTTTAAAGAAGTTGAAAACTTAAAGCTAAAAGCTAAAAATCATAGCGTAAAACTTAAAATTAGA
>CAZMCN010000186.1:0-2847 GCA_964564845.1 uncultured Pirellulales bacterium | reverse complement strand
TCGGACGAGCCTATTTTTTTGAACTGCTCATAACCCGTCCGGTACAGAATGAACTCACTGTGTGCAACGTATGGCGAGTCTGTTATCTGGATGCAGGGAATGGAAAAGACCGAATCGGTCGGTCCAAGGCAGAAAAAGCAAACCAGCAGTTCCGTGCCGGCCATTGCCCCCTTAAAAAGGCCGCGCACTTCTTCGACACCGGTCGATTTTTCAATAGAACTGAGACTTGCGCCCAGGTCAGAGCCGGCCGGCAGTAAAAACTTCGTCCTGGATTTGTCGCGTGCCTGGTCGTAGTATCCATCGAAATGAATAGTGTGGCCGGGAATGGCAAGTTTTTTTTCTTCACCGGTTTTTAATGCTAAATCAGCAATATATGCTATATCCTCGGGCGAATCAGTGCAGACAAAAACCGAATCCGGCCTGCAAAGCTCAATCGCATCGGCAACAAATACGTGCATTTTGGGGTTGTCAACCGCGATTAACTTGTTGTAATTGTCGGCTGTTAGCTTTTCTTTTAGAAATTCTCTTACTTTATCCATTTCCTGCCGGTATCTCCCTGAAATTTGATAGAATTCCAAAATTAAGAAAACCAAAATTATAGACTATTTGATGACTAACGACAGTAAATTTTACAAAATTTAATTTTTTAATTTTTCATATAAGCTGCACTTATAATATCATTGCTGATAGCAAAAATGCAAAAAAACCGGACTTAAGCAGACTCAAGTGGTGTGGAAAATAGGTTTGACGCTGCTTTATTGTGTTATTATACTGGCTCGCTAAAAGAATAGGCAGCGTAATTTCTGGAGATGAAAATGGACAAAAGCAAAATTGTCGCCGAAGGTATAACTTTTGACGATGTTCTGCTGATACCGGCAAAGAGTGATTTTGTGCCGAGCCAGGCCCAGACCAATACCAGACTGACCAACAATATCGCGATTAATATCCCCATTGTCTCGGCTGCTATGGATACTGTAACCGAAGCGGCACTGGCGATTGCACTGGCGCAGGAGGGCGGTATCGGCATAATTCACAAAAATCTCTCGGTACAGGCACAAAAGCGGGAGGTCGTAAAAGTAAAACGCTCAGAAAACGGCGTCATTCTCGACCCGGTAACCCTCTCGCCGGATGAACCGGTCAGAAAGGCAAGAGAATTGATGGACGAGCAAAACATCTCAGGTATCCCTATCGTTGACGGCAAAAAGCTTATGGGCATCCTGACCAGCAGGGATTTGAAATTTCTCAAAGACTATGATGTCAAAATAAGTTCTGTTATGACTAAAGAAAATCTTGTTACAGGCCCGGCTGACACCACGCTTGAGCAGGCAAAGGAAATTCTCCGGAAGCACAAGGTTGAAAAACTGCTCCTTGTCGGCGAGAAAGGTGAATTGGCCGGCCTTATTACAATGAGGGACATTGACAGAGTGCAGCAGTATCCTTTTGCCGCAAGGGACAAACGGGGCCGTTTGCGTGTCGGTGCCGCCGTTGGTGTCCAGGATTATCAGAGAATCCAGGAACTAATATCGGCTGAACTCGATGTCATTGTGGTTGATACCGCACACGGCCATTCGCAAAATGTACTCGATACGATTAAGACAATCAAAAGCAAATACGACATCGATGTAATTGCCGGCAATATTGCGACCGCCGATGCCGCCGAAGCTCTGATAGCAGCAGGCGCCAATGCTGTAAAAGTCGGCATCGGGCCCGGAGCAATTTGTACAACAAGGATAATCTCCGGCGTAGGGGTGCCGCAGATATCTGCAATAATTGACTGTGCCAGGGTAGCCGACAGCCACAACATTCCGGTTATCGCCGATGGCGGGATAACACAATCCGGTGACGTTACCAAGGCCATTGCCGCCGGTGCTTCGAGTGTAATGCTCGGCTCGCTTTTTGCCGGTCTGAAGGAAAGCCCGGGACAATTGATTATTTACAAGGGAAGACAGTTTAAGGAATACAGAGGTATGGGTTCTTTAGGAGCGATGGTGAAGGGCTCGGCCGAAAGATACGCACAGAAAGGCTCAGCCGGTATAGATAAGCTTGTTCCCGAAGGAGTCGAAGGAAGGGTGCCGTATCGGGGAACGCTTGGCGATTTTGTCTATCAACTTGTTGGCGGTCTCAGGGCCGGGATGGGCTACTGCGGAGCACGAAATATCGAAGAGCTGAGAAAAGACGGCAGATTTGTTCGTGTAAGTGCGGCATCGGTCGGCGAGTCACATCCCCACGATATACAGATAACCAAGGAGGCACCCAACTACTCGACAACCGAAACCTTTGAGTATTAAAACTTGCGAAAAGGAAGAATTTAAAGATGCAAAGTCATTTAGGCCGGCTTTTTGAAGACGAAGAAACCATAAAAAGAATTAAAGGTCGTTTGCCGTACTTATTTCAACTTTTAGAGAGGAAAGTAGGAAATTATGCCTTCTGAAAAGCAGAACACAATGATTCGTTGTGAGGTCTGTGGAGAGAAGTTGGACAGGATTTGGTTCACGGCGTTAACCACTGAAGAATGGTCTTGGACAGGCGAAGGTTTCAACGAATGTACCGCAAGACATAGTCTTGTTACCGACCCAGAACAACCTGTTCTGTGCCCAAGCTGTGAAAGTGTTGTGGGTACGGGTTTGGACTTCGGTTTTGGCGAAGGGACAAAATGATAAGAAGAAGTGCCTTCTGACGCTGATTAAGCATATGCATTTACCCGAAATCTTTACAGAAAGGGGGGTAAATTTAATGGTTCCGGACGCATCACGAGTTATTAAAGGTGAGAGTCGGGTCAACTATAGCTATTCGACGGTTAAAATAACTCGGAGTCGGATAGAGAAGGGCTTAATAGCTATTCCGATG
>CAZMCN010000185.1:0-2963 GCA_964564845.1 uncultured Pirellulales bacterium | reverse complement strand
TTGTCAAAGAGCTATTTCCGCCAGAGGCGGTTTTTATCGTACCATCTCCTTAAACCATTAAAGTCCAAAATCGAAGATAACGATTGTTTATATGGTTTCGGTATAAGCCACATTCTATGGCACATTTGCCGGATAAACCTCAACACGGTCGGGCAGAAATTACCCCACGGTCAGGGCTCTGTTAGCATCTATATCATATCATTGGCAGAGAAACTATCAACAGAGAAAAACCTTGAAAAATGATAAAAGAACGGTAATATAATGAGGGGATGAATAAAAAAATGCCTCAAATAAAAGATGTGCTGGAAAAACTGTATGCAAAATACAACCATCGCAGGTTTATCAGGCCTGACCCGCTGCAGTTCGTATATCAATATTCGAGTAGTGAGGATATGGAAATTGCAGGATTTCTGGCGGCCTCTCTTGCCTTTGGAAGAGTAGGGCAGATCGAAAAAAGCGTAAGCAGCCTGTTAGGGCGTATGGGTGAAAGCCCATACGAATTCGTCAAAGATTTCGGTGAAAGCGAAAGAAGAAAATTAAGGGATTTTAAGCACAGATTTATCAGCGGCGATGACATATCAGATTTGCTGGAGCTTTTGCGTGAGGTTGTGTGCGAATTCGGCGGTATTGAAAAGTTCTTCGCCAAAGGTTATAATCCAACCGATAACAACACGGTTCGGGGCTTGGCCGAATTCTCCAAGAGACTGCTGGCCGAGTATGCCAAACGACACGACGGGCAGGCCGGGCAGGGATTGAAGTATTTGTTGGCCGGCCCGGCGGCAGGCGGTGCGTGTAAAAAATTGAACCTTTTTTTGCGGTGGATGGTGCGTGATGACGAGGTTGATGCCGGCCTGTGGAAATCGGTCGATAAGGCCAAACTAATCGTGCCGGTGGACGTACATATGAGCAGGCTGTGCAGGATTTTAGGTCTGTACGAGCGAAGGACTGTTTCATTGGCGGCGGCGATAGAGATAACCGAAGCTTTCACTGCAATCGAGCCGGCGGACCCCGTAAAGTATGATTTTGCCTTGAGCCGGATTGGAATAATCGAACAGTGCACCGGCAGATATCGGCCGGCGTGTAAGGAATGTGAATTGCTTGAGTTTTGTTTGAGACGGGAGAATTGACGCTGTGAACAGCGATGAACTTGAAAAATATACTTCTGCGATAACGCTCTCGGATATGGAAATATTTGTGTTTCCGGAGCTGATGTACAGTCTGGTTTTAGCTAATATTATGAGTCCGATTATCTGGCAGTGGCGTCAATTGGACTGTTTTGAAAAGCTCCGGGGCAAAAGCACTTATAAAAAACTGATGCGTCTCAAACAATTCATTATAGACGAGTATGAGTTTAACCTTGACCTTGAGACGTGGGGTCTTACGAGCAGGGAGAAAGAGCTCAACCGGTTTTCGAAGTATATTTCGGCTGAGCAAATTGCCGAAAGTAACGCCCTGTTCGGCTACCACGGCGATAAATACTACTTCGACGTTGACATCCGCAAACACTTCGGATTAGATGAATATGACAGTAACATCATTCCATACTGGAAAACCGAAACAGTCGAGGCGATGGACGCTTTTCGATACAAAGAAGGCTACACAAAACGGGCCGGGGAATGCGTTTCACTGTCGGCGCTTTATGCGGCGGCGGCATTTATCGTCTGCGGGATACCGCTGAAAGACATCTATATGCTGCTGACGCCTCTTCACTCCCAAAATTTTATCGACATACAGGATGGTGTTTTGACCAATAACCGCAGGCTGGTTACCAAAACAATGTGGTTTAACGGCACGGCCCTTTCGAATAAGGCGCAGCGTGCACTGCGAAATGAGCAGATTACAATAATTGCTCACAATACAGGTTTCGTGCACTGTTTTTACAAAGATGCAACAATGAAGAGAAGTACTTACGAGCGTTTCACGAAGCAACTCGGCAGCTATCTTTTCGCGGACTTGAATACGCTTACCCTGGCGAATTTCCTCCGGTGTAACCGCGAGTACCAGAAATATTTCCAGTTCTGTTGTAACGGGTGTAAGCGAGGGACAAAATATGCCAAAGCTGAGGTACTCTTCCATTATGAGCACGGCAGTAATTTCAGGATTGCTGATGAGACATTTGAGAAATTGCTTGAAGAAGTAAACGACGAGGACCTATCGCCGGATAAACTGCCGGACAGAATATGCTGCCGTCAACTGTGTGCTTTCACCGAATATGAAAACCTGGATGTAAGAAAAAAATCTGACAGGCCGGCTATCAGAAAATATCTGGCCCCATTTGTGCCGCAAGTTGATAAATTCTTGCCGGAGCTTAGTATGTTCTTACATGTTGAGCCGAAATTACCTGGTTTTGATAAAAACTTTGTTGACAGCCCGTCAATTAAGCTTTCAGTTCAGCACACCAGAGAACAGATAATCGACTATCTCAAATCAATTCGCAAAAGCAACAACACGGCAGAGCTTGCGTTTTATGCTTTTCGCGATATGGCAAGTTGTGACTGGCGACCTTTTATCAAGGCAGCGTTAGAACGCAATCCGGTCTCGATTGAAAAAGCAGAGGAAATGTCGGCTGCAGAGGTATATAAGTGGCTTGAAAAGATGCGGAATGCATCCATTTACGACGGCAAGCGTCTGGCCCAGCCGGATGAAGTGGCCAATTACGCAAGAGGAGACGGACTCGAAAAAGCACTTCTGCTGGCAAATATAATTCGTCGAACCCAGCCCGAACAGGATATTAATATAACGGTAGATAATAATGAGGTGGTGCTTAAAGCCGCAACACAGTACCGCTTTACTTCAACCAAAGGGCTTGAAAAGCAGGTTTTTATTCCGGCAAAGAGTTCCATAACCACAGGGGATTAATACATTAAACTCTCAACTGGCCAGAGAATTTCGAGCCGGCTAAATTTTCTCCTTGTGTCTTAACATAATTGAATAATTTTGCTTGTTTTTGCCGATAACCTGAA
>CAZMCN010000184.1:0-3054 GCA_964564845.1 uncultured Pirellulales bacterium | reverse complement strand
ATTTTCAACGTATTAAGGTTCAATTGGCTTTGCCCTAAAAATGCAAAAGTTTAGTCAGTAAAATAGAAGTTATCCATTATTTTTCTTGCAACAGGAATTTTTTTTGTTAGATTTTCTGTTTTGTAGAGTCCGTTGGGCAGGTAGCTCAGTTGGTAGAGCAACGGACTGAAAATCCGTGTGTCGGCGGTTCAAATCCGCCCCTGCCCATTCGGTAAGTTGTGTTGAGGCAAGCAGTTACGGTTGCTTGCCTTTTTTCGTTGGGGGTCAAAAATGGGGTGTGCACCAAAATGCACCACTTTTTGGCGCAGACCTTGGGCAGTTGCGACCCTTGCACGGTGTACTAAATCATCAGTCACGGCAAGGTAAAACTTGTGCGTTGTGGTTGAAAATCTGAAAGATCAAACTTGAACTCAAAAGTCATCCGGGCAATCTACCTTTCACCCCTTCTTCAACAAGATTCGCTTTTTTCCTCGTTCTTTCCCAGTTGAATCGCTTCGGTTTTTCTCCAGAATTTCTATTAAAGGTGTTAGTTTTAATACTGTTTTCCTTCCTCTTTCCCCGTTGACTCGCTCTACTATAAATACGTCAAAAAGCCACCTCATTAACACACCATGCAATAAAAGTGTAAACAATGTTTACATATTTCCTTGCCACAACTGCTAATTGCGGTTAAAATGCGAAAGGTCTGCCTTGCCGGGTACGTAAGACCGGCATAAAGGGGGCTTGGGCGATTTTTGGTCCTATGTACAATGTAAAAGTGAGAATAATATGATACAGGATAATATCAAGATTATAGCAGTAGATAAAAGCGTTGATTTGTCAAATCGCCTAAAGTCAATTTTTGAAGTATCAAACGTAGAAATTTTCCGTGAGCCAAGCCTGGATAGGGTCTTGGAGCGATTTGAGCGTGAATCTTTCGATGTGCTAATCGTAACTACATCCGCATTCAAAGCCGGTCAGGTAGACGGGATCGAGCTTCTTGAAGTGATAGCCTACAACAGTCCGATGACACAGGTTTTGTTTTTGGCTGAAACACGGGATATCCGCACAGCGATGTCAGCGTTAAAGGCAGGAAGCTATCAATACGCGATGCTTCCTATCCCTGACGAGGAACTAAGGCTCTTAATCGAGACATCTATTGAGAAAAGGCCGGTTTACGGGGCAAATCTGCTTCTGGAGTCAAAGAAAGGAGAAGTTGGGTTTGAGAAGCTAATTGGTCGTTCAGCCCTTATGCAGAATGTCTACCAGCAAATACGCCAGGCTGCATCGACAGATATACCGGTCTTACTACTGGGTGAAACCGGAACAGGAAAAGATTTTGCTGCCCAAGCCATTCATCAGCAAAGTTCTCGCGATAAAGAACCCTTTGTAGTTGTGAACTTAGGTGCCTTGCCGACAGAACTGGTAGCCAGTGAGCTTTTTGGGCACGAAAAAGGTTCTTTTACCGGCGCATCACAACAGCACCCAGGAAAGTTCGAGCAGGCTGACAAGGGTGATATATTCCTTGATGAAATTGATAGTATCGACGAGAAAGTCCAGGTAGGACTATTACGGCTGATTGAACAAAAAACATTTCATCGCATCGGCGGCCGCAAGGCCATATCAAGCAGTGCCAGGATCATCGCCGCCACCAATCAAAAACTGCTTGAATCTGTACAAAAAGGGACATTTCGCGAAGATTTATACTATCGGCTCGATGTACTTCGTATTGTGATGCCGCCGCTTAGAGAACGCAGGGGAGATATTTCATTGCTCATCGATGAGTTTCTCAAGCGTTATAATCTTGACTTTCAAAAGCACATTTTAGGCATAGCTCCGGAATGTATCGGTTTGCTGGAAACTTATGACTGGCCGGGCAATGTACGCGAACTCAAAAACGTGATTCAACGGGCCGTATTAGTTTGTAGCGGCGAAGTGCTTCTTCCTGAGCACCTGCCCCCAAGATTCCGATCTGGGCAGCCTCGTTATCCTATAGTAACCTTTGAAATCGGTACACCATTACACCAGGTTGAGCGTGAAATGATCGTCCGTGCACTCGGAGCAAGCAAGAACAATCGCAAAAGAACCGCTGATCTGCTTGGTATAAGTCGCCGGGCTTTATACAACAAACTTGCCAAGCACAACATCGAATAGTGCATAAATTGTACACATGCAACGCAAAAATACTTACTTCTCGATTCTTATTATGCATCGAAAAATCGCTTTATGTCGCATTAAGCAAGGCTTTGGGTATACCCTAAAGTATCTGCTTACTTACTAAGCGTGCAGCATCTGCTCACTATTATGCCAGCACCGCAGCAAGCGTACTGTTTGTGCACACCCGCCCCGTGATAAACGTTCGATAACTCCCGATATCAAACTCCCGTCCGAATGACATAATCGTCAACCTCTTATTAAGTAATTGGTTATGTATAAAGCAGAGCGGCTGGCATATCGATTGCTCTAATGAGCATATAGAGGCTCATTGTGCGGTCTTGGTATGGGATATACAGAAAATTAATAGCGGTTTCGAAATTATGTTTAAAAGAAAGGAATATTGTTATGGCTATCGAATTTAACTGTCCTCATTGTAAGGCAAATCTAAAAGCAGGTTCTGAACTAGCCGGTAAAAAAAGCGAATGTCCGAATTGCAAAAAAGCAATTACCGTGCCCACACAGGATAGTAAAGACGAAGGAAATAAAACCGCAAAAGGTAAATGATTCAATAACAAAGAAATCGGAACTGTCGCGGTAATTGAGCAGTTGTGATACAGATTATCGGACGATTTGACAAGAATATGAAAGGATGCAAATTATGAGGAAACTAACCATCCTAAGTTTGGCCTTGTTGTTAGCCATTGGATTGTTTGTTACTGGCTGTAAGAAAAAAACGCTCGCTCCTGAAAACGACAAGAAGGCCGAGGTCGAAGCTCCTGCCGAAAAGTAACGAAGAGTTTTTTCTGGCCAAACGAGTTTTTAATAACAGCGTCGATTGTTTCAGTCTATCTGAATAGGTGGCCGTAAATATTCAACGACGCTTATGCGTTATTTGTATCTGTTATCGCTTTAGGTGCT
>CAZMCN010000183.1:0-3057 GCA_964564845.1 uncultured Pirellulales bacterium | reverse complement strand
AGCAGTCCGATGCCGGCGGCCTGGCCGGCAGCTTCGCGCCTGCCGGCAGATATTGTAATGATGAGCCAGATTAATAACCCAACGACGACTAAAATCAAAACACCAAGTATCGCAATTATTGCCCACTGCATATTTTTACCCTTATAAAACTTTCCTGATTATAGATTCTCCGGGGGCAATCGTCAAAGCAGTTGCTATATATTGTTGAGGTTTTTATGATAAGCCAAAAAACTATGGCAAATTATCATCTGGTAATCTTAAAGAAGCCCTATTTAGAGGCGATTTTAGGTGGTCGCAAGACGATTGAATCTCGTTTGAGCAAAACAAGACATAGTCCTTTCGGCAGGGTCTGGGCCGGCGATACACTATGGCTCAAAGAAAGCAGCGGGCTGGTGTGTGCTACGGCAAGGGCGGCGGCAGTCAAAAAATACGAGAACCTGACGCCGGAACAGATAACCGGGCTAAAAGAGCGGTACAACGACCAAATCAAGGGCAGCGATGAATACTGGCAGGGCAAAATGGGGTGTAAATTCGCCTTTTTAGTGTGGCTGGAGGACGTCAAAAGCATCGAACCGGTGCGAATCAATAAAAAAGACTGGAGGGCATGGGTCGTTTTGACAGAGGGAAAAAACTTCGGACTGTTGAAGACCAAATGCACCAAAAAACACACAATTTGAGCGTTTTTCAGTGTTTCTTGCAAATTTTGGCCAAAAACCGCAATAAAATCGGGCTTTGAATGCGTCTGTAAGTGTGAAATGCACAACAGAAAAACAAGTTTAAAGCAGAAAGGAACAAGAAATGTTGAAAAAAATTATTCCGGTCATTTTGTCGGTGATTTTTCTAACAGGGGCTGATAGCTTTGCTGTTGAGGAGAAAAAAGGCAAGCCTGAAGTAAAAGCCACACAGCAGCAGAAGCAAACACAGCAGCAGAAGCAAATGCAACAGCGTCGGCAACGAGTTGCAAAAGAAATCGAACGGCGGCCTGAACAGGCCGAACAAAGAGCTACAGAGATTATCGAGCGTGCTGAACGAAAAGCCGAGGAAATTGTCGAACGAGCTGAAAGAGAAGCCGAAGAAATCATTGAGCATGCCGAAAGAAAGGCTACTGGACGTGCTGAAGTAAGAGACAGGCCCACACGTACCGAAAGGGACATCGAGAGACAAGTCCGAAGAAGGAACGACAGGGAAGAAGTGGAGATTCGCATTGAAAAAAGAGGCCGCGGCAGAGGCAGGGAGGTAGAAATCGAGAGGAACTTTAAGGCGAGTCGCCCGGAAGCACGACGTATGCGGGCCGGAGCAGAAGAATGTCCGTGCCGGTTCCATAAAGATATGGGTCGAATGGGCCGAGGCATAAGGCGAATGGGTCGAAGTATGTGCAGAATTGGCCGAGATATGAGGCGAATGGGTCAACGTATGGAACGCCGAGGGATGGACAGAGATATACAATACCGAGGGATGGGTCGAGGTATGCAAAGCAGAAGAATGGATAAAGCAGGTGCAGATATGCCGCCCAGAGGTATGGGACGAGGTATGGGTCAAATGCGTCAAGGTATGGGCCGAATGCGCAGAGGTCTGGGTGAGCCAAGATTTGATGACGAGCCAGGACGCGGCGAACGCCCAAGAGATGACGACCACAGATGGGATTATGAGTGGTAATTCGAAGATATAAACAATAAAACCAAACAATTGGCTGTGCTTTTTACGGGCACAGCCAATTTTTTTTACACAGTTCTCCCCTTACTTTCCGAGCGCAGAAGCAACAGCTCCAGACGCGCAATTTTTGTTTTTTCCCGCTGATGTAAAGTTTTTTATGGGGCTTTGCCGCTATCGCCAATCAGCGGGATAATAGATGGATTCGGAGTGAATGTTAAACTTTCTGCATAGTGCCTCAATGAGTGCCTGTGTCCTTTTGAACTGGAAGTCAGTCGGTCGGGCAGTTTTGCCATCGGCAATGACGCAAATGCGGATGGTCTGACCGGTGCCATACCAGGTTCTGTCGGGTATTGCCGACCATTGTCTCTGCCATTTTTCGGTTGACTGTATTTGTCCGTCATCGCCACCGAGGCCGTTGCACAGACAGAAGTGGCAGTTAATATCTTCGGGCGAGGTCAATCCCCGCAGCGAGGCCAGTTGCTCGATGTTACCGGCCCCGGTGCGGCTATAGTAAATTTCGATACAATTCCAACGGTGCGGATATTGAGCGGCACGAGAGGAAATTGCCTGCTCGACAGGGTCAAGTCGGTAATAAGCAGCCAGACTAAACGGGCCGGCAGACGGAGGATTATTATTCAGTGTCATTAAGACTATCGCGCCGGCCGTCATCGAAACCAGCAGGACCGCTAAAACCTTTGCCACCCGCGGCTGATTTGACATAGTTTCATCCTTGAAAACAGCTCAGACAACCCAAAGAAGATTGTCCAAGCCTGATATGATTCATATATATAAAGCACATCGGCGTTTGCCAGTGAATTACTCCAAATTTTGCCGAAAATTTTGTGATTTACATTCGCTTTCAATTTTTTTTGTCATCACCGACCTCAAATGTGATTATTACGCACTTGTTTGGCGGGTTCATACTTATCGTTTTTTGCTCAGATGAACTTAAAGTTACAAAGACAGATACAAAAATAACATTAAGCCTGTGAATTATTCTGCGCCGGCCAAAAACCTGCTGAGCCGAGCTGTCGCAAAGAGGGTATAAAGAACTTGATTTATAGGACGGTGCCCTGTATACTTTCTCATCCTGATTAGACGTCGGGTACTCAGAATTTCTTTGACGAGACAGAAACAGAAGCTACTATGTTAGCGGCGCTGATTAACGAAAAGGGCCAAAATTAACAGGAAAAAAAAGATGTCATCGAAATTTCGACAATTATCTACGAAAGAGATTGAGCAGTTGAAGAGTCAGGGATGCAGCTGCGACGACTGGGCAAATGTCCAGGTGGCCGAAGGGTTCGAGGCATCGAGAATAAAATCGACACAACTCAGCGGCCAGATAAAATTAGGCGTCTTTGGAAAGCAAGTATCATTCGCGGGCGGGGTTGTCAAGCCGGCAGG
>CAZMCN010000182.1:0-3060 GCA_964564845.1 uncultured Pirellulales bacterium | reverse complement strand
GAAATTATGGTTTCAAACAACTCTGGAAGTACTTCACGATACTTAAAAAGGTCAAATTTCTTCTGTATCGTCGCCTCATAAATTTCACCCTGACTTTTATGAGACTCCACGTTGTTCTTGGCCTCCCTGGCATCCTGAACAACACGTTCGTTCTTTTGTCTGATGCTCTGTTTACTGTTGTAGTTGACTCTGTCTAAAACTCCTCTTCCGAAAGCCAAAAGGGAAACAACAAGCAGAAGGCACGCAGCCATTGTAATGGACCGTGCCTTAGCTTTCCACGCCATTGACCTGGAAATACTGCGAGGCAGAAGGTTGCTCTCCATCCTGCCCAGTCCAAGGCCCTGAAGCCCAAGACCATAGACAACGCCAAAATCGCAAACACTGTCATGAAATTTCACCGCCGAAACATCTGAACCCATCGAAAGTCTCTTAAACGAATCCGGCCTTTCAATCGGTATCTGAAAGGTTTGCTGAAGATACTTCAGCAGTCCGCGCATCTTCGTCCCCCCGCCCAAAGCGATTATCCTGGACAATTTTACATTCGGAGTGGAATTGGTGTAAAAACCTAAAGACCGTTGAATCTCGGAGGCTAAGTCCGCAAAAACAGGACGCATCGCCTGGAATATCTGACGGGCGTACTTACTCATCGCAGCCGTGCGCTTGAGCTTCTCTGCTTTTTGAAAATTGAGCTTAAACGTATCTGCTATCGCCTTGGTAAACGCATTGCCGCCCATCGGAATATTTCTCTGCCAAACCGTCGATTTCGTACACACTACCAGGTCGGTATTTTCCGCACCAATGTTAAGGACAACGACCGCCTGTTTGTCGGACCTGCATAATTCGGGACGGTCGTACAAAATGTAATTATAAAGAGCCATCGGTGCCATCTGAACGTAGTTGACCTGAAGGTTTTCGCCGCCAAAAGGCGCCAGTTCAACACCAACAACATCATTTCGAATCGCAAAAATCCCCACCTTCGTTTCAGGACTGCCGCTTTCCTCCATCACCTGCCAGTCCCACTGCACATCATCAATATCAAAGGGAATCTGCTGGGCAGCCTCAAACCTTACGATTTCAGGAATACGTTTCCGCTCAACTGGCGGAAGGGTCACAAAACGGGCAAAACTGTTTTTGCTGGGAACAGAAATAATTATTTCGTCTTTGCCAACATCGTTTTGCTCGACAAACCGGCGTAAACTTAATGCAACCAGTTCATCCCTTTCAGAGGGTTTGACACCGCTTCCGCTAATAATCTTGCCGTGCTGGATATTGTCAAAGCCGATTACTTCGACAACACCGCCGGCAATGCTCAGGTGCAATGCTTTCAGCGAATTATTGCCTATATCAATTGCCCAAACTGCACCGGTAGTTAATGCCATAACTAACCTCTCATTCAGCTTTTAATAACAGTCGAATGCTCTCAAACTATAATTAACGATTCACAAGGCAAGGCCAATTTGCCTTGTCAATCCGTCTCAACAAATATAGATTATACCATATTATTATGAAAACTTTTTCCATAAATACCCTTGGCTGCAAAGTAAATCAATATGAAAGCCAGCAAATTCGCGAACTGCTTGAAAGACTCGGACTCAGCCAAGTCAAGCAGTCTGAAAGAGCGTCCGACCTGGTTGTAATCAACACCTGCTGCGTAACCCATACCGCCTCAGCCAAGAGCCGACAATATATCAAAAAAGCACAAAAACTAAGTCCTGATGCCCCAATAGTCGTTTCCGGATGTCTGCCTAAAACACAAATCGGCGAATTGAATACCTCCAGTCAAAAAAATACACATTTCATCACTCAACGAGACGACCTTGCGGCGATGTTATACCAAATAGTCAACAGCAAGGTCGATGTATCGAACTGCCAAAACCCAAATTCCTGCCGAACCACCGTTATTAAAACAAAAAACAACTCGAAAATCAAGTGTAAAAATAAATTGGCTAATCCGCCAAAACTTACCTCAATAACATCGTTTAAGGGCCGTACCAGAGCTTTTTTAAAGATTCAGGACGGCTGCGACGGACACTGCAGCTATTGTATTATACCTAAGGTACGTCCTGTTGTTCACAGCAAGCCCATACAAGCAGTGCTGAAAGAAGCGCAAGGGCTTGTCGAAGCCGGACATAAGGAAATCGTTCTAACGGGAATATTTCTCGGCTCTTACGGTAAAAAAAGCGTTAACAGGAAAAGCTGGGCTGGCAAACAAAACGATAAATTAGCTGAATTGCTTGAAAAAGTGGCTGAAATACCGAATCTTGCGAGGATTAGATTAAGCTCGTTAGAGCCGGCAGATGTAACGGAACGATTGTTAGATGTTTTTTGTAAACACCGTAACATTATGCCGCACCTGCACTTATCACTTCAGTCAGGCTCGGATGCAATCCTGGCAAAAATGCGGCGGCAATACAGAACCGCAGAATTTCGGGAAAAAACAGCACTTATACGAGCAAAACTGGACAGGCCGGCCATAACGACGGATTTGATAGTTGGTTTTCCGGGTGAAACAGAGGATGACTTTGAGCAGACGGTCAAATTGGCCCAAGAAGCAGGCTTTGCAAAGATGCATATTTTCAGCTTTTCAGCGAGAGAAGGCACGGCGGCAGCTAAAATGCAAGCTCCTGTAAATAATGAAGTTATAAAGAGGCGCTCAAAGGACCTGCGGGATTTAAATGACGAATTAGGACATAAATTCAGACAGCAGTTTATCGGGCAGACAGATACAATACTGACAGAAAACAGCAATGGGGAGATTTGCGGCAGAAGCGAGAGATATTTTATGGTGAAACTCGAAAAAACAAAAATAAACCCGCAAAAAAACGAATTAGTGAGGGTCAAACTGGTTGAAAATAGGAAAGATGGGATGACTGGGGAGGAAAATGATTGATTATCGATTGTTGATAATTGATTATTTTGTTGAAATCGCTTTGCGATGCTGGTTTGAGATAGGTTCGACAAGCTCGCTACAGGTTGGGTTTGATTGGGTTTGTTTTGGGTAAAACAGTTCGTAGTTCGTAGTTCATTGTATTAACTGAAGTTATGTTCATTTGGGCATCC
>CAZMCN010000181.1:0-3075 GCA_964564845.1 uncultured Pirellulales bacterium | reverse complement strand
GACATATTGAGCGTACTTATAGGCGTAAACGATGTGTGGTTTCAACATACAAGTTGTGGAGGGGAGGCTGAGAAGGTATATGAGTATGAGTCAACATACAGGCAGTTACTTTCGATGGCCAGAGAGCAGTGCCGCTGCCGGTTTGTGTTGGCCGAGCCGTTTATGTTTTGCAGCGACAGGGAAAATCAAATGTTTAAGCTCCTGCAGGTTTATATCGAGACGGTGCATAAAATGGCTGAGGAGTTTGATGCGGTTTTAGTGCCGTTGCAGAAAAAGATTGATGAACAAATCGGGCAGCTGCCGGACGAAAAGTGGTCGGCTGATTCGGTTCATCCTTACTTGTGGACACATGCGTGGATTGCACAGCGATGGCTCGAGGTTACAAACCTTTAATTT
Organism: uncultured Pirellulales bacterium; assembly: GCA_964564845.1. GTDB lineage: Bacteria > Planctomycetota > Phycisphaerae > Sedimentisphaerales > Anaerobacaceae > CAYXPG01. Next base: position 2,679 of record CAZMCN010000181.1, on the reverse strand, counting down.
AGTCTGTTCTGAAAAATTTTTTCTTCCATAGATTCAGTAACTATAAGGACTAAGAAAAAAGATTACAAATTTATAAAAAAAAATGAATTTTGTCTTTGCACTTTAGATTAAATCGAATATATTTCACATTGTAGTTTTTCAACTACATCTTGTGGGCTTCCAGAGTATTTTGCTATATGTTGTGGTCTTTTGTGGTTTCTTTTTTTTTGCAAGGAGGCACTTAAATGTCGCAGAAATTCGACCCTGACAACCCTTTCACGAATCAGCAAGACCGAGCCCAAACCATCCCAGAGTCCGTCGAATCAAAGGGTTTGAAGATTGAGCACTACTTTTCAACTGCCGGTGTTCATCCTTTTGACCAGCTTGAATGGGAGAAGCGTTCGGCTAAGATTACCAGTGACAGTGGGGAAGTAATTTTTGAGCAGGACGATATAGAAGTGCCGATCTCGTGGAGCCAGTTGGCAACTAAGGTTGTATCAAGCAAATATTTTTACGGTGATATAGAATCCGGCCAACGGGAGAATTCGGTAAAGCAATTAGTTCATCGGGTTTGCAGGACAATTACCGACCGCGGCAAAAAGGACGGTTATTTCGCAAGCGATAAAGATGCTGAAGTGTTCTATAACGAACTGACCTGGTTGTGCGTCAATCAGTGCGGGGCATTCAATTCGCCGGCATGGTTCAATGTCGGGCTATTCGACGTTTACGGCGTTGCCGGCAGCAAGCACAATTACCATTGGAACCAGCAAAAGCATACGGCCGTTGCCTGTGAAAACAGCTATGAATATCCCCAGGCATCCGCCTGTTTTATCCAGTCGGTTAATGACTCGATGGAAGACATAATGCGCCTGGCGACAAGCGAGGCGATGCTGTTCAAACACGGCTCAGGGACCGGAACTGACCTTTCAACACTGCGAAGCAGCAAAGAGAAGCTCTCCGGCGGTGGCAAACCATCCGGTCCTTTGAGTTTTATGAGGGTCTATGACCAGATAGCGGCGGTAATTAAGTCCGGCGGCAAGACCCGCCGTGCGGCAAAGATGCAGTCGCTCAAAGTTGACCATCCCGACATTAAGGAATTCATTACCTCCAAAACCGAGGAAGAAAAAAAGGCCTGGGCGCTCATTGAAGCCGGCTACAATGGTGATTACAACAATGAGGCCTACAGCAGCGTGATGTTTCAGAATTCTAATCTGTCGGTGCGTGTAACCGACGAGTTTATGCAGGCGGTGGAAAAGGACGCCAAGTGGGCCACCTATGCCGTTACCACAGGCGAAAAAGTACAGGAACATTCGGCACGTGAGCTGATGGAGCTGATTGCCGAGGGCACGAGGATTTGCGGCGACCCCGGCCTGCAGTATCACACCACAATCAACCGCTGGCACACCTGTTCGAATTCAGGGCCGATTAACGCTTCAAATCCCTGCAGCGAATATATGTTTATTGATGATTCGGCCTGCAATCTGGCCTCGCTGAATCTTATGAAGTTTCGCAAAGAGGACGGCTCTTTTGATATTGCCGCCTTTAGAAGGGCGATTCGGATGTTTATCATTGCACAGGAAATTCTGGTTGATAACGGCAGCTATCCGGACAAATCGATTACTGTCAACAGCCATTTGTTCCGTCCGCTTGGCCTCGGGTACGCCAATCTTGGCTCGGTTATTATGAGTCTGGCTCTTCCTTACGATTCGGACCAGGCCAGGTCTTTCGCTGCGGCTATAAGTGCACTCTTGACGGGAACCGCTTATGCTGCAAGTGCCGAAATTGCCTCAATAAAAGGGCCTTTTCCAGAATTTGGCAAAAACAGAGAGACGATGCTCAAGGTAATTAATATGCATCGGCAGTGTGCTTATGATATTCCAGAATCGCACTGTCCGGACTATATTCGAAACGCTGCCAAGGATGCATGGGATGAGGCCTTTGACGCCGGCTCAAAGGTCGGTTTTCGCAATGCTCAGGCGGCCGTTCTTGCGCCGACAGGCACCATCGGTTTTATGATGGATTGCGATACGACCGGTATTGAGCCGGATATCGCACTGGTTAAATACAAATTGCTCGCCGGCGGAGGAATGCTAAAGCTCGTTAACAAAACCGTCCCCATGGCTCTCGAAAGGCTCGGATACAGCGCCGACGATATCAAATCTATCTGTGATTACATAGATGAAAATGAAACCATCGAGGACGCTCCAAAGCTCAATACCGACCATTTACCGATTTTTGATTGTGCGTTTAAGCCGCGTAACGGCAAGAGATATATTCATTATTCCGCCCATCTTAAAATGATGGCGGTGGTTCAACCGTTTATATCAGGCGCCATCAGCAAGACCATCAATATGCCCAAAGAAAGTACGACCGAAGAAATTGCGGCGGCCTATACGGAGGGTTGGAAGCTCGGTCTTAAAGCGGTGGCGATTTATCGTGATGGTTCCAAGAAGCTTCAGCCGGTTTCTACCAAAAAACACAAAGAAGCAAAAGCTGCTGCTGAAGCGGCGGTGCCGCCGGCCAGGCCGTTTAGAAAACGACTGCCGGACACCCGACAAAGCATAACGCATAAATTTTCCGTCGCACAACACGAAGGCTACCTGACGGTGGGGCTGTACGAGGACGGACAGCCTGGTGAGCTGTTTATCACTATGGCCAAGGAGGGCAGCACCGTCGGGGGCCTTATGGATGTTATCGGCA
>CAZMCN010000180.1:0-3132 GCA_964564845.1 uncultured Pirellulales bacterium | reverse complement strand
CGTGCGGATGGTAATTGCCGCTGGTATCGCCGACAATCTTTGCGCACTTGCGGTGTTTGCTGCGTGGCCCAAGATTCAAATCGTTCATCGCAACAAGGATGCGCCTTTGGGACGGCTTCAAACCGTCGCGAACGTCCGGCAGCGCACGTGATACTATCACGCTCATCGCATAATTAAGATACGAATTCTTGAGCTCATCAAGAATCCGCATATCCTCGAAACGTTCCGTGATTTCTCTGGCTTCTTTCATCTCTTATTTACCGCCTCTGCTATTACCTGTTGCGCTATTATTAGAGAATAACCTCAATCCCCCCAAAAGTCAAGAAAAGCGATATTTTACTTTCGCTCTAAATATCATAAAATCCTCTTGCCCAAAACTCTCCGGCACTGTATAATTCAACACCGTCGGTTCAGTTCAAAGGGCCTAACTATGTTCGCCGCAGTACTCAAACCCGATACACATAAGAAGCTCCAAATCCTCAGCGCCGACGCCAGGTACGACCTGGCCTGTGCCTGCTCCGCATCCAAAGAACAACACCGAAAAAGAGCCGGCGACGGAAAATGGCTCTATCCGGTAACACTGCCGAACGGTTCAACAAGCGTCCTTCTGAAAACCCTCCTTTCCAACGTCTGCACAAATGACTGCAAATACTGCCCCCTCAGACAGCAGGCCGACATCCCAAGATGCTCCCTGAGCCCCGAAGAAACCGCCAGGGTATTCTGCGACTACCTCAGCGCCGGGAAGGTCTTTGGCCTGTTCTTAAGCTCCGCCGTCTTCGGCTCACCAGATAACACGATGGACAGACTCAACGCTACCGCAAAAACTTTACGAAATAAATACTCCTATCGCGGCTATATCCATCTAAAAATCATCCCCGGCGCAAGCGATGCCGCCATCGAAGAGGCCGTTTCGCTCGCCAGCGCCGTATCCCTCAATATCGAAACGCCCGGCGGCGAACATCTGGCAAAACTTTCCAGCAGGAAAGACTATATCCGCGACATAATCGAGCCGATTAAGCTAATCAGCAGCCTCACCTCGCCCGGCTCAAAATATGTGCGTACAAAACACACAACTCAGTTCATAGTCGGCGCAGCCGGCGAATCCGACAGCGAAATTGTAAGGTATGCGGCCGCCCTTTATGACCGCCTCAATATGAACAGGGTCTATTTCAGTGCCTACCAGAAAGGCGCCGGCGACGACTCTATCACCGGCGAAAAAACTACTTTGCAAAAACCAGCCGACATCTTCGTACGCGAGCATCGCCTTTACCAGGTCGATTTTCTACTTCGAAAATACGGCTTCAAACAATCCGACATCATTTTTGACGGCAGCGGCAATCTTTCTTTATCAGACGACCCCAAGCAAATCTGGGCCTTCAATCATCCCGAAAGCTTCCCCGTCAATGTCAATTCAGCCTCGAAGTTCGCTCTTTTGCGCGTGCCCGGCCTGGGCCCGGTAACGGTAAAGATGATTTTGCAACGAAGAAGACAGGCCAGATTGTCCCGCCTCGAAGACATCGGCCCAATCTCCAAAAGACTGCTAAAAGCCGCAAAATACCTGACCTTCTAAACCCACCCACAAATCTCAACCCCAATCGTCAATCGTCAATTGTAAATCTTCAATGAAAGGGCTTGCCCCGTACCAATTACACCTATTTTTTTCAAAAAATCTTTGCAAAAAATGGTGAATGTTTTGAACATACGATGGCAGATTTTGGGCTAAAACTGAATTTCTTAACACCTTAACGCACGCGTGTGTGCGCGAGAGGGGGGTTAAAATCTTTGGTTTGGTTAAGATTCGAAATCTAGTGCCGTTTCAATTAAATAACTGAAGAGCCTGTTGCACAATAATTTTCAAATCCAACCATTGGATCCAAAGGCTATCTGGGACAGACGGCTCAATTCTCTGTTTCCCATACAACCTTTGTTGACCGTTTTGTATGTAATCGTGTTTTGCCAATAAATCAAGCAAAATTACACGTCAAATCTATAAAAAACAGCCTTTTTATCAATTCCAGCAGGCCTTTCCGCTTCGCCACAACTTCAAAAGGTTATGCGTCGCGCATATCAGCGACCACTCGCTGCGACAAGCCTCAATTCCTCGCCGCATAAATCTGTCAAAGCCGCGAACATCCTTGATCTGTCCGAATACCGGTTCGACCGTCCGACCTCGAATCTTATACAATTCTTGGCCACGCTCAGTCAGAAGTTTTCGTTCCATCAACTCAGTCGGCGACAGGTTGTCCGGCATCGACTCTTCCGGAGGCGGTTGCTCGGCCATTGCCTTTCGCTGTTTGTAATCTTTCTGTGTCGCTACCAATAACTCAACATTACCTGCAGGTGCCTTTGTAAAATTCTCATCACTGCAATGCCGAAGCACAAGTTCCTCATTAAACAATTCGCCTGTGGTCTGCATCGCTCGCATTATGCTCAAAAGCTTCCTGCAAACCGCTACTATTGCTATCTTCTTACGCTTATCGTCGCCATTCTTCACTCGCTCATAAAAACGCTTCAGCGAAACGCTCTTTCTTATCGACTTCCACGTAGCCTCGCACAAAAGCCATCGGACAACGCCTGGGCCATGCTTGCTTATGTGACCAAGCCGCCGATTGTCTCCGCTCTCATCAAGCTTGGGAACAACCCCAAAATAACTGCAATACTCTCTCGAATTGCCAAACCGCTCCACATCATCCGTATAGGCTAAAACCGCCTCGGCAGTGCGAGGTCCAATGCCTGGTATGCTCATCAATAACACCGCACCAGGTTTTGTTTTCAAATACACGTCCAGATGCTCGGTAACTTTCAAAAGCTGCTTATTGTGGAATTCGTATTCATCCATCAATTGCCCAAGCTGCATCTGCCATAACTCAATCCCTGTTGACACCTGACACATCCACAAAACATTGGCTTTCTTCCACCAGCTGCCCTTATGGCCGACCCTGAAATATCCGGCGGACTTTAAAACAGCTCGTATCCTGTTCTTGACCCTGCATACGTCCTTAACTATGTTGCGGCGGTGAAGTATCATCTGCCGCCATTGACGAATCTCCTTATTGGGAACGTGAACTGTTGGAAGTTCGCCGATACTCAACAGCACCGCCAGCTTCCTTGCATCGATGCGATCTGTCTTTT
>CAZMCN010000179.1:0-3196 GCA_964564845.1 uncultured Pirellulales bacterium | reverse complement strand
GCCGGCCTTGAGTGCGGCATTATCGGCAAAAAGTTTGAGGGTATGGATATGATTTCTTTTGGGCCAACAATCGAAGGTGCCCACAGCGTAACAGAGCGGGTTAATATCGAATCGGTGGACAATGTCTGGAAGTTCCTGCTTAAACTGCTCGCCACCCTGAAATAAAAATATTTCGTTCGAAGAGTGTGCCGCATTACCAGTTCAGGAGGTTTAAGATGTCGTTTTTTTTCTTGCGGACTGCGTATCTGCCTGCGGCAATGAGCAGATTTTGCTCGGCGGATGATAATTTACCTTTGTTCTTTAATTTTAAGGTTGAAATGTTGCGGAGCATATCAAATGGTACGGCGCTACGGTTGGATTTGGCAGTAAGTTTGGTTACGTCATTCGGGGCAAGCCCGAAATCAAGGAGCGGCTCACAGTCGGTCAATTCAGCCAGGTCTTCAAAGCTGACAAACACAACGCCGATACTCTTGTCGCTGCAGAGACTTCGTGTGATTTCACGGTACCGTCCATGCCAGGAGTCGAGGGATATGTTCATTGAGCGAATTGCAGTACTGCCAAGAGGAGGGGGCCTTCTGATGTTGGAGAAGGGAGTGAATGTTCCCTGATAAGCGTCAATAACAATCATGGCCTTTGTCTTTACCGCATCATCACAGTCATTATCGAGCAGTCTAACCGCAGTTATCACGCCTATATTTTCGGCCATTCCACCGTCATAAAGGTGCAGGTAAGGGTTGTTTGGGTCAAGTGAGTTCCAAAGAGTGGTGGGATAGGTTGCAACGGGGAAATTTGCGCTGGCTGTGACTGCCACAGAGAGCGGCATTTTCCAGATAAACTCGTCGTTGTTTCTCTGTGAGGGATGTTTGTATTTTTTTGAGCGGTGTTTATATCCATAGATTTTGTAGAGCTTCAAGTGATCCGGCGTAAAGGTAAAGATTGCCCCATTCTCATAGGCGGTAGTGTTTGCGACCCAGTACGGCAGACGTACCTGGGTGTTGGGGTCGTCTTTTTTGACGAATACGTCGGCAAGTGTCAGTGTCGGGCGGCGTTTCCAGTCTTTGGTTAGTGTCTGTAGTTTCATTTTTCTCCAGCGGTATCCGAGGATGTTGTCGTCGATGCTTTGTTCGAAACAGCCGGTCTGGCTAAACAGGCTGGGCAGCAGTAACGAGAGGACGTCTTTTACCATATCTTTAACGATGTCCGGGTAGAACCCTTTTAGATGTCTTCTAATACAGGGGTCTGTTGTTTCGTCTCTGGGGGGTGGTTTTTTGCAGGGACAGTTTATCGTTTGATAGTTCTCGGGCGGGTATCTAAGTGCGGAGGCGAAGGAATAACCGTCGTATGTTTGGTTGAAGTAAAGATGGTCATGAAGGCTGGAGATATAGGCTGCAGCGGCGAATCCTCCGCCGGAGACGGTCGAGAAGTAATCGACCTCGCAAAGGATGTTGCTTTTTGTTGCATTCTGGTTTGTTGTCCATTCCAGCTCCAGAAGTGCTCCGGCGCCGAAGTTAGCGGAGCGGCAGCCTCCGCCTGAGATGGCGACCGCAAGGGATAGGTTTGGGTCCTGTCCGCTGCGCTGCTGGACCGATTTGTAGTTACAGAGGTCCGCCGAACATTCCTCGTATGGTTTTTCGCAAAATGGATGGATATTTGACGCTTCATATCGGGTCTGAGCGCATCCGGTGAGCATAGATATTAAGATGCTTAGGATAAATGCAGTTGGCTGGTGTAGTTTCGTTAGAATTGAGCTTAAGACGCCTGAACCGGGGGCGGAATACATCTGCTTTTTGGGGTTGATGATAAACATTTTAATTTCCTTCTAGTTTATATCGGCTGGAGAGGGTGGAAATCTTGACATCTTCGGCGCAAGCTGGGACAATCGCTTCATAGCTATGAGTAACAGAACCGACAGTTTGTTTGAGGTAGAAGAGACTGAACAGGCCGGCCTCTGCAATCATATTATTCGTGTGGCGTTTGAGTCGGCTGTCGATAGCGAGTTTAATTATCTTGTGCCGGATTCACTTTGGCCTGTTGGCGCCGGACAGAGAGTCGAAGTGCCGTTCGGCAGAAAAGATAAAATCCAGACCGGCTTTTGTACACAAGCGGATATACCGCCACAAGAGTCTTTTATTGCGCGGAAGGGGGGGCGCAGGTTAAAAAAGGCAGTTAAAGTAATTGATAAAGAGCCGTTGATTGATGCCATCCTTATGGAGCTGGCAAGGTGGATTAGCAGTTACTATGTCTGCCCGTTAGGGCAGGTTCTGGCGGCAATGGTGCCGGCGGCGGTGAAAAAAGGAAGCGGTGCAAAAAAACAAAAACTTGTTTATCTCGCAGCGGATTTTGAAAACCAGAGCGAACAGTTAAAGGGCAAAAAACAAAAGCAAATCATCGCTTTACTTAAAGAGAGAGGTGCCTGCAGGGCGGATAGCGCCATAGAAATGCAAAGTTTATTAGCTCAGAGCGATTGTACTGAGGCGCCGATAAAAAGTTTGGCTCAAAAGCAGATTATCAAAATCGCCCACAAAATAATCCTCCAATCTTTGCCCGCTATTCCGGAGCCGACGGCGTTAAAACAGGAGGAAATAGTCCTCAACGACGACCAGCAAAAGGCGCTGGCTCATATAAAAGACGAGCTGAATACAAGGCGGTTCGGCGTGACGCTTTTATATGGCGTTACCGACAGCGGCAAAACCGAACTTTACATAAGAGCGATTGAGGCGGTTTTGCAGCAGGGCGGGCGCGCCATAATTTTGCTTCCGGAGATTGCTCTGACGGCGCAGACTGTCCAGCGGTTCAGCTGCCGATTTGAGAAAATTGCTGTGATGCATTCCGGCCTGAGCGCCGCTCAGCGAAATGTGCAGTGGCAGAAGATAAGAACAGGTGATGCTGATGTGATTATCGGCGCCCGCTCGGCTGTTTTTGCTCCGGTGCCTAAGCTGGCCCTTGTCGTTGTCGATGAAGAGCATGAGCCGAGTTATAAGCAGGATACCGCGCCGCGTTATAACGGCAGAGACGTGGCGATAAAACGGGCGCAGTTAAGTAGCGCACATTGTATTTTGGGCAGTGCCACGCCGGCGTTGGAAACACTGTTTAACTGCAAAAGTAAAAGACATTTCAGTATGGTTCGTTTGCCGAAAAGGGTGATGAATCTGGCTATGCCCGAAATGAGACTCGTTGATTTGCGGGAAACATATTC
>CAZMCN010000178.1:0-3198 GCA_964564845.1 uncultured Pirellulales bacterium | reverse complement strand
CGAAGACGGTTTATCTGCGGTTGAGTAAGAACTATTTTGAGCCCGGTAAGCTGATAAACGTTTTGAGAAAGATTTTCGGACACCTATGAAGAGGGCGTGGATAGACACTGATGAAATAAGAAACAAAAAGCAAAACGGCAAATTAAAACGATGCTGTTTAATGATTGGCGTGTAGAATTTGTCAGACGCGACGGGTTTAAGAAGTTGAAGTGGCAGTTCGAGTAAGATACAATAGGGCTTTGAATTAATAAAGGCAATTTGGAGAAACAGGCGATGCATAAGGTTGTTTTTTTGCCGGTGTGTGTAATTTTATTGTTTGGCGGCTGCGGGGCCAGTGATAAGCCGAGATTCAGCAAAGAAGAACTTGCAAAGATTCCTCTTGCTCAAAAAGACGGTTTTCCGGAAGCAACAGGTGGTTTTGTTCTGGCGGTTGGGGGTGAGGCGATAACGTCCGACGAAATAGTCGAGCCTTTAGCGGAATATTTCAGGCCGGCCGCGCAAACAAACGACCTGTGGCAGTTTAAGGCAAGCGCAGGGGGGCGGCTTAAAAAACTCGTTTTAACGAAAGTTACGAATATTCTGCTCTACAACGAGGCCAAAAAGCATCTGGGTGAGAATATCGACGAGGCACTGGAGAAGGCGGTAGAGGCGGAAGTTCGCAGATTTATTGTAAGCTTCGAGGGAGATTACGCCAAGGCGGAGAGGGTCCTCAAAGAGATGGGTATGAACTGGGCAGACTTTAAGGAATACAAGAAAAAGGAGATTATCAACCAATCTTATATAGCATCACAACTGCCTGACGAGCAGCCGGTTACCTACGGCGAATTGATGAGCCGCTATAATGAAATGAAAGAAGAGATTTTCTCTACGCCGGCGACTATAACGTTTCGGCTGATTGATATTGACTCGGCGAAGCTGGAGGCGGCAGGTGCTAATCAGGGGCGTCTGGATAAGGCAAAAGAGCTTGCGATGGAACTTCGTCTTGAGTTACTAATGGGAGAAGATTTTGCCGATTTGGCCAAAAAACACTCGCACGGACACAGGGCGGTGTTTGGCGGATTGTGGAAGCCGTTGCAGCCGAGCTCTTTGGCTGAGCCGTATGATGTTCTTGCCGGCGAAGCTGAAAAAATCGAGCTTGGCCAGATTGCCGGGCCAATAGAGGCAGGTGAACATATTTTCATAATGAAACTGGAGGAGAAACAGGTAACAAACGCCGAACCGTTTGAAAAAGTTCAGAAAGAAATAGAACAGACTATCAAACTTGAGAGGCGGAAAAAAGCGGTCGATGAGCTTGAGGCAAAACTGCTGCGGCAGGCGGCCTTGAGTAATATAGATGCATTTATAGATTTCTGCCTGGAAGAAATCTACCGAATAAATAACCGATGAGCGGTAATATGGTAATCGGTGAACAGCAGGTATTCGAGCTATTGTCAATCGGGATTGAGAGATGGAAATAATAGCACACGGCATAGACCTTGTGGATTTTGGGCGGATAGAGGAAATGATAAACCGACACGGCGAGCGTTTCTTAGAGAGGATTTTCACGTCAGCCGAGCAGGCCTATGCCGAGTCGAATAAAAATTCGGTAGAAAAGCTTGCGGGTCGATTTGCGGCAAAAGAAGCGATTTTGAAACTGGTAGGCACCGGCTGGCGGGGTAAAATCGCCTGGACCGATATCGAGATAGTGAACAATGCCGCCGGTCAGCCGGAGGTTACCCTTGTGGGGGAGGTGGAAGAAATCGCCAATAGACTTGGGATTAAACATATAAGCGTAAGCATTACCCACACGGCAAATTTCGCAATTGCCTCGGCGGTGGCGATGAGAGAGTCTGATGAAGGCAAATGATTTCGACTGCATTGTTATAGGAGGCGGTCACGCCGGTGTCGAAGCAGCTTACGCTGCGGCGAAGATAGGCGCCAAGACCTGCCTTATAACCATTAGCAAAGACACGATAGCAGCGATGAGCTGCAACCCGGCTGTAGGCGGACTGGCAAAGGGACAAATAGCGCGTGAAGTCGATGCGCTGGGCGGACTGATGGGACTTGCGATAGATGCGACGGGGATTCAGTTCAGGATGCTGAACCGCTCGAAGGGCCCCGCTGTTCAGTCGCCTCGTGCCCAGGCCGACAGGTACAAATATCAAAAATGGATGGAGAGGACGCTTGAGCAAACAGAAAATCTAAGCATTGTCGAAGCTACAGCGACCGAGATAATCACGGAAGATAACAGGGTGCGGGGTGTGGGCTGCAAAGACGGCTCGGTATATTCTGCGAAGACGGTTGTTGTTACAACAGGGACATTTCTCGGGGGCCTGATGTATATGGGCAGAGAGAAATGGGTCGGCGGCAGAATCGGTGAGCCGGCAAGTGTGGGACTTTCGCAGAGTCTGAAACGGATAGGACTTGAGCTTGGGCGAATGGCGACCGATACGACCCCGAGATTAGATGCAGCGACAGTTGACTTTGACAAGTTAGAGATACAGTTGGGCGATGAGGAGCCGGCGCCTTTTTCGTTTATGACCGAGAAGATAGAGCGGCGGCAGGTGCCCTGCTGGATTACCTATACCGATGAAAAGATACATAAGCTGCTGATTGATAACCTGCACCGCGCCCCGCTTTCTTCGGGGCAAATAAAGGGCACCGACCCGCGCTATTGCCCTAGTATCGAAGGCAAAGTCGTCAGATTTGCAGATAAAAAACAGCACAGGATTTTTTTAGAGCCGGAAGAGGAAAGCATAAAGACGATTTACTGTAACGGGATTTTTACGTCTATGCCGAAGGACGTTCAAGAAGAGATGCTCAAGCTGTTGGCGGGGACGGAAAAGGCCCGGATTGTTGTGTATGGCTATGCGATTGAATATGATTATTGTCCGCCGATTCAGCTTATGAGCAGTCTTGAGACCAAAAAGATATCGGGTCTTTTTTTAGCGGGCCAGATTAACGGCACGAGCGGTTACGAAGAGGCGGCCGGCCAGGGAATCATCGCAGGAATCAATGCGGCCAGAAAGCTCCAGAATGCCGAGCCGGTTGTGCTCGGCAGAGACCAGGCCTACATCGGGGTTTTGATAGACGATTTGCTTACAAAGGGATGCGATGAACCTTATCGGATGTTCACGTCACGAGCAGAGTATCGATTGTTGCTAAGGGCCGATAACGCAGACAGGAGATTGACGCAAATCGGCAAATCGGTCGGGCTTG
>CAZMCN010000177.1:0-3278 GCA_964564845.1 uncultured Pirellulales bacterium | reverse complement strand
GGTTTCCCAAATATAATACTAACATAAAGGTTTATTTGGATGATTCAGATGTTTTACATCAAAAAAACTACTCTTCATACAAAAGTGCTACCCGTGAGTGCAGAATTGGAGGGATGGCAGAATGGTTTAAACGAAATAAGATTAAGTCAGGCGATGAAATAGTGATTCAATTAATAGATAAGGAGAGCTTCACTTACAGATTAATTCCAGAGCGTATATTTGTTAAAAAAACCGAAGAGATACAAAAAAATCTTGATATCGCAAGAGATGAGATAGAAGCTTCAGATGAAATCACGAGACTTTCAAACTGGACAGCGCTGGACAAACAAAGAGTTATGCTTAAAGAGTATCACAGGATAGTTACCGCCACGCCTTTGAAAGAAAGGGGATACATAAAACAGCGCTCGAGACAAACCAGAGAAAGCGTGCCGCCTAATATAAGAGTTATGTTGGGCGATATTTATCGCGGTCATTGTCAAGTATGCGATTTTTGGTTTCTAAAGGAAGACGGTAAACCGTATTTTGAAATGCATCATATCAATCCGTTAAAAGCTAATCACCCAAAGAACCTTGTTTTAGTTTGTGCAAACTGCCATAGGCAATTTGAGTATGCAAACGTAATTCATAAGTTCAATAAGCAAGATTGGCTTATTAGGGTTTCTTTCAACAGGAGAAGATATACTGTGAACCAAGTGTTCCTGAGAGAAAAATTGGAGAAATCAGTTAAAGAAATCTTTGTTTGAGAGTTCTGATGTCTTCTTATAATGTGACAAAAGAATATGATGAAGACTTGTCTCTACAGGAATACAGGGATTTGCTACGGACTGTATTTAAGGAAACATATAAAAAACTGGTTACAGGTGGCCGGGCATGCATAGACGTTGCCAATCTTGGTAGGAAACCATACATCCCTCTGCACAGATACATTATTGAAGATATGCTCGACATCGGTTTTTTTATGAGGGGTGAAATTATATGGAATAAGGCCAACAGTGCGAGCCCTTCTACTGCCTGGGGTAGTTGGCTGTCAGCATGTAATCCGGTATTGAGAGATATTCACGAATATATTTTGGTTTTTTCCAAAGAGTCATTTTCCAGGAAAAGAGGTAAGAAAAAAAATACAATTTCCAGAGATGAGTTCCTCGAGTGGACTAAAAGTGTATGGACATTTCCTGCTGTTTCTGCTCAAAGTATTGGTCATCCAGCGCCATTCCCCGTGGAATTACCTTATCGACTTATTCAGCTTTATACTTTTGAAGGAGACATTGTCTTGGACCCCTTTATCGGTAGTGGACAGACCGCTATGGCGGCAGTAAAAGCTAATCGTTATTATATAGGATATGACACAAACTCCGAGTATATAAAGTTAGCTGAAAAACGAATTAAACAATTTAAATTCGATTACAAAAATCCAGAACTATTTACTACCGAAGACGAAAAGAAACACTACAAAGACCAAGTCTTTTCTAATAGGAGTTAGAAAAACGCTCGGAAGGGTTCTTTCACGGCAATCTTTTATTGAGCGGCTCTTATGATGCATGAGATGATAGCCATTCTTGATTTTGGCAGTCAATACGTACAGTTGATAGCCCGGCGGGTGCGCGAGCACAATGTATATTCGATGATTTGCCGCTGCGATATAAAAGCAGAGCAACTGGCAAAGTTAAAGGTCAAAGGCCTGATACTGTCCGGCTCTCCAGCAAGTGTCAGAGACGGCAATGCACCCCAATGCGATGAAAAAATCCTTGAATTGGGTGTGCCGATTCTGGGGATATGTTACGGAATGCAGCTCGGCTGTAAACTGCTGGGCGCAAAAGTCACTCCCGCCAAATCGCATGAGTACGGACGGACAAATCTCTCTATACTTCAAAAGGATGATTTGTTTTCTAACCTGCCCGATTCAATCACCGCCTGGGCCAGCCACGGCGACCAGGTCGGCGAATTAAGCGATGATTTTACCAGACTGGCGGCTACGCAAAACTGCCCGTTTGCTGCGGTAAAGCATAAGAAAAAGAATTTTTTCGGCGTCCAGTTCCATCCTGAGGTCTCTCACACACCTAAGGGGTCAGTGATTTTAGGCAACTTCCTGTATGACATTTGCGCCGTCGGCGGCGACTGGAAAATGAGTGACTTCATTACTGATACCACCGAAGCAATCAGCAGACAAGTCGGTGATGATGTGGTAATATGCGGTTTGAGCGGCGGAGTTGACTCATCCGTCGTCGCTTCTTTACTCCATAAGGCCATAGGTGGCCAGCTTGTCTGTATTCTTGTCGATAACGGTCTGCTTAGAAAAAATGAGCGTGAGTACATTGTTGGAACTTTCCGTGACCATTTTCATATAGATTTGCGCGTTGTTGATTGGTCCGAGCACTTTTTACAGGCCCTCAAAGGCGTAACAGAGCCGCAGCGGAAACGCAGAATAATCGGAGCCGAATTTATTGAGGCTTTTAAGTCCGAAGCATCGAAGATTCCCAATGCCAAATTTCTCGCTCAGGGCACGCTTTATCCCGATGTTATCGAGTCGGGCTCAAAAGACGGCGGCCCGGCGGCTAATATCAAACTCCATCACAATGTCGGAGGCCTCCCTGCCGAATTAGGCTTCGAACTGATTGAGCCGTTGAGGGATTTATTCAAGGACGAAGTGCGAAAAGTCGGCGAATACCTCGGACTGCCGGATGATATAATCTGGCGTCACCCCTTCCCCGGACCGGGACTGGCAGTGAGAATAATCGGCGAAGTTACATCCGAAAAACTTCGGATTTTGCGGGCGGCCGACGAAATCTTAATAGATGAAATTAAATCAGCCGGCTTGTATAAAAAAATAGCTCAGGCTCTGACCGTCCTCGTGCCCGTCTCAACCGTCGGGGTGATGGGCGATGAACGAAGCTATGAAAATGTTATTGCGATTCGCTCTGTTGAGACCGCGGATTTTATGACCGCTGACTTCTCAAAAATTCCTTATGAAATCTTGAGCGCAATATCAAGCAGGATTATAAATGAGGTTCGCGGTGTTAACAGGGTTGTCTATGACATCTCGAGCAAACCGCCGGCTACGATTGAATGGGAATAATATGGTTCGTTGTCTATAGTTCATCGTTCATTATTTATGAACTATGAACTCATAACTATAAACTCTCCTTATTTGATTGAAGACTCAAGCCATTCAAGTGCCAGTATGGAAAAATCTCGATGGTCAACTTTATAATCTTCGTTTAAGTCCCCTGTTGGATAACAATAGCATACCTCCTCAACTGGTGATGAAGGCAGTGGCGAAC
>CAZMCN010000176.1:0-3374 GCA_964564845.1 uncultured Pirellulales bacterium | reverse complement strand
TCCGCTTCTACCGGACGCGGGTAATTTTCAAAATCTTCGCCGGGACCGAACTGCGCCGGATTGACGAAAATGCTCACCACCACAAAGCTGCATTGCTCCACAGCCGCTTCGATTAGTGAAGTATGCCCGATATGCAGCGCACCCATCGTCGGAACAAGGCCGACTCTTTTGCCTTCGATGCGGGCGGCCTTTACAAAATCCCTTACCGACTCTATTGTTTCTGCAACTTCCATTTTCCCCTTCTCTAAAGCAGCAAAAAACTATTATCAAAAAAAAATTTACACGGCAATATAATGTTTTATCTGCTCAGCCAAACACTCAACCGAAGCTTCCTGAGTATAGTCCGACTCCGACATTGATATACGGATTACAGGCGAACTTTTCCAATCGTCAAAAAGTTTTTCATAATCGCCGCCGAGAGCTTCTAAAAAATGCGGCTCAATATTCTGCTCATAAGGCCGATTACGCTCGTGGATACGCCCCAGACAATTCCGCATAGAATCAGTCATATACACCACCAATACCGGCGAAGCAATAGCCGCCCTGAACGGCTGATAATACTTCCAGTACCTGGACAGTTGCTGCGAATTGAGCAGCCGACTGGCATAAATCATCTCCTTGTCAAAGACATAGTCGCTGACGACCATTTCGCCAGGCCCTAAAACGTTATGATTTAACTGCTCAACTCTGCTGATGAGAAAATACAATTGCGAATCCAGCGCCAAATCTTTCCTGCCAGCATAGACCTGCGGCATATATGGGTTTGTATCGTAGGATTCAAACGACGCCTTAATGCCGAAATAATTCGCGAGTTTTTTCGTCAATGTCGTTTTGCCCACGCCGATGACACCCGCCAGACTCACAAGCTGAGGCAAGTCGTGATTGAGCGTAAAAGCGCCACCGCCAAGCCGCCCTGCCAGCTCGGTAACCGATACCTGCATAACAGGATGAACCAATTGACGATTAAGCCGGCACAGACCTTTGAGCACAAACGAGCGAAGGTGCATCTGCGGATGCGGAACAGTTAAATCGTCGCTTTTGATTACCTGCTCTCCATACACCAATAGGTCCAAATCAATGACCCTCGGCGACCATTTTTCAGTTCTTACTCTGCCAAGCGCCTCCTCGATATCAGTCATTCTCCTGTACAGCTCTTCCGGGCCAAGTAACGTCTTTATCTCGGCAACGCTGTTGAGGTATTTCGGCTGATTACTCCCGCCAACTGCGGCCGTCTCGATTATATCGCTCAAACGAACCACTTTGACCTGTTCGCTCTCGCCTAACATCCGAATCGCTTTATCCAGAAACCCTGCTCTGTCACCAAGGTTGCTGCCTAAACCAATATATGCTGTTGTCGGCTCAGCCATCATTAAAGCCAGGCAAATCTTTTCATAGCTTCGGCCGTATCTTCAGGCCTGCCAAAAGCGGTTAGTCTGATATATCCTTCGCCCGCCGGGCCGAATCCGACTCCCGGCGTCCCGACCACATTCGCCTTTTGCAGCAGAAGGTCGAAGAAATCCCACGAGCTTATCCCCTCCGGCGTCTTTAGCCAGATATACGGTGCGTTCACGCCGCCATAAAACTGGTAACCCAACCTGCCGAGCTCCCGGCAAATCAACGCCGCATTTTTCATATAAATATCAATAATCCGCCGGTTCTGCTTTTTACCCTGCGGACTATAGACAGCCGTTGCCGCGCACTGCGAAATATAAGATACACCGTTAAACTTTGTGCACTGACGACGCCGCCATAACTTGTTAAGCTCAACCGCCCTGCCGTCGCCGGTATAGGCCTTGACCTGTTTCGGCAAAACGGTAAAGGCACACCTTACACCGGTAAAGCCTGCACTCTTGGAAAAACTGCGAAACTCAATCGCAACGTCCCTGGCGCCCTCAATCTCGTAAATCGAATGCGGAATATCACCGTCGGTAATAAAGGCCTCATAAGCAGCGTCAAAAAGAATCACCGCCTTATTCGCTCTTGCGTAATCGACCCATTGACGCAGGACTTCTTTACTCGCCACCGCACCGGTAGGATTGTTCGGAAAGCACAGATAAATCAAATCGACCGGCTCAGCGGGAAAAGCCGGCGTAAAATTATTCTCCGCCGTACAAGGCATATAAACAATACCCTCGAATTGACCTGTTTCAGTCGCGCCTTTTGTCCTGCCGGCCATAACATTCGTATCAACATACACCGGATAGACAGGGTCGGCCACCGCCACAACATTTGCAAGGCCGAATATTTCGCCAATATTGCCCGTATCGGACTTGGACCCGTCGCTTACAATAACTTCATCCGTTTCAAGTTCGATTCCTCGCGAGTTGAAGTCGTTTTCAATTATCGCCTTTCGTAGAAACTCATAACCTATTCCGCCGGCGTCGTAGCCGCGGAAGGTATCTATATTGCCCATCTCATCGACCGCTTTTTTCATCGCCTTGATTACCGCCGGCGCTAATGGCTCAGTTACATCGCCGACGCCTAAGCTGATGATTTTGGCATCGGGGTTTTGCTCCTTAAAGGCCCCTATACGCCTGCCGATTTCAGGGAACAGATACCCCGCCTCCAGTTTAAGAAAATTCTCATTGACATTTATCATTCTACTTCTCGCTAAATCTCGAAATTTATGGTGCTCACGATTGAAATTTACAGTTCGCGGGCAAGTACCTTTAAAACAATAAGTTACAATCCCCGTCGCGGGAATTTATTACCCTTAAGGGGATAAAACCCGAAACGCTGAATATAAGCCAAAATCATCAATTGTCAATACCTATAAAAAACAAGCTCTGGCTTCGCCCTGCCTGCCTTCCATAGCCTCGTGCAAAGGAGGGAGCTTTCCGCTTCGCTTAGCCCCTTGCTCTGCAAGGGGTTCTACTACTTCTCAACCTCAATAGTAAATCGCCAATACCTGCCCTAAGTTTATCGAACCATCTTAACACGTTTAGCCCTGCCGCTTGCGGCAGGGGCCATTCACGTTTTACGCAGGGTTATTTAGCCGTCGCAATCTTATTTCATCATCTCATATTTAAAAACTTCTGCTGTTACTACCCCACAAATCGAGGCCTATCACAGCTAGGGCCTAATCTAATCTTCTCAATGGGAGGCTGTTACTACCCCACAAATCAGAGCCTATCACAGCATATAGCACGTGGCATAGAATTGGTGCAGCGCTGTTACTACCCCACAAATCAGGGCCTATCACAGCAGGGCTACCTATATGGCCAAGATGGGAATGGCTGTTACTACCCCACAAATCAGAGCCTATCACAGCGGGTGCTTTTCCGGAAGCCTCTCCCTATGGCTGTAGAATAAATAGGTAAATAGGGACAGTGGGGCTGTTGAAAAAGCCTCTTTAATCCTGTATAATAGTACCA
>CAZMCN010000175.1:0-3385 GCA_964564845.1 uncultured Pirellulales bacterium | reverse complement strand
TATAAGCTGCTAAAGCTTGTTGCTTAGCGTTTTTCTTTTTGGAAAGTACAGTTTATATAAAAACCTTCATTTTACAGCTCCATCTATACTCTATATCTATATCCCGACTACGCTGCCGGGAAAATTTTTACCATCTCAGCATCATTCCGACGTTGAATCTTCCCTGACCTTTGTCGGTACCGGCGGTTCCTGTCAGCGGCCAGCCGTAATATACTCCTCCGCTGAAGTTATCGCCAAGCTCTACAAGTGCACCGGTACCTACCGATGCAAGTGTCTGGTCGCCTTTTTCGCCGGCTACGGTGTTTCTGGTTCTGGCGCGGCCGTAATCGAAGAACGCCAAGGGGGCCAGCTTCCTGATGAAGGGTTTTTCGCCTTTTTGCCTCTGCATCTGCTTGACTTCAGGCGTCTGTTTTGCCTCGTCATACTTTACCAGGTCATATTCATACTGAGCTGATGCGAGCAATCCGCCGTCGGCAACAATATCAAATTCATCATATCCCCTGACGGTGTACATCCCGCCGAAGGTGGTCATCCTTGCAGGGACCAGTCTCGCAGTGGGGTATATGTACTTGAAAGTACCGCTGATTCTCTCGACCTTATCAGGTTTGAGGAACTGGCTGTGAGCGGCTGTGGCCGTGTAGATAGTAAAATTATCGTCGGTGTTTGTCCGTGCAGCCTTGAAATGCGCCTCTTTGGAACCCCCTATACTTTGAAGTCTTTCAACTGCAACGGAAGTGTCGGACATATCATCTTTGCGGTGGACATCCAGACCAATGCCCCACAACTGGTACTCAACGTCGCTTGCAAAAAATCCCGGGAACAGCGCAGCCAACGAAGAAGTAACCCTGCTTCTTTCGTGGCTGAAAGAGGTGGTAACATCAAAGAACCAGCCGTTCGTCTGGAAGGCGTTATAGCGCAACTTACCACCGACAAACGAACCGCTACCCATGAAATTGATGCCTCCGGACGGTATATCATACTCGCTGTATCCGCCATAAACATTCAGTCGAAGGCGAGGTCCGCAAATGGGAAAATCGTAACTGCCATAGAGCGAGTAATTCTCATCCCAATCCGACTCCCAAAACCATGGTGCCTGATAAATCGCGGTAAACGTATCATCAAAGCCAAGCAGATTGGTGTTGATTATGCCGCTTCTGGGTGACCACTTCCTCTCGTCGGTGCCGGAGTTGTCCATCTGGATGAAGAAATGCCAGGGGTTCGCTTCGTAAATATCATAGTTCACTGAAAGGGTGTTCGGCTCAATACCTTTGGTTACCCTTGCTGAGACGTATCTATCGGGATTGAGGTTGAGCAGGTTGACAAAATCATCCAGTTCTTTTTGATTTGCTACCTGCCCGACTTCTATCGGCGACCATTGGCGCACAGCAGTTGTGCGGAGAAAACCTTTTTCCATTTTCTTCTGGTCGGGGTCGTAGGGAGATATTGTAACTGCGGTAACCGCTGCCTCAAGCACTTCTACAGGCAGGATACCGTCCTTGAGCTCCACACCGGCCCGTAGGGCACCTGCAGGCACATAAACATATATACCCGCATAATCCTGGTCCTGATAAACTGAGAGAATGTATTGGGTAAAGCCCTGAATCGTTCTTGTAGAGACCTGGCGAGTCTGGCCTGGCTGTAAAATTACATCCCTCAATACCCTAAAGTCATAGAGGTCGCCTTTATCAGCCTTCTCGAGTGGTTTGTCGGAGGCATTATACACCAAAGGCATATTCTCCAGCAACTCAGCAGTTGGAATTAAGACATTGCCGGTGATACTCAATTCTTTCACTGCCAGTTGAGGTGTGGTATCTTCGGGTAATTTCAGTTTCTGAATCAGCAGTTCCTCTTTTCGGCGTGCAAACTTAAGATTGATTTTTGCGACCTTTTCCTGATACTGCTTTTTTATTTGCTTTTTCTGTAGAGCAATTTGTTCGGCTTGGTTATCAGCTTTTTCGTTAAGCTTTGCGATATCTGTCTTATACCCTGCTTCGATACGGGCAAGCTGGGTCTTATACTGCGTATCCAGTTTTGCCATTTCCTGCTTTGTTGCTTTGCGTTTTTTTGCTTCTGCTTTATCCTGTTTGGATTCTGCAGCTAACGCAGCCTTGTCTTTAATAAACCTGCTCTTGAGCTTTTTGCGTTCGGCCTGAATTTCCTTTGCCTGTTCCTGGTCTTTAGCATCCAGTGCTGCCAGCTTGTCCTTCTTTTCTTCCTTTGCCTTGGCGATTTGAGCTTTGGCCTGTTTTTTGGCCTCGGCATCCAGCGCAGCAAGCCTGGCTTTTTCTTTACGTTCGGCTTTGGCTTTTTCTGCGGCTTCACGCTTTGCTTTTGCAGCAGCCTCACGTTTAGCCTTAATCTTCTCGGCATCCCGCGCCTTTTTCTCGCGTTTTAACTCAGCTTTGGTCTTAGCAGTTTCGGGCTCAGGTGCTTTTTGAGCCGCATTCGCGAGGCACACCATAAATCCCAGGTAGAAGCAGACAAACGCCACGCACATCAACTTTTTCCAGCTAACCATAATTAATCTCCTTAAATTGACCTATGAATACCAATTACCACATTAGATAAAAGCTCGAACGAGCTCTCAAACTCATGATATGAACTCTGAAACGAATCACTTCGTTTGCCCTAATGATTTAGGTATCCAAAGGCCAATTAAGCCTAGCTCCGAAACTGACCATTCACAAAACGAGGTTGCATATCTTCCCCATGTTGCCTATCGTAACATTATACCACTTCTCGCACTGGCCTGTCAACACCTAAATTTCCTAAATTAACATTTTTTAGTTTTTTGGGTAAATCCTTAACGGATAGGATTTACAAAAGCCCTTGAGTTGCATATAGCAACTGATCCTAAGTTGCAGATACTGAAAGCCCGTTTATTGTTCGTTGTTCGTAGTTCGTTGTTCGTAGTTCATTGTTCATGTGGCTTTTCGTGGCAAACTTTATTTTTAGAGCTTTGCGTCCTCCTGCAGCTAATACAAATTCCTATGCAATCAAGTTAGCCAGTTACAGTAAAAACGCTTCAAAGGCAGGAAAAGCTCATAATTGATACTCACCTACCATTAAAGCTGGAAAACGAACAAAAAACCAAGATTTCGAATGGCAATGTATAGTAAGAGGGTATAAATATAAAGGAAAATTTTTTTTTTTTTTGCAAATTTTTGCGGTTATCAGCACTGATAATCGCCTCAAACCGTAATTGTCGCCTCCGGGGTTTTTCGCAAAATCAGGGTCTGTCAGGGTCTGATTAGTAACACAGCCAGCGGCATCTGCGAAAAAGGCCGTGATTTTGAACCAAAATCAACGAATATCTTTTAGCGTAAATAATGTAGATTGACGGAAGATGGGATTTGCTTATAATCTCGGCATCTGGCATCTGAAA
>CAZMCN010000174.1:0-3426 GCA_964564845.1 uncultured Pirellulales bacterium | reverse complement strand
TGTCCCGTGGGTTATAAATATAACGCTTTTTAGCCCACGGGTCTTGTCCCGTGGGTTATAAATATAATGCTTTTCAGCCCACGGGTCTTGTCCCGTGGGTTATAAATATAATGCTTTTTAGCCCACGGGTCTTGTCCCGTGGGTTATAAATATAACGCTTTTTAGCCCACGGGTCTTGTCCCGTGGGCTGTTCTTTATTATCGCCGTTTTATTTTCCCCCTTCGCCTTGCCGGCCTTTTTCGTTTTGAACGCTGTTTTATTTTTCTGCCTGACGACATAGCGGCGCTTAGTTTATCCATATCAAATCCGCTGCTGAGCAGATTTTTAAGTCCACCCAGTTTTCCGCCGCCGAGCGTCTTCATCATATCCCTGGTGCGCTTAAAGGTCTTTACCAGCCCGGCAACATCAGTGGTCTGCGTTCCGGCGCCTGCTGCGATTCGCCGACGCCTTGATGAATCTATAATGTCCGGCTCGCGCCTTTCCTGCAGGGTCATCGAATGGACAATGCCTTCCATCTGCCTGACTTCTCCCTCATCGAAGTCCATATCGGCTAATTGCCCGCCCGCTCCGGGCATCATTTTGAGCATATCCTTCATACCGCCCATTTTTTTGACGGCCTGCATCTGATTTAGAAAGTCATTAAAGTCGAAGCTGCCCTTTGCCATTTTCCTTTGCAGTTTCTCGGCTTCTTCAGCTTCGAATTGCTCCTGGGCCTTTTCGACGAGTGTTACGACGTCTCCCATTCCGAGGATTCTGCCGGCCATCCGGTCGGGGTGGAATTCCTCAAGTTTATCGAGTTTTTCCCCGACGCCGATAAACTTGATGGGTTTTCCCGTTACGGCCTTTACGCTCAGCGCCGCCCCGCCGCGGGCATCGCCGTCGAGCTTGGTAAGGATTACGCCGTCAAGCTCCAGTCTCTCGTTGAATTCCTTGGCGGAATTGACGGCGTCCTGGCCGGTCATCGAATCGCAGACAAGATAAATCTGGTGTGGATTGACCGCATTAGCCACATCAGCCACTTCTTTCATCATTTCCTCGTCTATATGCAGCCGCCCGGCGGTATCGAGCACCGCCACATCATAGCCGTTTTCTTTTGCGTGTCTTACAGCGTTTTGGGCGACTTTTACGGAGTTTTTGCTCTGCTCGCTGTAAACATCGATGTTTAGCTGCTCACCGAGAATAATTAACTGCTCGATAGCGGCCGGCCTTTGAAGGTCATCGGCTACCAAAAGCGGTCTTTTACCTTTTGCTGCAATGTATTTGCCTAATTTCGCTGCCGTCGTGGTTTTGCCGCAGCCCTGCAGACCTGCTAACATTATTACGGTAGGGCCGGGCGAGACGAAATAAATATTGGTGTCAACCGGGCCCATCAGCTTGGTAAGCTCATCGCTGACGATCTTCACCATAACCTGGGCCGGATGAAGGCTCTTTATCACCTCGGCACCGACAGCCGCTTCGGCAGCGCCCCTGCAGAACTTCTTTACTACGTTGTAGTTGACGTCCGCCTCCAAAAGGGCCTTGCGCACATCTCTCATTGCGTCCGAGATGTTGGCCTCGGTGATTCGGCCTCGTCCCGAAAGCGACTTGAAAACCGAATTTAATTTTTCTGTTAAGGACTCAAACATTGCATTTTCTCATACTTTTACGCATCTTCACCGAGTTTGGCGCAAAAAACTACCGCAGCGAAACAAGGATTGTAAAGCCGAAAGGCGGATTTTGCAAGTACAAAATCTGCACCACTACAAACGACCGGCTAAAACGAAATGTGCAAAACAAGGCTCGACAGGCGCAAATCTTATACGCTCCAGTTCGACGAGCCCTTGTAGAATTTGTTCTGCACAATTATACCCACCACCGTCGGTACCACCAGCGCAGCCGGCAAAAACCAGCTCTCATTAAATACCAACTCTTTCACCTGCTCGGTCGTCTCCGGGTAAAGGTATAATAGCGCCAATATGCCCGTTACCATTAATCCGCTGCCGCCCAGGCTTGAAAAGAGCATAACGGCTACCTTGAAAATGATAAATGAAATCATCCCGCCGGCGATAATTCCGATGAGCGCACCGGCGAGGATATATTCTTCATTTAATTGACAGGCGTACCATATTCCGGATGTAAGTATTCCCCCCGCTGCTGCCCCCAATAAACTAACGGCCCATCGCATCAGAGGCACAGAAATTACCGCCAGCACCACGAAGCCTGCCACACCGCCGAGAATCTGGTGGTCATCACCACTGACCTTACCGGCCAGCACTATCCCCAGCCCCATACCCAGTATCGCAAAGCTGATTATCACCAGTATCTTGAAAACGCGCCAGCCGTAAAAGAGGCATACCGCTCCGAAAGATATAAAGGTAATCGCTTCGAGCGGATTGAGCGAGGTGATATATGTCCATATCGTCTCGATTGGAACTACTGTTTCCTTGGCCGCTTGTGTCTGGCCTGCTGTTTCAACTGCCTGAGCAAGAATGGCAGTACAATTCATCATTTTTCTCCTTTACCCGATTATGAAGTCCGCCAGCTTTGCTGCTTTTCTCTGGCCTGTTCGCTGACATTTTTTACACTCTCTGCCCCTACTTTTGCCCTGATTGGCTTTTCTTTAATCCTCCGACAGAGCAACAACTGAACAACCGTTCCGAAAGCGGTCATTGCCAGAAAAACTGCTGTGTAAAACAGGCTTCTGTTATAAATACGACTTAAAGGCGCAGAATCCTTGTAGAGTAACAGCAGAACCATCCCGACAAAGCAAAGAGCCGTCCCTAAACCGGCAAAACACAGGGCCGAGGTCAAGCGCCGGAAAAAATAACCGGCGAGCAGAAAAATTATTGCCGCCGCCGCTGTTATTGCCAACTCGCTTACCGAGAACTGCCGGCAGAGCGTTTTTGTCCTGGTGCTGAAATCGCTTGTGTATGCTTTCACTACTTCCACAGTTTCACCGAGAGTGTAGGAAGAGTTTCTGTTTTGCACTACATACCGATTTGTCGGCATTAGCCTGTCAGCTTCTTCAAGATAAGGTCTGACCAGAATCGACACACATAAAACCACCGCCAGAGCCGCTGTCAGTATCGTGATGAATACTCTTTCAAACAGTATTGCAGCGGCACAGCCCACCGCCGCCAAAATCATCACTAACTGAACGCTTTGGCCCGCTATAAAAATTCCGCAGATACCGCCGACAACAACACCTGCAATCCCAGCCAGAAGTGCCCTGAAGCCTAATCCGCCGAGCCAGACAAACAGCCCCGCCAGAAGACAAAATAATCCTGAGCCAACCAAAAGGACCGGATTGAGCCACATTGCCAATTGTTCAAATTTTTGGACAAGTTCAAGCATAGTGCCCGCTTTGCCGCCGCCGCCGCAAACTCGTGTACTTAACCCCTACCCATTGTCAAGACCAATTTTTCCTTTGTATTTGGTGTAAGCTGT
>CAZMCN010000173.1:0-3429 GCA_964564845.1 uncultured Pirellulales bacterium | reverse complement strand
TTATAAAGTAAAAATTCCGACCGAAGCCGGGGAAGTTGAAACACTTGCTGACATCCTGCCTGAGAATGGAGCTCCCTTGAGGGTTCTTTTTATCGCCAAAACACCCGCTCCTGTTAGCGTGGCGGCAGGCCATTATTTTCAGGGGAGACAAGGGAAAGCATTCTGGAACAAGCTTGCTGAATACAGCATCCTGAAGGTACCGGAGGGTGAATTTGAAGATGACCATTTATTAGAGAATGAGTATGGCATTACTGATGTCGTTAAAGTACCAAGGGCGTATGGTAATGAGCCGTGTGATAAAGAATATCGTTCTGGGTCAGAACATATTATGAACTTAATAAAGACTCACAGCCCAAAGGTCTTGTTTTTTGTTTACAAGAGGGTGTTATATCAGATATTAGAATTGGGGTTCGACATAAAAGAAAAATCATCTTACGGTTTTAACCCCCACCTTGAATCGGAATTTGGGGCAAAAGTGTTTGTATTTCCAATGCCAGGGACCCCCCTGCCGAAAAGAAACAGCACGTCAATTCATGGTAGAATTACAATTGTTCCTGGAAGGATAGAGGGCTGTAGGGTGGGGTATGACCCCCCCCCCAGCAAGTTGGGATTATAGAAGATGCCGAATTACCGGCGTGCAAATTTCCAAGGCGGATATTACTTCTTTACCGTCGTGCCATTTCGACGCAGAAAGATTCTGTTCAGCGACCTGTCCCGCGCCTGTCTGCGTTCTTCGTTCGAAGTTGTGATGGAAAAACGGCCCTTTGGCAATGTGGCGATATGTCTTTTGCCCGACCATTTACACTGTGTTTGGAAGCTGTCCGATGGCGATTCGGATTTTTCAACTCGATGGAATTCGGTCAAGCCGCTCTTTACAAAAAGGTATCTAACCTCTGTAGGGCAGAAAGGGCAAAGAAATATCTCAAGAATGCGCACAGGTGAAGGGGCCGTTTGGCAGAGACGATTCTGGGAACACCAAATCAGAGACGAAAGTGATTTGAACAGGCATATAGACTATATACATTATAATCCGGTCAAGCATGGGTTAGTCCACGATATAGAAGATTGGCAATGGTCGACGTATCATAAATTTGTCAGGAACGGCTTTTACCGTGGTATTACACAAGAGAATATTCGCGAGTCTTCAGGAGGTGTTTGTTCAGCGGGTGAATAGAGAATATGTTGGGGTAGAGACCCCGCCCTACAAAGAGAGACAGGTGGGGTGAAGACCCTCCCCCTACAAAAGAGGATACGATGAACGATAATGGTGTGTTTCTTGATGTTGAGGACCTGAAGACCTACTTTCCGGTCAAGAGGGGTCTTTTGCGTCGCACGGTTGGTTATGTCAAAGCAGTTGACGGTGTAAGTTTTGGTATTGGAAGAGGGCAGACATTGGGGCTGGTTGGCGAGAGCGGGTGCGGTAAGACAACGGTTGCCCGGAGTTTGATTAGATTAGTGCCGGCAACGGCAGGGCGGGTGAAGTTTGATGGGATTGACGTTTTGTCGGCTGATAAGAACCAATTGCGTCAGGTTCGCAGGCAGATTAGCCTGGTTTTTCAGGATCCGTTCGGCTCGTTAAATCCGAGGATGACGGTTGGTGATATTATTGGCGAGCCATTGAAGATTGAAAGAGGAATGGCCGGCAGTGAGTTGGTAGAACGAGTTGAGGAATTGCTTTTGAAAGTTGGTCTGTCAGCCGGTCATATAAACCGGTATCCGCATGAGTTTTCGGGGGGGCAGCGTCAGCGAATAGGGGTAGCCAGGGCTCTGGCTCTGGAGCCGAAATTGGTTATATGTGATGAGCCGGTAAGCGCTCTTGATGTATCAATTCAATCACAGATTTTGAATTTGCTAAAGGATTTACAGGATGAATTGAGCCTGGCGTATCTGTTTATCGCACATGATTTGGCAGTTGTGGAGTTTTTCTGCGATGTTGTGGCGGTTATGTATATGGGCAAAATAGTAGAGCAGGCAAGGGCCGAGGAGTTGTATCGCAATCCTCTGCATCCTTATACTTGTGCGCTGCTGAGAGCGATACCGCAGGTTGAGGCGGTGGGGTCTGGTAAACGCGTTGTGCGAGCGGTGAATGAAGAACCGTCGAATGGTTATGGTAGTGCGACTGGTTCTGGTGAGGTGCCAAGTATTTTCAGTGCGCCGGTCGGCTGTGCATTTGGTTCGAGATGCCCTCTGGCTGAGGGTGATTGTCTAAAGCGAAAGCCGATATTGGCCGAAAAACGTAGATACCGGGGGCATTTTGTGGCCTGTTGGAAATGCCGAGAAAAAAATGATTATCGATAATTGATTATTGATAAATATTCGAAAATAAGCAACAATAGCTAAGGACAGGCGAGAACCGAACCGGGGCTGTAGAATTTGTAAGAATTAGGTTGAATTCTGTTTTTTGTCAGGGCTGTGCGGCGAAGGATATGGACGAAAAGGTCGGCGTTAAGATAACCAGTGAAAAAGATATATCGGTTATTGCTTTCAAGGCTGCCTCGATAAGCTATGCTGAAGAGATAGCAGGGGTTGCCAAAGAGATAGAAGAATTTATAGAACAAAATCGACCGAAGAGAGTTATATTTGATTTTTGGGGAGTGAAGTTTTTCTCCTCCCAGGTTTTGGGTCTGCTGCTTAATATTCGGGATAAAGTTCAAAAATATGACGGCGAAGTGGTTATCAGCGGGATAAATCCACAACTGCACAGGGTTTTTAAGATAACCAGTCTTGAGAAGGTTTTCAGATTTTTCCCAGATAAGGAAAGTGCCATCAAAGGGGTAAAGACAAATTAAGTTACCTTTGATTAGGGAGGCCGATGTATGTATATTGCGGAACAATTTTCGATTTTTATGGTTAATAAGCCGGGGGTTTTGGCTCAGGTGCTGGGAGATTTTGCGCGAGCAAAGATTAACATCATAGCGATAACAATGATGGATTCTGTTGAACACGGTGTTATGAGGGTGATTTTTGCGGCGCCGAAGAAAGCGAGAGAAGTATTAACAAAGCTCAATATGCCGTATAACAAGACAGAGGTTTTGTGCGTGGACCTTACCAATAAGGCGGGTGCTCTTGCGACGGTGGTGGAGAGATTAGCTACAAACCATATAAATATTTCGTATGCGTATTGCACGGCGGGAGCGAAGGGCGGCCGAACAACCGGCGTTTTGAAAGTCGCTGACGTGAAAAAAGCTGTGAAGGTTCTGCAGCAAAATCAAAAAAAGCACAGCAAGTCACAACCAGTTGTCAGACGTTCGCAGTCTTCGAGAAAATAGCTGTAAAGTGCGATTGGTTGATTGATTTTATAAAAAAAATTGCATAAGGGCTTGTGCGCTGGTATATTTTTTTTGATTGAGATTGTGGGGCCGTAGCTCAATTGGTTAGAGCATCGGACTGTCGATCCGAAGGTTGAGGGTTCGAGTCCCTTCGGCCTCG
>CAZMCN010000172.1:0-3432 GCA_964564845.1 uncultured Pirellulales bacterium | reverse complement strand
TGCACCGATTTATCCCCGCCCTGGCAAGCTGGAGCGGAGCAAGAATCTGCGAAGTAGTGGTAAACCACAGACCCAGGACCGCAGGAGCTGCTAAATACGGCCTCGCAAGAACATTCAAAGTGGTCCTCGACCTGATTACCATCAAGTTCCTCGGTTCATTCTCAACAAAACCAATTTATATCTTCGGCGGTCTCGGACTGGCAACCACACTGGGAGCATTCGTTTCAGGCCTGGCCGTGCTGTACCAGAAATTCTTCTCCTCAAAACCTCTTGCGATGAACAGAAACCCGCTGCTTTTCCTCACCGTCTTGCTCATTACAGCTACTATTCAGTTCATTTTAATGGGCCTGATTGCAGAACTGCTCGTTCGCACATATCACGAATCACAAAATCGACCGACTTATGTCATCAAAGATATTCTTGAGAGTCCTGATAGCGATAGAGATAAAAAATGACCGGAGCTTCCCGAAAGAATATGGCCGCCAAAAAAGAAAAATCACACAAACAAAAAAAAATTCTCTCCGATAAGCGACAAAGTCACCGACGCTCCAAAGCTATGGTGACGCGGCGCAGAAAAAATGTTATTGTTTTAGCTGTAGTGGTAATTCTGGCTGCAATTCCCTTCGGACTCGGTAAATATTTTGAATTCAACTCGCCCGGCCCATTCGATAGTGGTTCGTATGTCTATTCTGCCGCACACATACTCGATGGAGCCGAAATCGGCGTAGAGGAAAAACCCAGCGCTCTGTTGGGCACGTTGCTGGTCAATATTCTCGGCGTATGGCTGTTTGGCTTTAATGAGGTCGGCCCCGAGCTTATTCAGACAATTCTGCAGGCCGCCGCCCTTGTTCTTATGTTTGTTTCTATGCGAAAGCTCTTTGGTAAACCGGCAGCTTCTGTCGGAGTAATTATTGCTTCTGTATATCTGTCTTCGCCGCTAATCGCCAAGTTCGGCAACGTCAAAGAACAATATATGATTGCCTTTATGGTAATGGGAATAAGCTGTTTTGTTCTGTATCAACTTGACGGTAAATGGTTCTGGGCGATTTTGGCGGGGGCCTTCGTAAGCTGGGCGCCGTTGTTTAAGCAGACCGGGCTCTCGGCAGTTGGAGCGATAGGGTTATTTGTCATAGTACAGCCGCTGCTAAAGAACAGAAGCTTCAAACAGACGGGACGTGATATCCTGCTGTTGTTGGTCGGCGCAGCGGCGGCGATTGGGCCATTATATATCTGGATTATTGCCTGGGACGTACAGGCAGCTCTGCCGTATTCGTATGTATTCAACACAATCGCAAAGATGCTGCCGATTGGGGCAGAACCAGCGCAGACAAAAGAGGTACCGAGTTATGTTGCGGCGGGGCGAAAACTCATACCCTTCTCAACACAATGGCCGCGAGTTTTACGATATTACGGCATACTGATACTGCCGATAGCCCTGGCAGCCGGTGCAATTGCAGGCCGGTTAGTCAGAATGATTATTCGGCTGAGACATTCGGCTGAGCTCAGTCGAAGCCCGGGCAAATTAAAACCCCAGAACAAAAAAGATTACGACAGGTTTGTACTGCTCTTTACCGTCTGGTGGTTGCTCGATATGACTTTTGTCTGGATAAGCCCGCGTTCGTATGAACAGTATTATCTGCCGTTGAACGCCTCAGCCGCTATGCTTGGAGGATACTTAATCGCACTCTACACTGATAAACTCGCCGCCGCCAAAATTTATAAAACCAGATGGAGAATAATCGGGCTTGCAGGACTCATTTGTATGATAGTAATGTCGTGGCACATCTTTTTTGGCATTGAAAAAAGCCCGCACTCCGGCATAAACTACGGCGAAAAACGAAGGGGATACGCACAGAAGCTAAACGAAATCTCTTATCGCCGAAAGACCGAATCCAAAGGCCCATGGGAAATAGTCGGCGAATATATCCGGACTAATTCTGAGCCGACAGATAAGATTTACGTTTGGGGCTGGTATCCCGGAATATACGTAAAAGCCCAGAGATTCAGCTCTGCCGCAAAGGCCTTTAGCATGCCCAGGCCGGCCCCGCAAGTAATGGAAAAGATTGTCGAAGGACTTATAGAAGAATTTGAAAAAGAGCCGCCAAAGTTCATCGTTGATTCGCGCAAGCTCCACGTGCCGATGGAAAGACCGCCTTACGAACTATGGCCAATAGCGCCAAAAGGATTTATGAGGGCGAATAAAGGAGGCTTTCTGCCGTTAGAGACAGAAATAATCGAAGCGTATGATAAGGGATGGGCCCAGTTTCTGCGCACAAATTTCGACGAGGACGAAGCCCTAAGATATGAGGCATTGAAACCTTTCAGAAAATACGTAATGCAGAAATACGAGAGAGTCGAACCGGTTCGGCGTTTCTGGCCGCACGTTTTATTCCGCTTAAAAAATACCGCACCAAATTAAGGAGTTGCCTAAGCAGTGTCAAAACTGAATTTACTGATGCTCAATTATGAATTTCCACCCATCGGCGGCGGCGCCGGCAAGGCACATCTCTGTCAATTGAAAGAGTACACAAAAACAAACGAGTTAAAAATCGACATGCTCACTGCTGCGCCGAAACCAGGTTTCACCAAAGAACAATTCTCCGACAACATCACTATCTACAAGGTCGGTCTGCACAAGAAAAAATTGCATTTCTGGCGTAAAATCGAGGTGCTCGAATGGCTGTTCAAGGCCCGACACCATTATCGCAGACTGTTGCGGGAAAATAACTATGATTTGGCGCACGCATTCTTCGGCTTCCCAACGGCTTACCTTTGCTTTAGAACCGCCAACAAACTGCCCTATATAATTTCACTGCGCGGCTCTGATGTGCCGGGAAAACACGCAAGGTTAAAACTTGATTACAAAATTCTTGGTCCGGTCTTCAAGGCCATTTGGAAAAAGGCTTCTGTGCTTATTGCCTGCAGTCAGGGACTGAAAGACCGCGCGCTGCAGTTTATGCCCTCCGCCGCCATCGAAGTAATCACCAATGGTATTGACCTTAATATGTTCCACGGGGTCCCCGAACGCGATAGTTCGCGTTTGGGCAAATCCCGACCCGCCCAAAACCACAAAAGCCGGCAGAAGCTAAAGCTCTTGACCGTCGGCAGATTATCCGTCACCAAAAGGTTTGAAATACTGATTGACGCAGTCGAAATATTGCACAAGGCCGGCCGCAATCTTCATTTGACTATAGCCGGCGGCGGCGCAATGCTGAACGGCCTAAAACAAATCGTCTCACAAAAAAACCTCACCGATATTATCGACGTAAAAGGCAGAATCGACTTCGACCTGATGCCGGATTTATACCGCCAAAACGATATCTTTGTCAGCGCAAGTATGCAGGAAGGGATGAGCAACGCAATGCTCGAGGCGATGGCCTCGGGACTTCCGATTATCACAACACGCTGCGAGGGTGTCGATGAATTAATAGC
>CAZMCN010000171.1:0-3458 GCA_964564845.1 uncultured Pirellulales bacterium | reverse complement strand
CGGCTTCGGTCTGGGCCACAGGCAGCAGGCCGGTATTTATGACTACCTTACCGCCAGGCATGCACCAAGCGTTTATATTGACATCTTCGACGAGATTGAATTCCCATTCATATCCTTCTAATCGTGAAGACAAATCATTTTCAGCGCAATATTGTTCCACTGCTGCCTGAATCCTACGTCCCACACGCTTTACTTTTTCGGTTTGTTGAACGTTGCTGCTCAACTGATTCAGGGCAAGAAATTCCTTGTAGGACTGAAAGCTCATTGAATGCATAACCATATCAGGAACAAGATTCAGTTGCTTTCTGCCGGTGATAGCCACCTGTGAGCAGGAGGACAGCAATAGCAGCGAACCACACAGACAAATCATTCGAAATTTCATACTTTTATTCATCGGATTTACCCTTTGCATTAAACTGTTATTAACTTAAGAGTTGTTTATTATTCCCGTCTTTTATATGGATATCACGCTGCGGGTAAGGTATCGATATCATCCATATCAGTAGCTCCTTAGGCAAACTGTTCTCGATGGTCTATTCCTGGGTAGGAAATAATTGAGGTCAAAAGCTCTCCGCCAAGTAACGAATATGCACAGCACATTTGAATCGTCCTTTAGTTTAACAAAGTTCCTCACTCACAAAACAGTGTAAATACACAATATCGAAAATGTCAACTTTTTTATGAAAATTTATCCTTAGAAAAATTGCGGACTGCAAAATACGTAAATTGAAGATCCGCAGGGTAAATGAACATAAGGGTTGGTATTACAAGAGTTTGCGATTGACGAGCATAACAACCTCAACGCGCAGGAGGTCGTTGATTTATCCTCGAAAGAAGGAACAAATAAAAAGGCCCTGCCATTTAGCAGAGCCTGTCGGTCTTCGAGCCATATCGTCGGTAAGCAAGGGGTTACGTTAGTCACACACTGGCCTTTTTTGCCTTGTCCGACTTCATACTGGACCTTCTGGCCTTCGTCAAGCGATGCATAGCCTTCTGTTTTAATCTCCGAATGGTGGATGAACAAATCATCACTGCCATCATCCGGTGCAATAAAGCCATACCCTTTGTGCTCATCAAACCATTTTACAATACCGCTGCTCAATGTTTAACTCCTCTGGCCCCCCATGTTGCAGGGAATATCGAACAACGAACAGGGAATTTTGAATTAAGAAGTTGAGATTGCCTCAGCCGCCTTGGGTGTCAATGAGAGAGCAAGTTGCGGTTTAGAAATGTTCGAGGTCGAGACGGTGGGGAAGTTTCCGCAGTGGGCAGATGGAACATTCGGCTTTGGGCCTGCAGAAGTTCTTGCCAAGCCGAACCAATAATGCGTGGTATTCATTGAACAACTTAACGTCCGACTCAAGATTCGACTGAAACAAATCCCTTAACTGTTCATAATCTGCTCCCTGCTCAATCAGCATGTGCCGGGCAGCTATCCGGGCCGTATATGCATCAACTACAAAAACCTCTCTTTCAAAAGCGTACAACAAAATCGAATCGGCGGTCTCCGGGCCGATACCCTTTACAGACAAAAGCTCTTCTCTGAACCGGTCGGTATTTAGTTGTTGAAGCCTTTCCAGTTGGCCGACGTAGTTCTCAAAGAGCCAGGTGAGAAAGTTTTTGAGCCGTCTTGCCTTTATGTTGAAGTATCCGGCCGGTCGTATAAGCTCGGCGAGTTTCGAAAGTTCAGCAGCGTTAAGCTTTTCAGGGGTTAACAAATCGGCTGATTTTAGATTTTCTATCGCTCTTTCTACATTTCTCCAGCTTGTATTCTGGGTCAGTATCGCTCCGGTGATTATTTCAAATTGTGTTTGTCCGGGCCACCAGAACTGCGGGCCGAAACATTCGAAAAGCAGTTGATAAATTTCAGTCAGTTGCTCTTTTAGCATCGCAATAAATCCTGTTCTCAAAAGAATAGTTTAACTATTGTAATTTCATTCTACTTTAAGTAAACTCTGAAAAAATAAGAGGTAGCAATTGTTGCTGAAAACGCAGGGAATCCAGAATTGAGACAGTCCGGGCTGATTCAAACCTCCTGCAATAACAAAGAAAAGCAAGGATGGCAGATAAATTCAAATACGATGCGAGTCAACTGTTTAACTTTGTGCAGGACTCGTATCTTGAGCGGACGAGCCGTCCGATTTACGCTATATTTTTTCTTCTGCCGTTTATTATCTTCTACGAGTTAGGGACCCTTCTTATCAATACCGATGTGTTGAACGAAACACAGGTTCGAGTGGTGGCATTCGTTTGGCTGCATAGTTTCCTTAATGAGTACCTTGGTTTTGGCAGTAAATTAGCGTGGCTCGCACCACCTTTGGCGGTCCTGGCAATCTTAACAGGGTTGCAACTGGCTTCGCGCAGACAGTGGCGATTTGCCCTTGGTGACCTTTGCCCAATGGCGGTAGAGTGCATTCTGCTGGCGGTGCCGCTGATTGTGCTGAGTCTGCTTCTTAATAATCCAAATAATCAGCGAAACAATATTGAGCCGTTTGTTAACAATACGGTAAAAACACAAATCGAATCGGTTCAGTGCTTCTCGAGCGGTGCTGCTGTGCAGACAACCTCGCAAAGAAAAGGCGGTGACGGTCTTAAAACCTCGCTGCTGGCTAATATCGTTACCGGGATAGGAGCAGGGATTTATGAGGAACTTGTTTTTCGTCTGATATTGATATGCCTTCTGATGCTCCTGTTCCAGGATGTTCTGCGCTTGGGGCGTAAAAATTCGATTATACTATCTGTTTTAGTGTCGGCGGCACTGTTCAGCGCTCACCATCATATGGATTTCCTAAGCGGGCAATTAAATCAAAGTGAACCGTTCGATTTAACTAAGTTTGTTTTTCGAACAATTGCAGGTGTATATTTTGCCGTTCTTTTTGCAATCCGCGGCTTCGGCATAACCGCGGGAACCCACGCATTTTACGATATAATTGCAACTATTATGAACACCGTCTTTTTTGAACGGTGAAAACAAGGCGGGGATTGTTTTTTTTCTGTTTTTTTGAAAAAACTTCACCGCCATTAGTCTTTTAGTTTTCATAGCTTGCAAGATAACCGTCCTATAACTTTTTAAACCGGCCTTATCAGTACTGATATTAAGCTTGAAATAGTTGGCGTGTTTTTGTATAATGATGCTGAAGTTAGAGGTTTTTCATTTAGGGATTATGAACAATTATGGAATCACCGCAAATCAACGTTGCTGTCGAAGAGTTATCGTTCAGTCTCTTTCAAAGGCCTTTGCATCCCGAGCTTTTTCAAATCTATGCGAAGCGCCGATTAAGAACCGAGAAATATGAGGCCCATATCTGGGTTACGGGCTGCACTCATGTTATTGGCGCATTTGCAGGTGAGCTCTGCCTTAGTGAAGTTGTAAGTGCACCAGGCCAGATGCTGCCACAGCGTGGTTTGATTGAGCGCTTTCAGTTTCGCCCGCCGCGTTCCCATAAATGCACTTTGAG
>CAZMCN010000170.1:0-3621 GCA_964564845.1 uncultured Pirellulales bacterium | reverse complement strand
GGTGCCAAGGAACAGACGTTTGCGGGACTAACGGGGCTGGGTGATTTAGTAACAACGTGTATCTCGCCAAAGGGACGAAACCGTTCGTTCGGCGAAAGGATAGGCAAAGGAGAAAGTGCAGAACAGGCTCAGGGTACCACCGAAACCGTTATTGAAGGAGCTTCGACCTGCAAATCAGTTGTTGCCCTTGCGGGCCAATTAAATATCGAAATGCCGATAACGCAGGCAGTCTATGAGGTGTTATTTGAAAACAAGAGAGTGCAGACGGCGATTTCGGATTTAATGAAACGTCAGCTCAAGGTCGAATAAACCAATCGGCGTAATCCAGTTCACAACTTTCACAGTCCTATAAGGTTCTTTTTTATTCTTTTTCACGAACTCCGCAAAAAATTTAGGGTCTGCCGATAGTATTGTTTTTTAAAGGAAATTTTAAAAATTTTACCCGTATGCCAAAGATATGAAAACACTTACCTGCGCCTGACAAACCAAAATATTTTTTCACCTACCTTAAGTCAATAGTTAACCCGCATTTTATCGGAGTTAAAAACAACTCTTTCGTTACTCTGCTCAAAGAGGAGTTGAATATTTTTTGATGCGATTTGGCTGATTAGTGTTTTGTTTTCTATATTTTAGTTAGCATCATCGACAAAGATTCTGGTGCAGGGAAAGTGTACACTCTGGTAACTTTAAGACAGTTATTAACTTAGGATTATTCGCATATGGAGATGGTAAGATTTGTCCGTATTGGGCTATTTTCAGGTCTTGTGAGTTAATTATATGTCAGGTATTGCGAAAAATAAATCACATTCAAGTGTCCCGCTATTTCGATTTTTGGGTAAGCGCAACCCCATTGGTGTTGATATGGGAGATGATATTCTCAAGCTGGCGCAGCTTGAGAATAATGGAAAAGGTATCAAGCTGCTTGCCGGCGGCAGTCGAAGCCGGGCAAAAGACGTTGTAACCGGCAGTATCATCTGGCAAAAGTGGGCTATTGACTCTATAAGCGAACTGACAACAAACGGCGAATTCAGCGGCCGAGAGGTAATAGCAGCATTACCTGCAAGCGAGGTCTTCATCGAGCTTATAAAAATGCCGAAAATAAAGAATGATAAACCTGCGGGAAATACAGAAGCTGTTCTTTCAAAGATAAAACGCAAACTGCCGTTTGAAGCTGAGCAGGCAATGATAAAGTATATCCCGACAGAGCAAGAAAATGTTCTGGTAATAGCAGTTAAGCGAGCGAAAATCGACAGGTATTTGGCCATATACGAAAAGGCCAAATTGCAGATTAAGTCCATCGATGTCTGGCCGGCCGCTCTGACAAACAGCTACACCAGTTTTTTCAGCAGACGTAAAACTGATATTAAGACGGTTGTGATGCTGGTTGACATAAAATCAAGCCGAACAAATACGGTAATTTGTCGTCACAAGAACCTGCTTTTTGCTCGTTCGATACCAATAGGAAGATGCCAGCTCGAGACAGATGAAGCAATAACAAGACTGATGCTGGAATTAACGGCGTGCAGACGGCAGTTTGTCTCGATGTACAGAAGAGGACAAATAGAACGATTGATTTTCCTTTCAGGCCTGGACGCAGATAAAGAGATATGCAAGACGATAGCCAAAAAGATGGAAATACCTGCACAAATGGGAGATTGTCTTGCGGCGGTGCAAATAAGAAATACGCAAGAGTGCGGAGTAGAGAGAAGGAAGAGCCCTTCGACAGAAATGACATCCGTGCAGGAGCAGGGACAATCCGGCTGGGCGACGGCCTTTGGGCTCAGTCTGTCATAAAGATTGGCGGACAGGAATAACTAAACGCTGAAAAAAGGATAGAGAAAAAAATGAGTAATATAAATTTTGTTCCTGATGATTACATTCAAAGCAGTGAATCCCACAGAACAAATTTGATGTACATTGCGTTGTTTCTGGTTGTGATGGTAACCCTGAGCGGCTCGTTTATGACGATTATGGTGCGGCAGCGGACAGTAAGAGCCAAGGAGAAAACTGTAACTGCCAAGATGGCTCAGGCACAGGAGACGATAAAGCAGTTTGAGCAGCTCCAGATAAAGCGTAAAGCAATGATGAAGACGGCCCTTACCACAGCCGAATTGCTTGAGCCTGTACCAAGGAGCGTCCTGCTGGCGTCACTGACGAACAATCTGCCAGCAGGGACATCGCTTCTGCAACTGAAGCTTATTCAGAAGGCACCGAAAATAAACAGGAGCACTTCAACAAAGAGCAAGTACAAACAAGCACAAGACAAGAAAGCGACGACAGAGCCTAATATATCACCGGAGCAGCTGTTAGAGACACATATTGATATTGAAGGGATTGCTCCGAGTGACCTGCAGGTTGCCACGTATATCGAAAAGTTGAGCGGTTCAATCCTTCTTGACAATGTTGCGCTGGTCGAATCAAAAGAACACAAAATGACTGACGGCAAGAGACGTGCAGCTAAATCCGAAGATTCAGATATAACATTCAGGCGTTTTAAGCTCAAAGCGATGCTTAAAAAAAACGTTCACCTTACCAAAGATGATATCAACAAAGTCAGGGCTGTCCATAGTAAATCAGTTCGTAATTTTTGATACCGAGTCGGTCAATAAAAGGGAACTCATATAAGGATATAAATATGACAAGCGGATTAAGAAAAATAGTGTTTTTCGTTTTGCTGTTAGGTGTACCCTTTCTGGCGTACCAATATATGATTAAGCCGGCCAATAAGTTATTGGCCGAGCAGAACGCCCGGGTTCAGACGAAAATAGCCAAGCTGGCTGAAATTGAAAAGGCCACTTCCACGGCAGAGAACCTTACAAAGCAGCTTGAAGAACTGCAGGATGCAATAGGTTTTTTTGAAAGTAAGCTGCCGCCTAAAAGCAAAATTCACAAAGTACTCGAGCAGGTAACCGTAATCGCACAAAAGCAGGGACTCGAACCCAAAATGATTCGAACTCTGAAGAAAGAGAACAACAGTGGTTATATAGAACAGCCGTTAAAAATGGAGCTGGAGGGGAATTTTAATGCCTTCTATTCGTTCCTCCTGGAGCTTGAGAAGCTTCCTCGAATAATGAAAATCCGTGAGCTTAAGCTGGAAAAGATAAGAGAGCTGGAGGGACAGATAAAAACTGATTTTATAGTAAGTATATTTTTCCAGAACAAAACCGGATAATTTCATTGGAGTATGACTATGCTGTCTTTTTTGAAAGAACAGGGTACTGAAGATACATCTGAGCAAAAAACCTCTGACAGCAGTGGTGTCAGCGGTGAAGAAAAACAAAAACAGGAGTATCTTACCGTAGCGTCCAAAAGCAAAAGTGTTCGCAAAGGTACAATGCTGCTCGCTGTTTTGTTCGGCACGGGTCTGTTGTGCCTGTGGTTTATGATACAAAAGAGCACACCCGAAACAGCAACAGCGGCATCGGCAGACTCTGAGCAAACCCGCATCGAGACAGCGATAGCAC
The DNA here is from genome assembly GCA_964564845.1 of uncultured Pirellulales bacterium. Lineage (GTDB taxonomy): Bacteria > Planctomycetota > Phycisphaerae > Sedimentisphaerales > Anaerobacaceae > CAYXPG01. The sequence continues at coordinate 157 of CAZMCN010000170.1, read as the reverse complement.
GACTTACCGGCGTCAGCTCGGAAATGCTTAACCGAATGGACGAGATAGTCAGGAAATTCTATGAGTTTTCAGATGTTCGGCAGGTCAAGGTTACCGAACTGGTGAAGAACCCGTTCGAGTATGAGATGTTTTTGGCCAATTTAAAGGACGAATCCGG
>CAZMCN010000169.1:0-3682 GCA_964564845.1 uncultured Pirellulales bacterium | reverse complement strand
TTATAAGCTGCTAAAGCTTGTTGCTTAGCGTTTTTCTTTTTGGAAAGTACAGTATTAAAATTATCCTGCAAAAAAACAAAAAAAAACGCAAAGTTTCCCCTTTTACAGGACGAAATTATCTATGCTGATTTCTACCGGAATAGGCGTTAATTCAAAGTCCTATAAGGCAAATGCTATGATAAAAGCAGAATCTGCAAATGGTGTTGAGGTTAGTAAACTGATAAATGGTCTGACAGATGTTCTGTATTTGACAAACCAGCAGCAGATGATTCCTGAAGTAAAGCGGCTTTTGAGGCAGAAAAAACTTTCTTTTTTATCACTGCCAATTTACAAATTTCCCCGGATACTTCATCAACTTGAGCTGGTCGGAACCGTTATTGTTGATACTAAAGGCTTGGATGTATCAGAGCAGCAGAGAGTGGCTGAAATAATCGAGTCCCTTGAGGCCCATGATATCGGGGCCATTCTGCTTGGTGACAGGATGGAAGTGCCGGTTAAAAGCTTTTCTTTGGCGCCGGCGAAAATTAGTTTTTCTATGTCTGATATGATGGAGTCTATTTCAGAAGACGAGCTCTGGGGTAAAATCAGCGTCAATCTTGCATATCGCAGAAAAAGTTCAGGAATTTCCGCGAGGGCCGCTATGCCGCCGAGGCGAAATCTGAATGTTCCCGGCAAAAAACTTGCCGAGCAACTTGATATGGTGGAGGCACTTGTGGACAGTCTATCGGAACAGCTAAGTATGGCTGGCATTGTTCAGCGGGATTTTCTGCCGACACAAGTTCCGAATACCAATGAAATTCAATGGGCTGTGGCTTTTCTGCCTGCCGAATGGGTATCAGGTGATATTTATGATATTGCTCGAATCGATGAGCAGCACATCGGCTTTTATGTCGCCGACGTGGTTGGTCATGGAATACCTGCCGCACTTTTAACAATTTTTCTAAAACAGGCTCTGGTTATGCGTCAGACCACTGAGAACAGTTATCATATATTTTCGCCGGCGGAGGTAATGAGGAATCTTAATTTGCGGATGACAGGCCAGAAACTATCCGGCTATCAGTTTGCGACCTGCTGTTATTGTCTGCTGAATACAAAAACTCTGCAGCTTACATTTGCCCGTGCCGGACATCCATATCCGATTCTTATCAGGGCGCTACAGCCGCCGCAGCAATTGGAAACTCGTGGCTCACTACTGGGCATTTTTGACCAGGCAGAATTCATTCAACAGACCGTGCAGCTTCACCCGGGCAATAAAGTGCTTTTGTATTCCGATGGAGCGGAATCTTTTATCGGCAGTTTGGATGAACAGAACGTATTTGGTTTCAACCAGGAATTCTGTGAAATCAAGGATTTGCCGGTTCTTGAGATGATGGACGAATTCAACACGGTTTTTCAAAATCAAAAAATCAAGCCAATTGGGATTGATGATATTACGGTAATTGGCCTCGAAATACTTTAGTCATATCTTCTATTTTTCGTTTCAACGCCTTCTTGCTTTTGTTTATACGTACTTGGCAGAGTAGGCTTCGGTCTAAGCTTGTATAAAAACTTCAAATTCGTAATCGGAGTCAAAGTCTGTTGATTTTTCAGTGTATCGCAATATTGCCAAATACCTCTTTTGGCGTTTGGAAAACCGCAAAAGGCAGGTGCAGAAATTGTTTGCAAAAACACCGTTTATGGTTATACTAATCAAGCCTGATCTTTGACGGAAATGGGCAGAGAGCTATTTTATTTAATTCGGAAGGAATGTTGTAATGGCGCAAAATGGTGCTGATTTGCAGACAATAAAAAAACTCATTGAGATAATGAGAGAGAATGACCTGCTTGAGGTGGATATAAAGCTGGTGGGAGTGGAAGTTAAGCATGGTAATGAAAAAATCCTCCTGAAACGCTCTCAGTCCCTTGGGCCGACTGTAAATGTTGTTCCGATGGCGGGCGGTAAGACGTCAAGTGCGCCGGCTGGTCCCGGTGCAGCAAAAGTGTCAGTTCAATCGACCGCGTCCGGCTCGCCACAGGCTGGTAATATAGTAGAAATCAAGTCACGTATCGTGGGGACTTTCTATGCTCAGCCAAGCCCTGAATCACCGCCTTTTGTCGAAATTGGCTCAAATGTTACCCCGCAGAAGGTCGTCTGCATCATTGAGGCGATGAAGGTGATGAATGAGGTAAGGGCCGAGACGACCGGGACAATCGCTGAAGTAATGGTAGCCAACGGCCAATCCGTTGAATACGGCCAGGTGCTCTTCAAAGTCAAACCAGGGAGATAGTTGATTATTTCCTATTGATTATTAAAGCCGATAAGAAAAGTCAGGAGTCAGAAAGCGATATTAAATGGTAAGCTGAAAAATGTTTTCAAGAATTTTGATAGCGAATCGTGGTGAAATAGCCCTTCGAATAATCCGTGCCTGTCATGAGCTTGGTGTTGGGGCGGTTGTGGTTTACTCTGAGGCCGACAGAGATGCCCCATACTTACAGTTTGCAGACGAAGCCATTTGTATCGGCCCGGCTGAACCGGCTGAAAGTTATCTGAACATCCCGCATATCATAAGTGCCGCTGAAATTGCCGACGTTGACGCAATCCATCCTGGTTACGGCTTTTTGGCTGAGAATATAAATTTTGCACGGATATGTCAGGATTGCGGAATAGATTTTATTGGCCCGCCCATTGAGGCGATGCAATTGCTCGGCGATAAGATTGAGGCCCGTAAACTTGCGCGTGAAGCGAGGGTGCCGGTTGTAGCCGGCTCGGAAAATAGCCTTGAAAATGAGTCCGAGGCATTAAAACTGGCAGAGAAGGTCGGCTATCCGGTAATGATAAAAGCCGCTGCCGGCAGTGGAGGCCGCGCAACGAGAGTTGTACATAATGACGTTGGCTTAAGTTCGGCTTTTAGCGAAGTGCGGGCCGAAGCCGAAGCCGCTTTCTCCGACCCAAGGGTCTATCTCGAAAAGCTCATAGTTGAACCTCGCTACGTGGAAGTGCAGGTAATGGCCGACAAGGCCGGCAATGCGGTGCACTTTTATGAACGGGACTGCACCATTCAACGACAATATCAAAAGATGATTGAAGAATCACCCTGTCCGGTGCTGGATGAGCGCGGCAGAGAAGAGCTTTGCAGGGCGGCTTTGAAGATTGTTAAAAAAGCTAAGTGCGTTAATGCAGCTACGGTCGAGTTCCTTCTGGACAAGGACAAAAAGTTTTACTTCATTGAGGCCAACACGCGTATTCAGGCCGAACACCCTGTTACTGAAATGGTTACCGGCCAGGACTTGATTAAGTGGCAGATAAAAATCGCCGCCGGTGAAACCATAGAATTGAGCCAAAGGGAAATAAAGCACAGCGGAGCGGCTATCCAGTGCCGAATCAAGGCCGAAGACCCGGCGAACGATTTCAAACTCTCCGATGGCACGATTACCAGATATATTCCGCCCGGAGGCCCCGGCGTCAGGGTCGATTCATACATCTATCAGGGCTGGACTGTGCCAAAGGATTATGACTCGATGATTGCTAAAGTCATTGTCCATCAAAAAACCAGAGAGCAAGCCATCAATACAATGAAGAGGGCCTTGAGCGAGTTTGTTATTGAGCCGACCCCGACGACAATACCTGTCTGCCTCGATATTCTCTCGCATAACCTTTTTGCCAAAAACAAAATCGACACCGGCTTCGTAGAAAGAAATTTTT
>CAZMCN010000168.1:0-3698 GCA_964564845.1 uncultured Pirellulales bacterium | reverse complement strand
CACGGTTCGGCCGGACAAAGCTTCGGTGCGTTCTTAGTTCGTGGTGTAACCTTGAAGTTGATAGGGGCGAGCAATGACTATGTTGGCAAAGGGCTTTCCGGTGGTCGAATAGCTGTTCAGACCCCGCCAAAGTCGCCGTTTATGGCTAATGAGAATATCATAGTCGGAAATACCTTGCTTTACGGTGCAACCTCAGGCGAGGTCTTTATTAACGGCATCGCAGGCGAAAGGTTCTGTGTTCGCAACAGTGGAGCGACTGCGGTTGTTGAAGGACTCGGCGACCATGGCTGTGAATATATGACCGGAGGAGTGGTTGTGGTGCTTGGGAAAACCGGCTGTAATTTTGCAGCAGGTATGAGCGGTGGTATAGCATACGTGCTCGACGAGATGCAGCTTTTTGATACACTCTGCAATCTTGATTTGGTGGAGCTGGAGAGCGTCTGGCAGGAAAAAGACAAAAAGCTCATCCTTGATTTGATTGAGCGTCATTTGAAGTGGACAAACAGCAGACGTGCGCAGCAAATCCTGGATGCCTGGCCGGATATGGTGGGAAAATTTGTAAAAGTCGTCCCGATAGATTATCGTAAAGCCCTGGAGAAAATGCGCGCCGCCGAAGAACGATATACCGAAACAACACCTGCAACTGAGGAGGTGTTCTGATGGGCCAATCCAAAGGCTTCTTAAAATATAAGCGCAAAGATGTTGGTCACCGGCCAATCGAGCAGCGCATACACGATTTTGCCGAGCTTGAGTTGCCTCTTACGCCTGATGATATAAGCCGGCAGGCGGCAAGGTGTATGGACTGTGGAATACCATTTTGTCACGCTGTTGGTTGTCCGCTTCAAAATTCGATACCCGACATTAACGAGCTGATATACAAGGGGCGTTGGGAGCAAGCCTGCAAAAATCTTCATTCGACTAATAATTTTCCGGAAATAACGGGACGTCTCTGTCCCAGGCCGTGTGAGGCGGCCTGCACCCTCGCCGTAAACGATGAACCTGTTCTTATCAGGCATATAGAATACCAGATTGTCGAGCGGGGCTTTGAGCGGGGATGGATTAAGCCGTTACCGGCTGAGCATAAAACACAAAAGCGGGTTGCAGTGATTGGTTCAGGACCTGCGGGTTTGGCGACCGCGCAGCAATTGACCCGGGCCGGGCATGATGTGGTGGTCTTCGAAAAAAATGAACAGGCCGGGGGACTCCTGCGCTATGGCATTCCGGATTTCAAACTTGAAAAATATATCATCGACCGAAGGCTTGAACAAATGATTGCCGAGGGGGTTGAGTTCCAGACCGGCGTTAGTGTGGGAGAAGATATCTCCGCTCGTTATCTGCAGAAAATGTTCGACTGCGTTTGTTTGGCGATGGGAGCAGCCCGGCCCAGAGACCTTGCTGTGGCGGGCAGAGGACTTGAAAACGTTTTATTTGCCGTAGATTACCTGACGAGCCAGAACAGGATTTGTTCCGGTGAGTCCAAAGATGAATCAGGTTTAATTACAGCCAAAGACAAAGTTATAATCGTAATAGGCGGCGGTGATACAGGCGATGACTGTGTAGGTACTGCCCGTCGGCAGGGGGCCAAGGAGATATATCAGTTGGAAATTTTGCCGAAGCCGCCTCAGCAGCGTCCATCCGATACGCCCTGGCCAATGTGGCCGCGAATTATGCGAACATCAACTTCGCACGAGGAAGGCTGCCGGCGACGCTGGAGTGTGACGACCAAAAAATTAACCGGAACGGGGATTCGCTTCAAGCAATTGCACGGCTGTGAAGTGGAATGGCTCAATGAGACAGGCGGCTGGAAGCTGAAAGAACTGCCGGGTACGGATTTCGTTATCAAAGCCGACCTTGTGATTTTAGCTCTTGGCTTTTTGCACGTTATTCAAACGGGCCTGATAAAAGATTTGAAATTGAAACTTGACGACCGGGGTAATATTGCTGTAGATAATTATCAAACCAGCAAGCCCTGGGTATTTGCCGCCGGCGATTCCGTCGATGGGGCTTCATTAGTCGTGCGTGCGATTAACAGTGGACGGGCAGCAGCGGCAGCTATCGACAAGTGGCTCAGAGAAAAAACTTAGGAGTTGGATAACGTTGCGAGTTGCATTGGGACAGTTTAATGCCTTGGTGGCCGATATTGAAGGTAATGTCCAAAAGATGCGAACTCTCTATGCTGAAACGCTTGAGCTTGGGATGGATGTCTTGGTTTTTCCTGAGATGTGCATCTGCGGCTATCCGCCGGAGGACCTGCTGCTGAAAGAACACTTCTTAAGCGATAATCGAAAGGCCCTTGAAAACCTGGCAGCCGACTGCCCACAGAAAACCATTATCGCAGGTTTTGCGGAAAGCAGCAGAGGTAAATGTTTCAATGCGCTCGGAGTGCTTCAAAACGGCCGGGTAAAAAAGATTTATCGCAAGAGTCTTTTGCCTAATTATGGAGTATTTGATGAGCGGAGATACTTCCAGCCGGGTGATGGTCCCATTGCTATTGATATTGATGGTATGGCTGTAGTGCTTACAATTTGTGAAGATATATGGCAAATCGAATGGCTGGAAAAAGCTCTAAAAGACATCCAGCATAGGGACATTATAATAAACATTTCTGCTTCTCCCTTTCATTTTGGAAAAATCATTCAAAGACGTTCTGTCCTTAGTAGCTGTGCAAAACGTTTTGACTGCGCACTTGCTTATTGCAATCTTATTGGCGGCCAGGATGAGCTGGTCTTTGACGGCAGAAGTATGTTTCTGGACCCCGAAGGAACGGTTGTAAGCCAGGCAAAGGCCTTTGACGAGGATTTATTGGTTGCCGATATAAAATCGGTTGGCGGAAAAGACCTGCAGGTCATAAACGTCAAGGCCGACAAACAATACCCCGCTGCTGAGTCGATGGATGTGAAAGCTGAAGTTTATAAATCGCTGGTGCTTGGGACCAGAGATTATGTGATTAAAAACGGTTTCACAAAGGTTGTAATCGGGCTTAGCGGCGGAATAGATTCTTCGCTGACGGCTGCTGTTGCGGCAGATGCCCTCGGACCGGAAAACGTGGTCGGCGTAACAATGCCGTCAAAGTTTAACAGCCCGGACACGATAAAAGACGCCAAAGAATTAGCTGATAATCTGGGAATTAAGCTTCATACAATCCCAATAGAAGATGTGCTCGATAAATTCAATGAAACTTTAGGTGCGCTCGACGGCTGGAATGACAAAGGAGTTGCTTATGAGAACCTTCAGGCCAGGATACGCGGATGCATTTTGATGTCACTCAGCAACCAGCTTTCATATCTGGTGTTGACTACCGGAAACAAAAGTGAGACAGCGGTTGGTTATTCGACTCTTTATGGTGATACAGCGGGAGGATTTGCCGTAATAAAGGATGTGCCCAAAACGATGGTTTATCAATTGGCAGAGTATGTGAACGAAACTTATCGGCGACGGATTATTCCCGTCAGCGTGATTAAGCGCCCTCCCAGCGCCGAACTCAAAGAAGGCCAGAAGGACACCGATTCGCTGCCGGACTATGAACTGCTCGACAGGATACTTAAAGGTTATATCGAAGAAGATAAATCAGCACAGCAACTGGCCGATGAAGGTTTGCCGAAGAACGTTGTTGACCGTGTCATAAGGATGGTTGACCTTAATGAGTACAAGAGGAGACAATCTCCGCCCGGCGTCAAAATTACGCCAAAGGCCTTTGG
>CAZMCN010000167.1:0-3766 GCA_964564845.1 uncultured Pirellulales bacterium | reverse complement strand
TACCGTATCAGTTGTTAAAGAGCTAAACTAACGTCAATTTTCTTGGAAAGTACAGAGTAAGATATAAATGGCCTTCCAGAGAGAAAAACAAAACGTCTCAGCAAGCCGGCTTCTGACAGCCCTTGCAGACCAGGAGCAAATCCTGCTCAACCGGTGCATCATAACAGGGGTACTTGACATTAACCGTCTTTTTGACCCCGCTGAAATGTTCCATACCGAAAAGCTCACCTTTCACGAAAAAAATGACCACAAAACTCTCACCTTCTCTCAACCGCTCGTTTTTGACAAATGCACCTTTGAGGAAAACGTCGTTTTTGCAGGCCCCTGGTCAGAGCCCGACAGTGTCACGGTCAAATTTGAATCTGATGTCATTTTCAACAGTTCAACTTTCAAAGGACAAGCCAGGTTCCGCAACGCTGGTTTCTGCGAAACTGCAGGTTTTGACGGCTGCTCATTTGACGGCGTCGCAACTTTCAAAAATGCCCGCTTCAAAAACGATGCAAAATTCAGAACATCCGTCTTCAATGGATACTGCCTGCTTGGAAACGCCGTCTTTCATTCTTCTGCCAGATTCGCCAATACTCATTTCACTAAGGGGGCTAACTTCTCAGCAGTTAAATTTCTGGGCCAGATTGATTTCGGCGGTGTCTATTCATCAAGCAAGGCAGTGCCCGTCTATGACAACGTCTTCTTTGCTCGCAGACGCTTCGGTGAAGACGAAAGCTTCTGGAGATTTGTCAAACAGTCAGCTCAGGAAGCCGGATACTACCAACTCGCCGGAGAATGTTTTTATAACGAACGATGCGCACGTCTGTGGCAAAAATTCAGAGGCCCAAACTACGACAACCTCGCGACAGCAGCAAAAGTCACTCGAATAATCTCCGCCATTCGGTTACTACCGGAACTTATCTTCGGAAAACTGCTTTTCGGTTACGGCGAAAGACCCGTTAGGGTACTGCTCGCAAGTGCCCTTATCATTATTATCTGTGCAATTTTCTATTCACAACCAACCGCACTAATCTATCGCGGCGACCAAACAAAACCTTCCTTCCACCAAAGCCTCTATTTTAGCGTCACGACCTTTACCACGCTTGGTTACGGCGACTTATATCCTTCCACCGATGGCCTCTGCCGACAATTGGCAATGGCCGAGGCAATAACAGGCGGATTCCTCATGGCTCTGTTCGTAGTCTGCCTCGCAAAAAGATTCTCAAGAGGATAAACCTCCTAAAAAAAACCAACAACAAAACTAAGCGACACTATCGACAGAACCGTACTGACAACAACCAGTGCCGCCGCAAGCTGCTTTTCCCCCCCAAGCTGCACAGCAAATATGTAGGAGACCGTAGCAGTAGGACAGGCTAAAAATAAAAGCGCTATCCTCGTCTCACCTGCCCCAAGACCAATCATCTCCGCTGCCAGCCAGCCAACAAACGGTGCCAGAAAAATCTTAATCAATGATGCCGCCGCCGCCGCCCATCGGCCTGCAACCTTCTCACGAACAAGAGCCGAACCAACACCAAACAATGCAAGAGGAAGAGCTATCTGGCCTATCGCCCTGAAACTTCGAGATACCGCCAATGGCAATTCCGCAAAAAAAAACGAGTACAAAATACCAAGCACTGACGAAATCAGAATCGGGTTCGTTATTATCTCACGAACAATTTTAACCGGTGCATATCGGTCGATTTTATGCCTGCCGACCAAAAGCACAATCACCGCTGTTATATTATAGACCGGAACCATCAACGCCAGCACCAAAATAGCTGTCGTCTCCATCTTAGCTGCATCAAAACCGCTGCCGTTTGTGAAACTGTAAACAATTACGGGTATGCCTATGTAAAGCAGATTGCCGCGAAAAACTCCTTGAACGAAAGTGGCAGTATCAACACGCGAAAGTCGAAGAAAAAATGAAAAAACATAACCGGCTCCAATACACGCAAACGTCCCGGCCAGAACAACCACATACGTCTCCCACGCCCTTTGAAAATCGTACGGCGCAGAGGCTATCTTATAAAACAATAAGCAAGGCAAACCTATCCAGTAAACCAGCCGATTCAGACCACTGATGAAATCTGCGCTGAAAAAACCACTCCTGCGCAAATATGCCCCAAGAGCGATTACCAGAAAAACCGGAATAACTGTATTGATAACATGCATAGTCGGCCTTTATGGTAAATCAATAAGAAAAGTCAAACCATTTACCAAAACAATGTTTAAGCCGGCATCGAGCGTCGAAAACTTTGTCCCTATGCACTGCAAAAATTCTGCTGCCAAACTAATATATATTTATCACAGTACTGGGTTTTAGAAACAGATAATACAACCGGCCCTCCTGGTAAGTTTGCCCTGCCAGCCTGCCGGCCTGCTCACCTACTCCCATATAAACGTCACATCGGCCGGGTGCACGTATCGCCCCGCCCGTATCCTGGTCCAATGCAAAACCACTGTAACTCTCCTTAACAACAGAACCTCCCGACAAACGAGGCAGTGTAGTGGAAACAAATGCCAAACAACCCCTTGGGAAAATCGCCTTGTCCGTAGCTATCGTCCTCATTACCGTTACCGGCTCATTGAGACTGCCACGCGGCTCTCCTTCTTCTTTCTTAAAGAAAATATAACGTGGATTCCGCTGAACATACATATTTATTAGCTCTTTGTGCGACCGGAAAAAATCTATCATCGCCGAAAGACTCAACTGATTTTCATTTAACCGGTCGTCCTTAACAAGCTCTTCCGAAATACTTTTGTAATCATGACCATTGCTGGCGGCGTATCCTACTGTCATCAGTTCGCCATCAGACATTCTTACCTTTGCTGAGCCCTGAACGTGAGCAATATATGCCTCGAAAGCATCACCAAGCCATACCAATTCGTTGCCAGCCATCATACGTGAACCCTCGATAACCGCTCGCGATGGATAAGGCACTATCCGCCCGTCAGAGCTGCGCCTGCCGCTTATCTCTCCATCGGCCCCTTTTACCAAATCTTTCGGCGGCTTGTTTAACGGATATCGAAAATGCTCCGTACGCCGCTGCGAACCATCGAAAATCGGCGTATAATAACCCGTGAAAAGAACCGTCCCCTTGTTATCACACCCCACCGACATATAAACATCAAACCTCTCGCGCATCGCAGTATTCAATTCAACCCCGCTAAGTCCCGAATCCAAAAGCTCTGCAAACGCCTCAAGACTGCTGACCGCCTGGTAATGCGTTATACCACTGACCGGATAAAAACCCCTGCTCGATGGCTTCCGCAGATAGTTGAGACTGCGCTCAGTCGCCTCCCTGAGTCCATCTAAATCAAGACACGCCAATGTAAAATCCGGTACCAACGCAGGATTTGTTATTTTTCGTAGGGCATTTTGGCCAGGAAGAAGCGGCTTATCATACGAAAACGGCTCAATCGCTCCCTTAGGACGAGTTCTGCAACCCCCAGGAACCATCCCAATCAACACCATCAACAAAATAGTAATTCTGCTCCTCATTCAATTCTCCAAAATCTCTTAATTAACAATACTTCCCGACGAAAATAACCTCTGACAGTGATATCGGCAAGTTGCTTTTTTTTCAACTGCTTTTCTAAATAATATTTTATTTCAAACGCTTTCACCATTTCCTCGAAAACCTGAATTTGTCTCTCATAAAATTATTTAAAATTATTGTTGCACGATTTGCTCTCTGGTTGTAAAATTAAACTATGTACAAATTAACAGTCTTTATCTTGTCCGCCTCGCTTTTGCTCACAGGATGTAACAAAGCAA
>CAZMCN010000166.1:0-3811 GCA_964564845.1 uncultured Pirellulales bacterium | reverse complement strand
CTATCCGCTGCCCGCTGTACGCTAAAAAGGATGTTTTTGCAAACATCCTTTTTATTTTATGCAAAACAAACCCAATTTCCCGAACGCCCAAATGAACATAACTTCTGTTATATCAACGAACTATGAACTACGAACTACGAACTATTTTCTGCAAAACAAACCCAATCTCAAACCACCCTTGCTTGTCGAGTCGAAGCCTCTGGCGAAGCCGGATAGAAGCGATTCCGCAATTTTCAAATGTGATTGGCTAATCCGGCAACTGTTTGACACAATCGCATTTTGTAATTATCATTCATGTTTTGAACTCTATCCGGAAGAACCGATGAGATTTATAATAGACTGCGTATATCTGCTGGCCCTTGCGGCAATAAGCCCCATAGCGCTGTATCGAATGGCGGTGCATAAACGCTATCGCCAAGGCTGGGCCGAACGGCTGGGGAGAATCTCACGAAAATATCCACAGAAAAAATGCATCTGGCTCCACGCCGTCAGCGTCGGCGAAGTTAACGCTACCAGAACCGTCGTTGAAGAACTGAAAAACAAATTCAACGATTTTGAAATCGTAATGAGCACCACTACCGACACCGGCTTTGCCCGTGCAAATGCCTTATTCAGCCCCGACTTAAAAGTCTTCTACTTCCCATTCGATTTTTCCTGGACGATGTATAATGCCTTTCGCAATGTTCGCCCATCTCTCTGCCTGCTGATGGAGCTGGAAGTTTGGCCAAACCTTGTTTATATTGCAAAGCGGTTAAACATCCCTGTAGTTGTAGTCAACGGCCGATTAAGCCAAAAGAGCTTCGCCGGATACAAAAAGCTCAAACCGATTACCAAAAATATGTTCGAAAAGCTTTCTCTTGTGCTCGCACAAACCGACCGGTATGCTCAGCGTTTCTCCGAGGTAGGCGTACCAGCCGAAAAAATTATTGTTACCGGCTCATTGAAATATGACACCGCCCAAATTACTGACAAGGTCGAAGGTGCCGATGTTCTTGCGGCCCAGCTTGGTATTGGAGATGAAAAATTATGGGTCGCAGGCGGCACAGGAAACGATGAAGAAAAAATACTGCTTGATGTTTATCAGACTCTAAAACAGCAGGACGAATTCAGCAACCTGCGCCTGGCAATCGTCCCTCGCAAGCCGGAAAGATTTGACGAGGTGGCACAATTAATAGAGCAGGCCGGTTTGCCTTTAGTCCGTTACAGTCAGGTCAAAGGTTCCCCAGTGGACACAGATAAATCGGGCTCCAACACTGTCGTCCTCGGCGATACAATGGGCGATTTGAGAAAATTCTACTCAATCGCAACCATAATTTTTGTCGGCCGTTCCCTCGTGCCGATGGGCGGTTCGGATATGGCCGAGGCCGCCGCCCTCGGAAAATGCACCCTCTTCGGCCCTCACGCCTTCAACTTCAGCCAAACTGTCGATGTACTTCTGGCAGATGGGGGGGCAATTTTAGTAAAAGACAAATTCGCCTTACTTGAAACAATCCAAAAGTGCCTCACAGAACCTGATTTTACCCGGCAAATCGCCGAAAACGGCCGCGAAATAATCAAAAAAAATCAGGGAGCAACAAAAAAAACCATACAACAAATCGCAAAATTCATAAGGTCCCCCTGATCCATATCACTGCTTTATGCGGCAGCAATAAGCTATTAGTTCTGCCTCGGACGGCGAAAATACATAGCTACCTTACCATAACAAGGTCCTTCTAAATCCTTGATTTTGTGTTCAATGTCCACGCTCTTACCTATTTTACTGGTCCACCGCCCATTACTTAACTGCTTCACCGCATGTGTTGGATCATCTCCTGTAGCATACAAGACAATTTTTTCGTAACCCCTTTCACGACGACCGTTACTACACTGCTTGTATCCTAAAGTGGCAAAGGCTTGGATAAAAGCTGAGACTATTTCTTCGCGTGGACAGCCTTTAGGCCAAAATGCATAAGGCCACCACAATTGGTCATTCACACCTACAGCCCAGGCAATACAGTTATATCTCCGGTCAACCGGACTCTTAATAGTAAAAGGTCGTGGTAACTTCTTTAATCGCGGGAAATCTCTAAAGAACTCGTCGGGATTAGTAATATCCATGCTCGCGTCCCCAGTCGAGCCACGCTTTTGTCATCGCTTTGAGGTTACCTAATATTTCTTCAGTAATCGGATCTTCTCCGGTTATCGATTTGAGCGCCCAAAACCAAAAATCAGGTTCCTTTTCCATCTGATTGAGAATCAGTGGGATGGCTTTTGGCCCAAAGCCGATAATTCTTAAATAAGCCGGATGTGATATCATTTTCCCTATCGAGGACAGGTTCATGGTGTCTCTTTTCCATTTTTTTGCAAGCTTGCTAAATGTTTGCTCTAATTGCCTATCAGCGATGGTATGCTGCGTTTGCCAGGAAACTGAATCGAGCTGATAATGCACCCTCAATCCGTAATTTTCGTTTCTTATGCAGGGGAGCTCTGGTATAGAGTACTCCCATAAGTGAGGCGCCGACTCTTCTGATGAAGTTCCTATGTTAGTCGTAAGTACTTTTTGCCCATTCATTTGATCTTAAACCTCTTCCTTAAATTTTCAGCTTGCTCAATCTTATCTCTAAGCCATTCAGCTATTCTTTTCGCAGTTTCTATGTCGATGAGCGCCTCAATCTCGACCTCTCGAATGATGGCATCTCTTTCTTCTTTTGCTGTTCGCTCACCTAATCTCCCTTTTTCCAATTTATATGTTTCTTTCTTAGGTATAGGCTGGCGCTCACTAAAGAGAGCCATCTGGACAGCATGTCCCTTGGGCGTAATACCTCCGTGTGCACCATCAACGCGAATAACCCGAAACTGATTACTCTTAATATAGTCAAAATTCGCTGCTTGATTTCTTAACGGCTTTCTTCGCGGTCTTTTTAGACTTTGCTGTTGAAGTTTTTTTCGCCATTGCGACCACCTTTCTTTGTCTTTAAAAAGAGAACCTATCCTACGTAACGAAATAATAATATCATATACTTCGGCAATCTAAAAGTATGATATTACAATTATATTGGTCAATAAGGCACACTGTTATATTGCCTATTTCCGTCTATTAATATTCATCACTTTTTCAGCTTAGCAGCCAACGCTTCAATATGTGCCGGGCCTGTCCCGCAGCAGCCGCCAATGATATTCACTCCAGCCGAATGTATCTTCTCCGCTGCCGCTGCAAAATCATTGGGGGGGACCTTATAGACCGCTTTGCCCTCAATCAATTCGGGCTTTCCTGCATTCGGTTCTGCTAAAATTATCGTATCACCACTTACAGAGTTCACAGCTAAAACAATTTTCTCTGCTAACTCTACATATTCGTTAAGTAACAGGCTGCCGCAGTTAAATCCGACTGCATCGACCCGCAGTGGAACAATTTTGGCAACTGCACTTTCGACATCAACCCCCATCATCGTTCTAAAATCGTCACCTGCCTTATCGAAGGCCATTGATGCAAACACAGGCAGTTCCCCGCAGACTGATTTAACCGCCTCAATTGCGATTGTTATCTCATCAAGCGCCGTCATTGTCTCGATGATAAGTCCATCCACGCCGCCGGCACAAATCGCCTTTGCCTGGCTGGCAAAAGCGTCTTTTAATTCATCCGGCTTCAACTGCCCCAAAGGCTCAAGAAAATTCCCTGTCGGCCCAATGTCGCCAAGAACATATTTTTCTTTACCCGCCGCTCGACGGGCTATTTCGGCTGCCGCTGTGTTTATCTCTCTGACCTTGTCGGCAAACCCATGCCTGCCCAGGGCATATTTATTTGCTCCGAATGTATTCGTAAGGACCGCAT
>CAZMCN010000165.1:0-3815 GCA_964564845.1 uncultured Pirellulales bacterium | reverse complement strand
GCTCGTTGTCTTCATCCCTGTTAAGTCGGCGGCCAAAGTAACAAAAGCAATTTTCGCCGCCGGCGCCGGCGCAATAGGAAACTACAGCAATTGCGGTTTTGTTGCTGTGGGGACGGGCAGTTTCCGGCCGCTGCAAGGCGCTACCCCGACCATCGGCAAAAAAGGAAAAGTGGAAAAGGTTACCGAGGTAAGATTTGAGACGATAGTGCCTGCTGAAAAACTCGATGCCTGTATCAAGGCAATGAAAAAGGCACATCCTTACGAGATGCCGGCCTTTGATTGCTTTAAGCTGTACAATACCAATGCCAAATTCGGCCTCGGCAGAATCGGCAAATTAGCCAGGCCGACACAGCTTAGCCGAATCATCGAAAAAATAAAAAAACATACCGGCGCAAAGGCCGTCGGCATCGTCGGCAAAGAAAAACGAATAATCAAAAAAGCAGCGGTTTGTGCCGGCTCGTGCGGCAAAATTATCAACGCAGTCATCGCTCAAAAGTGCGATTTGTATCTTACCGGTGAGCTGAAACATCATCAGGCATTAGCAGCACAGCAGGCAAACGTTACCTGTCTGTGTCTGAGCCATACCGTCTCGGAACGATTCATACTGAAAAAACTGGCTAAACAGTTGCAAAAACAAACAAAAGAAGTAACAATCACGATAAGCAAAAAAGATACTGACCCGTTTAAATGGAAAAAGTTATGACCCGGCAGCAAAAAGAAACGTCGAACAACGAACATCAAATATCGACTGAAGAACAGACAGATTTGTCGGCAGAGTCGGTGGTGGAGGCGGTTTTGTTCGCCAGCGATGAGCCGCTGACGGCGGAACGGCTGGCCAATATCGCCGAAAGCAGAGTAAAACAAATCCGCCAACACGTAAAGAGCCTCAACGAGAAATACCAGGCCAATAAGAACGCCTTTAGAATCGAGCAGGTTGCCGGCGGTTACCAGATGATGACACTTAGCCCTTACAAGCACTGGCTGAAAAAACTGCTTCGTGCCCGCAGTGACAGCAAATTAAGTCCTGCGGCCCTGGAGACACTTGCCATAATTGCATACAAACAGCCGGTAATTCGGGCTGATATAGAAGCCATCAGGGGCGTTGCCGTCGGTGAGATAATTCGGGGCCTGATGTACAAGGGGCTGGTAAAGATTGTCGGACGGGCCGAAGTCTTAGGCAGGCCGATGCTTTACGGCACAACAAAAAAATTCCTCGAAATATTCGGCCTGAACACCCTAAAAGACCTGCCGAAAGTCGAGGAACTCAAAAAGCCGGATGCTTAAAAAACCCTGCTGCATAACGCATATTGTGGTTGATTACCTTTTTGCTTTACAAAAGTGTCTGCCGGTGATAAAATCCATCAGCTTGGATTTCAGGATAAATACGAAACATAAATATGGCTGGTAAAATAATAATCGATACCGAGCGATGCAAAGGATGTGGCTTGTGTGTTGTATCCTGTCCACAGAACTCCATCGTCATTTCCGAAAAATCGAACAAAAACGGTTACTTCCCCGCCCAACCTGTCCCGAGCGTAGTCGAGGGAACAAACAACACCGACTGTACGGGCTGCGCTATGTGTGCTGTAATCTGTCCTGAGGCGATTATTGAGGTTCAGTGCGACGACAATATAGGGACCCCACTTCCCAATAAGAAGTTGAAAAATGGGAATATATTAGCTATCGAGCCGGAGAAAAAAAGCAAAGCTGATTTACTCAGCCTGAAGGGAGGAACGGGGTGAACGAACGGGTATTAATGTGCGGCAATGAGGCGTTGGCGGAAGCGTCTATTCTTGCAGGCGTTGACGCATATTTCGGCTATCCGATTACGCCGCAAAACGAAATCCCCGCCTATATGGCCCGGAGAATGCCCGAGGAGGGACGGGTTTTTGTCCAGAGTGAAAGCGAACTTGCTGCGATTAATATGGTCTTCGGCGCCTCGGCCACCGGCAAAAGAGCAATGACAACTTCTTCCAGCCCCGGAATCAGTCTTATGCAGGAGGGTATAAGCTATCTGGCCGGGGCACAGTTGCCGGCGGTGATAGTTAATGTGATGCGGGGCGGGCCCGGATTAGGAAATATCGCACCATCACAGGCTGATTATTTTCAGGCCACACGGGGGGGCGGGCACGGCGATTATCGAACCATCACACTGGCACCATCGAGCGTTCAGGAATTGGCCGACAGTATGTCACTGGCATTCGACCTGGCCGATGAGTACCGAATGCAGGTTATGGTGTTGGCCGACGGCATTCTCGGACAAATGATGGAGCCGGTAGTACTGGAGACAAAACCACGGCGGAAATTGCCGCCAAAAGACTGGGCACTGACCGGCGCAGAAGGCAGGGAGCAGAACATCGTAAGGTCGCTCTGGCTAAAAGAGGGTGTGCTGGAAGAGCTGAATAATAAACTGCAGGCCAGGTACAGGCAGATAGAAAAGGACGAAGTGCTCTGCGAACAGTATGAAGTTGAAACAGCAGAAATCGTAGTAATTGCGTATGGCGTCGCAGCGAGAATCGTTCGCAGCGCGGTTGATAAGGCAAGAGAAGAAGGCATAAAAGTCGGCTGGATACGGCCTATTACGCTTTGGCCTTTTCCGACAGAGCAAATCAGCAGGGCAGCCGATGAATTGCGGATTTTCCTGACCGTGGAAATGAACTGCGGACAAATGCTTGAAGATGTGAAATTAGCTGTAGCCGGCAAAGCACCGGTATTATTTTACGGGCGGGCCGGCGGCAGCATACCCACTGTCGAGCAGGTGCTGGAAAAAATTAAACAATTGACTACAAAAAAAAGCGTTCAGTGGACAGGAAAAAGCTAAACTGTGAAAACAGTATTCAAGCGAACCAAGACATTAAAGGATTGCCCGACACACTACTGTCCCGGGTGCGGGCACGGTATTGCACATCGATTGATAGCAGAAACAATCGATGAATTAGGCATACGCGGCCGAACCATTGGCATAGCACCGGTAGGCTGCGCGGTGTTGGCGTATGATTATCTCGATGTCGATATGATAGAGGTGGCGCACGGCAGAGCACCGGCGGTGGCAACAGGAATAAAAAGGACCAATCCCGATATGATAATCTTCTCCTATCAGGGCGACGGTGATTTGGCATCAATTGGAGCAGCGGAAATTCTTCACGCCGCTCACAGAGGTGAACAAATAACGGTCATTTTTATTAACAATGCTGTTTATGGAATGACAAGCGGCCAAATGGCCCCGACAACGCTTTTGGGCCAAATTACAACAACGACACCACTCGGACGAGAGGCTGACAGCCATGGCCATCCGCTCCAGGTATCCGAGTTACTGGCAGTATTGCCGGGTGCAATTTATATCGAACGGTGCTCTTTGCACAATGCGGCCCAGGTCCGCAAAACAAAAAAGGTCATAAGGCACGCCTTTGAACTGCAGGTCGCCGGCGCCAAGGGCCTTTCGCTTGTGGAAGTGCTTTCACCGTGTCCCGCCGGCTGGCGAATGACGCCGACCGAAGCTGTAAAATGGGTCGAAAATGAAATGACAAAGGCCTTCCCGCTTGGCAGATTAAAAGGCTGAAATCAAAGGTGAGGTTATGAGGATTTATCCTTGGCCAAGTTTTACTTGCAACGGGAAAACACCACATTCTTGAATATTTAAAATCGCACGACTAAGACCATCATGAGTGATACGAGATACGAGATACGAGATACGAGATACGAATTTTACGAAGAGGTAATAATCGCCGGTTTCGGTGGGCAGGGAATAATATTAGCCGGCAAACTGCTGGCTGATACAGCGATGAAGGCCGGCAAAGAGGTAACTTATATGCCCG
>CAZMCN010000164.1:0-3837 GCA_964564845.1 uncultured Pirellulales bacterium | reverse complement strand
CTTGAGTCGGAAGCCAAATGGCTTGACGCATATACAAACAGCTATTATTGGCTTGCCGGCCTTGTGCCGGATAACAAGGAATACTCCGATTATGCCCAGCAGCTTATTGACAAGGCCAACATTGTGGCATCTTTTCAGGACAGTCCCTGCGAGAGCCGCCGGGAGCGATTTTCGGATGTTAAGCGAGAGATGTTCATCCGTGCGATTGAGCTGCTGGACTCTCATTACGTTGACATAGACCATCTGGATTACAGCCAGATGGCTGCCAAAGCCATTGAGCGGTGCCAATTGCTGGCGGAGGTGGTTAATTCGTCGAGCGTTGTGCGTGAGGCGCTGCGTGAATCTTATTATGATGCGAATGAAATTCAGTACGAGCAATATGCGAGGAAGCTTTCGGCCTTCTCTGCGGGTCTGAAGGGTATTTTGGAGCAGGTCGAGTATTCGCTTGTGGGCATTAGAAAAGACGAGTTTACGGACGTTTTCAAGAAGGTTCTCGCACTGAATGAGACAACGGTGGGACTGCCGCGGCGTTTGCTGATTGTTCAGTTTTCGGAAGCTGCGTTAGAGGTACTGGACCGTTATACAGTTATGATTTGGCCCAGGCAGGTGGAGGATTTTGATAAGTTAATGACCAATGAATTTACGGGTATCGGGATAGAGATTGCAAAGCTCAAAGGGTTGTTGACGGCGGTGAGTTTATTGCCTGATACGCCGGCATATCACTCGGGTCTTGATGCGGGTGACGTGATAGTAGCGGTGGACGGTCAGCCGACCAAAGGTATGTCGCTTATGTGTGCGGTTAAGAACATCACCGGCCCTGCGGGGACGGAAGTGGTACTGACGGTAAGAGGGCCGGACAGCAAAGAGAGCCGCGATATCACAATAACCAGGGCAAAGATAACTGTTCCGACGATACGCGGATGGCAGAGGACACGAGCCGGAAAATGGCTGTATATGATTGATGAGGAAAGAAAAATCGGCTATGTTCGCCTGACCGGCTTTGACGAGAGGACCTCTGCGAATTTGGAAAAGGTGCTTCTGCAGCTTGAGTCACAAGGTATGGCCCAAGGAGGATTGATTCTCGATTTGCGGTTCAATACGGGAGGACTTTTGGATAGTGCGGTTGAGGTGGCGGATAAATTTATCAAGGAAGGGATGATTGTAAGCACGCGTCCCCGTTTTCCGCCGAGTTATAGTTACAAGTCGGCGGAGAAGGATGGAACGCATCCGGAGTATCCGGTGGTTATACTGATAAACTCGGGTTCGGCCAGCGCTTCTGAGATAGTGGCCGGGGCACTGGCTGACGAAGAGTATAACCGGGCATCTCTGGTGGGAGAGCGGACTCACGGAAAGGGAAGTGTCCAGACAATAACTTCCTATCCTCAGAATGGGGCGCAATTAAAATATACGATGGCAAATTATTATCTGCCTTCGGGTCAGAAAGTTGAAAGCCGGGAGACAATGGAGAAGCTCGGCAGAGAAGATTGGGGCATCGCGCCGGATATCGAAGTCAAATTGAGAAGTGACGAATTGAAAAAGCTGCTGGACGTGCAGAAGGATAACGACGTTCTCGTTAAGGCCGACCACGACATCGACACCGGGCCGTTGAAAAAACATACCATTGAAGAAACGCTTGCTGCTGATGTGCAATTAGCGGTCGGCGTTCTGGTTATTAAGACTAAATTGATTGAAGCTGAGGTTTCGGCATTAAGTGCAAATTGATTTTTTATGAAAGTGGTGTGTGGGATTGACAAAAACAGGAGAGATTAACAAATTTGAGCGGCAAAGGCACCAGAAGCTTTCGGCCATCAGGAAATTAGGTATTGACCCTTATGGCGGCAGATATGAGGGGACTGAAGCTGCTGAGGATATCAAAAAAAGATTCAGAGAAGATGACGATACCCAGCGGGCCAGGTGCGCCGGCAGGATTGTGCTGTTCAGAGACATCGGGAAGTTAATTTTTATCACCCTGCGCGACTCGAGCGGGACGATACAGGTTGGTCTTAGTCCCGCACCAAAACAGCCCTCTGCCGAGCGCAGCGTTTTTGGTGCGGGACTGCGCCCGAAAGAATGGAAGCTTGCGAAATTACTGCAACTCGGTGACATAATCGGTGTCTGCGGCAAATTGGGCCGAACCAAAACGGGTGAGATTACAATATGGGTCGATGAACTGACTTTGCTGAGTAAATCGTTACTGCCGCCGCCTGAGAAGTTCCACGGGCTGGCGGATATTGACCTTCGCTTCAGGCAAAGGTATGTGGATTTGTGGGCCAATCCCGAGGTGATGGAACTGTTCAAGAAACGAATCGCCATCATCTCGACGATTCGTGAACATCTGAAAAGCAAGGGTTTTCTGGAGGTTGAGACTCCGATGCTGCAGACGATAGCCGGCGGGGCTGCGGCAAAGCCGTTCATAACGCATCATAACAAGCTGGATATGGAGCTGTTTCTGCGGATTGCGCCGGAGCTGTTTCTCAAGAGACTTCTTGTGGGCGGGATGGAAAAGGTATTTGAGATAAACCGGAATTTCCGCAACGAGGGTCTCAGCAGACAGCACAACCCGGAATTCACGATGCTCGAGCTGTATCAGGCTTATGCCGATTATAATGTTATGATGGATTTGACCGAGGAAGTTATTTGTCTGCTTGTTGAAAAATACTGCGAAAGCGACAAGTTTGAATTCGACGGGATGAAAATCAATTTTGCACGTTCCTGGCGACGGGCCGGCTATGCCGAACTGCTGAAAGAATACAGCGGCTGTGATATTGATGACATCACCGCTGTAAGGGCAAAGGCGAAACAATTTGAACTGGATGAGGCGGATATGGACGATGCGGTGGTAATCAATGAGCTGTTCAAAGCCGCCGTTGAGGACGAGCTGGTTGACCCGACATTTGTAATTGATTATCCTGCGGCGCTTTGTCCGTTGAGCAGACTCAAAAAAGATGAGCCGAAATACGCTGAGAGATTTGAATTGTTCATCGGCAAAATGGAGCTGGCCAATGCATACACCGAGCTGAACGACCCTGCGATTCAGGAGGAGAATTTCAGGTTGCAGCTTCGCGGCCAGGCCGAGTCGATGGCGAAGATGGACACGGATTTTATAACGGCGTTGAAATATGGTATGCCGCCTGCGGGCGGACTGGGTATCGGGATTGACAGGCTGGTAATGGTCCTTAGCGGCGCTGCAAGTATTCGCGAAGTTGTGCTTTTTCCGCTTCTGAGACCAGTTTAGCCACAGAGTTTTGGCCACAGAGGACACAGAGAGCACAGAGATATAAAATTAAGTTGGCCACAGAGGACACAGAGAGCACAGAGATATAAAATTAAGTTGGCCACAGAGGACACAGAGAGCACAGAGATATAAAAAATAAAATGGCAGATGAGCTGACAGAGAAAATAATCGGGGCGGCCATTGAAGTTCATCGGGAGCTTTGCCCCGGACTTCTTGAGTTGATTTATGAAGAAGCCCTATGCTATGAATTTGACTTGCAAAACATAAAATATAAAAGACAAGTTCCCGCTGATATTATCTACAAAGGCAAAGTCATCAAAGGCCAGAAAATCGACCTGCTTGTCGAGGACGAAGTAGTTGTAGAAATAAAATCGCTGTCCAAGATGCCCGAAGTAGCGCTGGCCCAGGCCCTTTCCTATCTTAAAGCAACAAAACTCAAGCGAGGCCTGATTGTAAACTTCGGCGAAAAACGACTGGTCGATGGTATCAAACGAGTTTCTCTGTGATTGCCACAGAGGAAATCGATTATAT
Source organism: uncultured Pirellulales bacterium (assembly GCA_964564845.1). Classification (GTDB taxonomy): domain Bacteria; phylum Planctomycetota; class Phycisphaerae; order Sedimentisphaerales; family Anaerobacaceae; genus CAYXPG01. The sequence goes on along the minus strand of CAZMCN010000164.1, from coordinate 71 downwards.
TTTTAGCCACAGAGGACACAGAGTTAGCATGAATACATAGTGCACCTCGCTTGGTAATGTGATAAACATTA
>CAZMCN010000163.1:0-3842 GCA_964564845.1 uncultured Pirellulales bacterium | reverse complement strand
CAAAAACATGCAGGTACAGAACCGCACCATCATCATGCAGCTTTTTAGTACACCTGCCCCAAGCAATTTCCTTAAAAGGACTATCTGTGGTTGTGTAAATCGACTCGCCGTTAACATTCATCCATCTTCCAATTTCTTTCAGCCTTACAATACTTGGCTCAGGAATTACGCCTTGGGCTGTTGGGCCTACATTCAGTAAGTAGTTTCCGCCTTTGCTTGCTATATCAGCCAGGTTCCGGATCAGTGTTTCGGTGCTTTTCCATTCGTGGTCATCTTTGTTATATCCCCAACCTTTGTTCATAGTCATGCATGTTTCCCAATCATAACTTAAAGCTGTTGAAGGAATTTTTTGTTCCGGAGTTTTAAAATCGCCCGGGTGCTTGCCTCCCAAACGGCTGTTAGTGATAATATTCGGCTGAAGTTTCATAAGCTTTTGCAGAGAATCGGTACATTCTTGTGGAATATTTCCCGGCGTATCCCACCACATTACAGCCACATCGCCGTAGTTTGTCAAAAGTTCTCTAACCTGCGGCACAGCGACATCGCGAACATAATCTTTCATATCACCCTTTTGGGCATCATCCCAAGCCCCGCCCGGTTTTCTGCCCCCGGGATTAATCCAGTCTGATGATTGCGAATAATAGAAACCAAGCTTCATACCATGTTTTCTGCAAGCCTCAGCCAGCGGCTTTAAAAGGTCCTTGCCGTATGGGGTAGCATCTACCACATCCCAGTCGCTGACCCTCGAATCAAAAAGTGCAAACCCTTCATGGTGTTTGGAAGTGATAACGATATATTTCATACCAGCTTCTTTTGCAAGCAGAACCCAGGACTCCGGATCATAATCAACTGGGTTGAATTGTTTTGCGTACTCTTTGTAATCCGCTACCGGAATTTTACCGCGTTGCATGATCCATGGACCGACATAGTTATCTTTAAGTAGGACCTGCTTCCCATCATAACTGCCTCCCAACACGGAATATACTCCCCAGTGAATGAACATCCCAAATTTTGCCTCACGCCACCATTGCATACGTTCGTCACGCTGCTGCTTTGTTTCTTTTTCGTAAGGCCGGGTGGAACCAGAATTCTGCGGAGTTTTGGCGAATACAGAAATGCAGAATGATAGAATTAAAAACAGATTGATTTTTAAAATTCTTTTCTTGTCTTTTTGTTTCATTTCAAACCCTTTCATCACCATGTCTTTTTAGTAATTGATGTGAAATATTCAAGTTTGTGGGCCGTTCAATTAGCTAAAGACATAATAAATTTGCTAATTGTTGCAAATTTAGCAAAATTTTATTCTAAATTCCACTTTTTTGCACGGATTTATTTGGCAAATCCGGGTTAATTTAACTGTGAATATTGATTATTGGAAAGACAACAACAGGCGGTAAATGCTCAATTCCCGGGTCTTATGAGGAAATCAGGTGTTCGATAAGAATCTTTCCCCCTATGCCAATCAGTACAAGCCCGCCGATTATTTCTATTTTGCTTTCAAAAAAATGTCCAAACTTTTTGCCGATATGAACGCCCGCATAAGAAAACCCAAATGCAACCAGACCTATAATGATTACCGCCGCTGCAATGGCACCGCTTAGCAGAGAAAGAGTTATTCCCACCGCCACGGCGTCGATGCTTGTTGCTGCCGACAAAGTAAGCAGAACCAAAAAACTCATAGATTGCAGCCACGGGTAAGCGCGTGTAATTAATTTATTGACACATATTTCATCTGCTGGTAAAATTTGTCTGGTGAATGGTTACTGGGGGGCGGCTATGGCGCTAAGGAAATATGATTGACACAAATACACAGCAGGAAAGCAAAAAAGAAAATCCGCAGGAATTTTCAGCACCCTTATCCCTTTTGCTCACCTTTCGCAGGCCTCTGATTATATTTGCTCATATCGTTGCTTTCACCGCCTCTTTAATGCTCTCCTTCCTGCTGGCATATAATATGCAATTCAGGCGTGATTGGCTCGTAGATATTTACCCAACTCTGTTGTTGTTCTTTCTCATCATCAAGCTGATTGTTTTCGGACTATATAAACAATATCACGGCTGGTGGCGATATGTAGCAATATCCGACCTTATCGGGATACTGCGTGCCTCGCTTATCAGCACTTTGATAATTGTCGGTTTGTGGTGGGTAACACTGAATATACCATCTGTTCGCAGGCAGTTTCAAAATATAGCCAGGGTCGGGCAGGGTGTATTTATGGCGGATTTGTTTATCACTTTTCTGCTGCTGGCCGGACTTAGAATGCTGACGCGACTGTATTATGAGGAATTTCTCACCATCGAAGACAGACGGCTGAAACGATTCTTAATAGTCGGGGCAGGCGATGCCGGCGAAGCACTACTAAGGGAAATCCACAGGATGTCAGTGGCCCAATACGAAGTCATTGGCTTCATCGACAATGAGCCTGCAAAACAAGGCCTTAATATCCACGGAATTCCGGTAATTGGCACTGTCGAGAAGTTGCCGGAAATCTGCAAAAACCGTAACATCGAAGAAATCGCCATTGCAATGCCCTCGGCAACCCATCAGCAGCTAAGACGTGTTATTCAGGTTTGTGAAGGCACCAAAATTCGATTCAGAACCGTGCCGTCAATAACCGATATCGCTTCGGGCAAATTTCGCGTCTCCCAGATTCGAGACGTCGATATTAACGACCTGCTCGGCAGAGAAACCATCGAGCTCGACCTGGATTTAATAGAAGACTATGTAAAGGATAAAATAATCCTCGTTACCGGCGCCGGCGGCTCCATCGGCTCGGAAATGAGCAGGCAGGTCTGCAACTTTGCCCCGAAGTTGCTTTTGCTCGTTGAACAGGCGGAAAACCCACTCTTTGAAATAGAGCGACAACTGAAAACGCAGTTTCCTCAGGTTCCCATAAAAGCGATTATCTGCAACATTACCGACAAAATCCGCGTTGAGGAAATTTTCGAAAGGTACAAACCAGATGTTGTAATCCACTCCGCTGCTCATAAACATGTGCCTTTGATGGAACTGAACCCGGGAGAAGGTATTAAAAACAACGTGGTCGGCACACAGGTTGTTGGTGATGCAGCGGATAATCACGGCTCGGCGAACTTTGTAATGATAAGCACCGACAAAGCAGTCAACCCCACCAGTTTAATGGGCTCATCCAAGAGAGTGGCTGAAATGTACATTCAGGACTTAAACAGAACCAGCAAAACGCATTTTGTTACTGTGCGGTTCGGTAATGTGCTCGGCTCGAACGGTTCTGTTGTTCCCATCTTCAAAAATCAAATCGCCCAGGGCGGCCCCGTAACCGTTACACATCCTGAGATGAAAAGGTATTTTATGACCATACCGGAGGCAAGCCAGCTTGTCCTTCAGGCCGCCGCTATGGGTAAAGGCGGTGAAATCTTTCTACTTGATATGGGTGAGCCGGTCAAAATTGTGGACTTGGCGAGAGAGCTTATTACACTCAGCGGTTTCAGACCGGGCGAAGATATTGAAATTACTTATACCGGGCCGCGGCCTGGGGAAAAGCTTTTTGAAGAATTGTCCATAAAAGGTGAAGATATGCAGCCGACAAGACATCCGAAAATCGGCATATGGAAAAATATTCCAATGGATAGAGAAAAGCTGCGTAACAGTATAAATGAGCTGGTTTCTACCGCACAAAGGCAGGATTATAACGAAATAACACAGAAAATTAAAGAGCTTGTGCCCGAATATATCGGCAGTAATCCAGACACCGATTACGCCGTAAGGCATCTGCCGTAGGGCATTCTGTGGACTGTGGATTGATTAATATGGAATAGTCAAGATTTAATCTGACACTTCTGTTATAACCTATGTCAAAGGATTG
>CAZMCN010000162.1:0-3842 GCA_964564845.1 uncultured Pirellulales bacterium | reverse complement strand
CGTCCCAGGCCGCCATTGACAATCTCAATCAGATTACCCCTCGAAATAACAATTACCGCACCGGTTACCGAAATGATGATACCGATAATTTTTATTAGATTGAGTTTTTCCTTAAAGAGAAAAGATGAAAGAATGGCAATGAAGATGGGGCAGGTTGCGATGATGATTGACGCACGGGAGGCTTCGATAATTTTGAGTCCCTTAAAGAAGAAAATATTGTATGTAAAGACACCGGTGGCCCCAAGAAGGAAAACGGCGATGATTTGGGCGGGTTTTATTACAGGAAACTTTCCTTCGACCTTCCAGGTAACCAGGAAAAGGCAAACGGCTGCTTGCGCAAATCTCAAGAAAGAAGCTGAAAATGGTCCAACATTTTTGACAACAACTTTACCGGCAATAAAAGTGCCTCCCCAAAATGCCGCCGTCAACAACAATTTTAAGTACAAAACAAATTTTTTTGGCTGCATAGGAAAATCTTTCGAATATACACCCGCAGCGGTTTTCGGCGATGCATCAGCTGGGCGCTTGTGCAGTCAGGGTGGTCTGCCTGCAGCAAATCAGGATTTTCCGGATTTGCTCAACTCTTCAATCGCACAGTCTGCGGCCAACTGCAAAGCGCTGCGAATTGCTTCCAACTGCTGCTGGTCGGGCCGGCCTGTCCATTCGTCCATCCAGAACTTTTTAAATTCTATACAAAGCACACACGCAGATTCAGGAAACGTCTGATGAATCCAGTTAGCGAACCAGCCGCCGCGAAATTTGACATTCTCCCGCACGTCAAGCCCGCGCCCGAGAAAATCAAACGCCCTCAAGTCGGCTAAAACAGCTTCAACAATTGATGCCCATCTCGCCCGCTCCATTGTGCCGGTGCCGACATTAACATCTGGATTCAACTCCGCATCTGCGGCGGGGCCGTCAGGACTTTCGCGGCGATGATTGTAACTGTGAATATCGAAGACCACAAAGCGCTTAACCCGGCTTTTCAACTGTGAAAAAAGCCGTTGAACCTCGGCATAAAAACCATCCCAGAACTGCAGCGAGTGCTCAATTATCTGCTGCGATGGTTTTTCTTTCCATACTTTCAGTCCCCAGGCATCTTCAGGCTTAAGGTAAATGGCTTTGTCGCGGGGACGATTTAAGTCCACCTCGAATCGCGACGTCCGGACAATAATGTGATTTTTTGCAAAGTCAACCATTCGGCCGGTGAAGGGGTCTTCTTCCCTGAGCCGGCCGGACTGGGAAAGTGCCATCATCTCGGCGGCCTGCCGACTTACCATATTGCCATTGTGAATAGCCGTTGCAACAAAGGGACAGTCGAGGTTTTGAAATTTCCATATAACATTTTGATTCTTCATACAGGCAGGTATTATATTGACGCTGAAGAAAAATAGCAAAACAAAACAACTGTTGCATATCGCAAATTCTGAGACTTTGAGTTCGTCCTTTGTGATGACGGGCAACGGGCTTGCCCAAACGCATTATTTTGCGTTTGGGGGCTCCTGACTCATTCGTGCCGAAGAGATTCAATCGGGTCCACATTGGCAGCGCGATAGGCCGGATACAAACCGAAAATTAATCCGACAGTCGCACTAATACCAAAAGCCAATACTAATGAGCTGACTGTAATTACCGTCGGCATATTGCCAAAATATGTTACAAAAAACGGGATACAAGTGCCCAAACAGATTCCAAGAATGCCGCCGGCTATCGTCAGCATCAGCGTTTCCGAGAGAAACTGGATAATAATATCGCGCTTTCTTGCGCCAAGGGCCCGGCGAATGCCGATTTCGCGCGTGCGCTCACTGACGCTGGCCAACATAATATTCATAATCCCTATTCCGCCGACTAAAAGCGAAATCGCTGCGATTGAGCCAAGCACAATACTGAAGATGCGTTTGGTGCGGGCCGCCTGACGCAACAGCTCCAAGGGCACGACTATCTGGTAGTCGTCCTTCTTATGAAATCGGCTCAAGAGCGTGTCCAGAATATCCCGTGTCGGCAAAACTTTATTCATTTCATCAACTTTCACTATTACCTCCTGCAGTTCAACCTTCTCTATACTCCGTTCGGCTTCACCGCTGATCTGCATTGATATTTCGCCGAAACGGTCCTTAACCGTCGTCAACGGGATATAGATAGCTCCGACGTTCGCACCACTCATAGCCCGCTCCACGGGAATTTCACCCCCAAAACCACCCGCATTTGAGAGGGCAGCTTCTGCGCTTACAATACCTATTGGCCGGTAATAATCTCCGGCTATTTTGACATCCTGGCCCATTGGGTCGTCAAATCCGAACAATTCCCTCACCACTCTCTCATCAACAACACAAACACCCTGTTTATGGTGCATATCGATAGAGCTGAGAAACCGCCCAAGTTTCAGTTGAATAGGCGCCGTCTCAGTATGCCACGGCACTGTTCCGATAATTTCAATCGCCACCCTGCGGTTTCGGTACCAGGCCTGTTGAGAGAAGCGGCGAATCGGCACCACAACCTCAACGTCGGGGATACCATTGCGAAAACGTTCGGCATCGACATAAGTCAGACCGTATTCAACCATGCTCTCCCCCTGGCTGCTGGCCTGCTCGTCTTTGGGAGGTTTGATTGTTTTGATAATAATATTGAGACTGCCTAATCGTGCAATCTGTTCCTGGGCGGTGCGGCTGGCACCCTCACCTATCGCCAGCATTGCTATAACCGAAGAGACTCCAAAGATGATACCTAACGTCGTCAGAGTCGAACGAAGCCGATGCATCCACAAACTCTTTAGTCCTAACTTTACCGTGCGCTTAAAACGAAACAAGAACATAATAGGTTAGGCCTCCCTGTATTGAATCTCTTTTATGCGTCCGTCAAAGAGATGCACAACCCGCTCGGCGTTTGCTGCAATGCCCTCATCGTGCGTAACTACAATCAGAGTTTTACCTTCTCTGTACAGATTATTGAGAATGTTGAGAATTTCTAAGCCGCTTTCCGAATCGAGATTGCCGGTCGGCTCATCGGCGATAATAATCAGCGGGTCGTTCGCCAGCGCTCTTGCGATTGCCACGCGCTGCTGCTGGCCGCCGCTCAGTTCCGAAGGTTTGTGCTTAATCCTGTCACCAAGACCAACCATCTCGGCCAATTCAATGGCCCGCTCAGCGCTGTTGTGTTCGGAATAACCCTGGTAGTACATCGGGACCTCGATATTTTCTATGATGTTGAGCTGGCCGATAAGATTAAACGATTGAAATACAAAACCGATGTGTGCGCCGCGTATTAATGATAACTGGTCATCGTCCATCCGGGAAACGTCCTGTCCGCCGAGCACGTAACTGCCGCTGGTTGGCCGGTCAAGGCAGCCAAGCATGTTAAGTAACGTGGATTTGCCCGAGCCGCTCGGACCCATAATGGCAATATATTCCCCACTGTTGATGGCAAGGTCTATGTCGCGCAAAACCCGAAGCTCTACTGTTCCAAGCTGATAACTCTTGCACAACTTCTCAATCTCCAGAACAGCCGTGTCTTTTTTGAACTCAAGGCTTTTGTGGGATTCCTGCATCGGCGGCTCGTCCCTTTATATTTCTCTTTCCACGCTCGGGCCTGGTTCGCTCCGGGCCTGTTCGCTGTTGTTCCTGTTGCGTTGGTCGCTTTGGAATATCGCCCGGCGGTTTTTCTCGGACCTTTCTATACCCTGCTGACTCATCCTGGTCAATCAACCTTGGGGGATTTAAGAGCACTTCTTCTCCCGCCTGCAGACCTTCGACAATCTCGACAAAAGTGTCATTGAAAGCTCCCGTTTTGACCTCCCGCTGCTGTGGGCCCTGCGGTGTCAAGCAATAACATACCTTTTTGCCGGCTCG
>CAZMCN010000161.1:0-3845 GCA_964564845.1 uncultured Pirellulales bacterium | reverse complement strand
GCCTGGTCAATCCGCACGCGCGGGTTTGTATTCTTTATCAAAATAATCAGAACAAGCACCAACACATATTTAGCATATCCCGTCCATACGTTGACCTCGAAGCCTCCCAGGAAGACCGTTACCAGAAACATCGGCAGAGCGACAAGCATCATTGCCTGCATAACTTTCCAGACGGCAAGCAGCGCTCCGGAATATTCGATTAAAATACCGCTTGCAATTTCGGTTTCCGATTCGGCGATATCAAACGGAACAAATCCGAGTTTGGCCTGCACGCATAACAACGCAACCAGAAAAGCCAACATCCCGGATATGCTAAGGGCCGGTGTCTGTTGGGCTATTTGGGCTAAACTGAGCTGGCCGCCGGTTTTAATAACCACGACGATAAAAGCCAATACGAGCGGCAGTTCATAGCCCATAACCAGCTTCATTTCCCGACTTGTTCCAAGTGAGGCGTGAGGGCTGGCACTGGCGCTGCTGCCAAGAATCAGCGCCAGTGAGGGCAGTACCATCAGATAAATGGCTACGATGATGTCTCCGACAAAGGCCTTTTGGGTTATAGCTATCTGCCAGAGCATCGTTGAAAGCAACAGTACCCCTGCCATACCGACAAGAGGCGCCCCGATAAAGACACCTCTTTGGGCATCCTGTGGCATAAGGGTTTCCTTTCCGACCAATTTTACCACGTCATAGAAGGGTTGAAGAATCGGCGGCCCCACACGCCACTGCACAAGTGCGCTTACCTTGCGAACAATCCAGGAAGCAATCAGGCCTAAAACGAGGGTGAATACAAAGCCTGGAAAAACCACAATCTGAAACAAAGTATTTACTGGCTCGTTCATTGTTTATTCCTTTTCCCTCAAGAACGGCTCCCATAAACCGCCGCCGGCAACTCTTACAACAATACCTTCAAAAACCTCTACCAAATCCTTTTCCTTTTCTAATTCAACCTGCCTGTAATCAATGCTTCCATCCTCGCAGGTAGTAACGCATAACGGCTTCTCACCCTCGCGGAGTCTGTCTTTACACACGTCACAGACGCTCGAGGGATACGGTATCAAATCGGTATATATTGTGCCGAATGGGCAGGCAATTGCACAGGTTCCACAGCCGGTACAAAGCATATTTGCTCGTTTGAGAATACCGGCATCATCGTTTTCGGTCTGCACCTTCTCCAGAGCAGCATTGGGACAGGCACTGACACACGGAGCAGATTCGCACCTGCGGCAAATCAGGGCGAAACGAATCATCTCCAGCAGCGAATCGATGCCTTTGTTTTCAGGATGATGTTTGTATGAACAGCGGACTTTTGATTCATCCTGCAGTCTGCATTTTGCCAAATCAATTATTAACTTTTCAGCCATAATTTTGTATCTCGTATCGTGTAATGCTTTTTTAATCCCAAATATTCGGGTAGTCTTTTATCTGCTCATAGGTAAAGACAGGGCCGTCTTTGCAGACGTAATATTTTCCGAGCATACAATGGCCGCATTTACCTATTCCGCAGCTCATATTCTTTTCCATTGAAAGATATATATCCTGTGGTCTAAAACCAAAATCGATGACTTTCATCGTGGCAAACTTCATCATAATGGGTGGTCCGCAGATAATAGCGACGGCGTTTTTAACGTTTACATCACCCTTTTTACATATCGTAGTTACAACACCGACATTACCTTTCCACTGGCCGTCTGCCTCATCGACGGTAAGTTCCATATCCACCCCCTTGATATTCTGCCAGGGGCCAAAAAGAGTTTTCTTGTAAATAAAATCCTCAGGAGTTTTCGCACCGAATCTGCAAATGACGGCCTTGAAATCCTTTATTCTATCAACGAGGGTCAAAAACAGCGACCGAATCGGCGCCAAACCGACACCGCCGCCTACGATGTACAGCTCTTTTCCGACAAAATCATCAACCGGATAGCCATTACCATACGGGCCGCGAATGCCAACCTTTTGGCCCTTGCCGGCTTCGTGTAACAAACCGGTTACGTGCCCGGCTTTCATAATGGTAATTTCCATTTTTTCGGTTACAGAAGGGGATGAGGAAGGGGTAAATGGCGCCTCACCTTCGCCGGGCAGAGTCAATTCTACAAACTGTCCTGTTTTAAAGCTGAACTGTTCTTCGGGCACAATGACAAAACTTTTAATCGTGGGGGATTCATCAATAATGTCAACGATTTCACCGTCTATCGGCTGATAAGGGTTTACAGTCATTTTGTAACCTTTGATTTTTTGTTGCTTTTAAATTCTTCATTCAACTTTTTTAAGAGGTCTCTTGTATTGGTTCCGCCGATGCAGGTATCCATACATCTTCCGCAGCCGACGCACATATCGATGCCGTATCTGTCAGAGAAATAAACGAACTTGTGCAGAAGGCGATGTTTGATTCTGTCGCCGAGTATTTTGCGGGGATTAGCGCCGCCTGCGACGGCGGCATAGGCCATTCTCATACAACTGTCCCACATTTTCATCTTACTGAAGTAATCCTGCTGCTTAGTATCATAGAGATAGAAACAGTGACAGGTCGGGCAGATTCTCGTGCAGGCCTGACATTCAACGCAACTCTCGGCCTCAACATCAAAAGCCTCGGATTCCCGGCACTTTTCCACGATTTCCTTAATTGGTGCATCAAAGCGGTATTCAGAGTTATTCTGCTCAAGCCGCTTTTGTGCGTCAGCTCTGTTTTGGTCTCTCTCATTCAGTGCAGTCTGAGGAACATCGGTGAAAAGGTCGGTGTTTTTTTCTATGAAATCCCGCCCCTTTTGTGAGCCGGCTTCAATAATAAAGCCACCTTTTGTTTTGGAAACATTCAAATCAAAACCGCTCTGTGCAAAGGGGCTGCCATCAAGAAGGCTGCAGAAGCAATTCTCCGCGGGGTCAAAACAATCAGTTGAGATAATAAACATCTTTTCCCGCCGCCTTACATAAAGCAGGTCCTCGAAATCCTCTTCCAAAAAGACCTTGTCCAGAACCTTCATAGAGCGCAGGTCACAGTCTTTCAGGCCAAAAACAGCAAATGGTTTTATGTCCTCCGGTTCAACAGGTTCGGGGTAAACTGAGGCAAGCTCACAAACCGGAAACAAAAATTCCTTTATCGTAGTACAAGTGCGTATGTTGTTAAATTCCACGGGTGTTTCGTTGGCAGGGTCGTATCTGGTGCATATATAATTTTCGCCGGACTTTTTGGGTACATAAAGCTGCATCTGTTGTGCCACGGCATCCAGGAATGGTTTTAGTTCGCTTATAAAAACGGCTTCCATTTTCATTTCACCTAAAGCTACTTACAATTTAGTGACTCGCCGGTATATAATACGGCAGACGAGCAAGGTCCGTCGCAATGTCAATAGTAATTACCTTTACTTTTTTGGGCACTGTTATACGGCAGGGAGAAAAATTCAGGATTCCCTTTATGCCTGCTTTGACCAGGGCGTCGGCTGTTTGCTGAGCTGCCTGTCGAGGGACGGCGATAATCGCAAGGTCGATTTTTCTCCTTTTTAGCGTCCATAAATTTGAAACATCCTCAATTACAATATTTATTACTTTTCTACCAATTTTTTCAGAGGCTGCATCGAAAGCGGCAACGATGTCAAAACCATACGTTTTGAAACCCGGATAGGCCAAAACAGCCGAGCCCAGGTTGCCCACTCCGACCAAAGCCGTCCTGTGGACAGTATCAATTCTGAGTATTTTCTTAATTTGTTTTATGAGCTTTGCGACGTCATAGCCAATACCGCGAGTTCCAAAGCCGCCGAAGTACGAAAAATCCTTTCTTATCTGCCAGGGGTTAAACCCAAGAAACTCAGCCAAGTTCCGGCTGGAAATACTCTTTCGTCCTTCTTCCCGTA
>CAZMCN010000160.1:0-3905 GCA_964564845.1 uncultured Pirellulales bacterium | reverse complement strand
AGAGCATCGGACTGTCGATCCGAAGGTTGAGGGTTCGAGTCCCTTCGGCCTCGTTAGTTAAGTATAGGGCTGATAAGGCCTTACGGGAAATGTTAAAGTTCTTAATACACGTGCCGCGCCTCGAACTTGTCGTGCCGGCGCGGAAGCGGATGGTTACGGTTCCGGGGTTCGACAGTGTGGTAACGTCCCCTATGGTAGGACTGTTCACACTTTCTCAACACTTGTCCCAAAGTCGAGCAACTCATACGCAGGACTCGGATGATACCAGCTTGTGAAGAAGTTATGTTGTTGTAAATAAGCGTACAGGCGAGGGTAGTGACGTAGCCTATGATTTCTGGTATTGTAACTGCTGCTTTGCTGCGGGACGATATAGAAACAAAATGGTCTGCAAGTGTATTTCTGCAGGCCATTGATTGTTAAATTTTTTGAGTTCTGATTTTATCGAGCTTACCAGGCCAGGCCGAATTCGGCAAAATCCAGGAAGTCAACAATGCCGTCGCTGTTAAAGTCTCCTTCGATATTCGGGTCGGTCTTGAGCCAATTTTCATACATTACTGCAATATCACCCCAGCCAATAAAGCCGTCATTGTCAAGGTCATAGACTTTGATGTCTTTGCCTTGGTAGTTCTGAGCCGGCCGGTCATCTGTTACGTTGCTGTATGTTTCTTTGGACGGGCCGAATATGTATTGAGCTTTAGTTGGTGTAACGGTGCCTGACCAGTGATAAGGCACTAACAGTTCGTAGTAGCCGTCATTTTCAGTTGTACCGGGCTCTGCGCCGCTGTCCGGTGATACCAGCACCTCTTCGATTGGTGCCTCATTGGGCTCCAGAATATAACCGGAGATGGAGCGAGTGGTGGGTGCAAACGCCGCTACTGAATGGGCTATTGCAGAGTTGATGCCGTTAAAGCTCCATCTCATTGTGGTTGCCCCTGCCGTTGCTGTTTGTTTTGTACTGCCTGCTCCTGTACTATCATCGCTACTAACGTCAAACCACTCTGTTTGATTGCCGTTTTCGCCGACAGTGAACGAACCCGAGTTGCTGCAGCCAGCTACATCAACCACCCATGCGCCGTAGGTCTGTGTGGTGATGTCGGTGGAGATTGTGTTTGCATCCTGGCTCGAGTTAGCGGCGACTGCTTCCGCAGGCTGTTGCTCTGTGTTCTTTAGCGTAATGGCGCCGGCACATCTTTTCCTAACATTGCCGCAATAGGTAACTTCAAGCATATGAAAACCGGATGAAGGCAGGTTGCTCTCAGGCAGGTAATATAATTCTGTCTTCAAATACGTCTCAGCAGAATACACTAATTGACTCGTTCCCTCTACCGGCTTCATACCGACATCATCGTATGTGACACTACTTATTACCAGGTCATTCTCACTGTCATCTTCCCCGGCGATTCCCACTACCAGCATGCGCTTGTCTCCAGTGCCGACGGGGTGCGGCCAGCTTAGTGTCGTAGCGCTGTTGCTGCCGGCAGACTCACTGACCGCAGGTTCTATATCCTGCATAGCCTGGGAGAAGCGCGAGCCGAGCGTTATCGTTCCCGCAGAATCGTAGTGCATACCGTCAGCCAGTATCCCCAAATCGTCGGTGCTAACCAGTGCTGTGCCGGGCACATTTTGACTCACATTAAATTGCGCCTGCCGCACGATATCCCCCCATGTCCAGACAGGTTCGTCTGAAATTTTCCCGAGCACAAACGGCATGTCAGAGACGCCAAGGTCGCAGCGAACGCTTTGAATAAAGTCGGTCAGGTTTTGTTCGTAAGCCTCGGCGTGACTCAAAGTAGAATGGGGCGGATAGGCATCGGATTCGCCCTGCATCCAGAACATTCCGACTATTTTGGGGTTACTGATTGAGAGCAGCGCATCATTCACGGCGTTCATAAAGTTGACGTATTGGGGCCCTTCTGTTGGCCGCCAGTTGTTCCAAAGACTGGTACCACCTACGGCATATTTAATCAGCACGATGTTCTCGCCGGGCTGTGCATCGGCCAGGTCATGGCCTAAGGTGATTTCCGGCCCAAATTTGCTGCTGTTTCCGCCGAGTCCCGGCTGAAGGTCGCCCCAGGTGCCTTGCCAGTAAGTTTGAATATCGTAGCGTGGTTGTTGCAATTCCGGCGGCAGGTTGTCACTGTCGCTCCAGCCAACCATATTTGATTGGCCTGCGAGCAGATACACTTTTGTTTGGGCTTGAGCAAATGCGGCGCAAATCATCAACACCGCACTAAATACAACGAGAGAATTCAATTTTTTATACGTAAACATGCCTTCTTTGCTCCACAAGGAGCACAACAGCTCACGAATAAATAACTTCACAATAAGCGAAATCCACACATTGTGATAATACACAACCGATGAGTTTTCTTATCCCCTGATATATATGAAGACTTTAGTAGTTTTTTGGGCTAATCGATGGACACAGCCAGATTAAACGCTTTAAAAAGCACACTGCCCAAAAAGTGAGTTTTCTCATCCCCCAAGGCCGGAATATTTTCTTGCCTCTACTAACCAAAGGGTACTATAGCACACCGGACGGCCATATGCAAGCATAAAATTGCAGTTTTTTAAAAAAAAGCGGAATTTTTTACGGTATAGCAAGGCCGGAGGTTACTTTTTGATAACCTATTGTGTATCAAGTGATTATACGCAGGATTGTCGGCTGTTTTCTGTTATTTCCGGCAATCTCTGCTGCCAGTTTAGATATTTTTCTAACAGTAGCCAGACGCCGCCGGCTATTCGCCTAAGGCGTTAGTGAACTGGCTGTAGGCAATGACTGAGAGAAACTATGTGTAAAAATGGAACGACTGTCAGTTGCATAACGCATTCAATTTGATATTATGGGGCATTGAGTAATACCATACCATTGCCGATGCTCTATGCTTTGGGCCAGGAGAAGCGGCTGCTTTTGCCTGTGGTATATTATGCAAAAAGACAGGGACTTATCGTTTGATGCATTTCGGGGAGTTGCGATAATTGCTGTTGTTGTAATTCACGCGAGCGGCGCCGGCTTTTCGTTCAGATATTCCCCGACGGGCAGGTGGAATTTCATTTTTATTGCTTCCTATCTGCAATTATTACTTTTTGCTGTTCCTGTACTGATTTTTATGGCTGGGTATTGGTCGTCGAAAAGTCCGATTAAATCGCTGCAGGACTATAAAGTTTTTCTGGCAAGGAAACTTCCACGGATTCTTATTCCGTACTTATTCTGGTCCTTTATTTTGCTTGGCTATGTTGCTGTCAGGACGCAGGATGTAAATGTACGCTGGATAATATTTAAACTTCTGACAGGTGGAGCGTGCTTTCCTTATTACTTTATCATAGTGATTGCTCAACTTTATGTAATAACTCCGCTTTTGAAGTATATTAATCGTAGGCCTTACGGACTGATATTGGTTCTTATCTTAAATGCAATATACCTGTTAGCTCTGTATCTTTCGAGGGTATACAACATCATTTGGCATTTACCTGCTTACCTGCCTTTTTGTTCCTGGATACTCTTTTATGAAATTGGTTTGTTGGTAGGCAGTTCCGACAATAAGATATTTGCCGCAAAAAAAACGCGTCCTTTTATTTTGCCTGCCATATTGGTTTGCCTGCTGATTTCGGAACTGGAGGGTATGATACTGTTATCAAAATACAATAATCTGTCTTTTGCGATTTCTCCGGTAAAGTATTCTTCGTTTTTGTATTCTGTATGTATCATTGTAGGTTTTCTTTTCATAAGGAACCGTTTAAGGTGTTGGCCGAAATTCCTGGTTGCTGTTGGTAATTACTCCTTTGGAATATACCTGATACACATACTTGTTCTTAATAAGGTTGTTGACATCATCCAGGAAATCGATGTGATTTATTCATTTCAGCCGTTATATCAGTTTATTGTTGTTTCAATGACCGTATCA
>CAZMCN010000159.1:0-3907 GCA_964564845.1 uncultured Pirellulales bacterium | reverse complement strand
AGATTGGTCAGTGCGGTCGAGATGGAGCTCAGCGAGGATTGGATTGCCGGCAAAAGCTATTTTGATATGAATGTGGAAATGGAGAACGAAAACGAATCCGCTGATTCAAAGGAAAAAAGAATTTACAGAAAAAATGTTGCTTAATCCTCAAATTTGCTCTGTCGATAAAATAATGCTGGTTTTTTTCACAACTTTTGCTTTGGGTGCTTGTGTAAGCACATTAAACCTACACCGAGTATTAAGAGTATTGCGGTGGCGGGTTCGGGAGTGTGAGTAGTAATTATAAGCTCGAAACTATCCAGTGTGCCGGCGTTATAGTAAAAGGCATCGTAGATTTGCAGGCGCCAAGAGCCGAAGGTGTTCTCGTCATCAAATATGGAAAGTTGATAAGGTTCTTTCGGTCTGAATCGGCCGGTGAAAGGCGCTTCGCCCAGAGAGATTGAGATGTCGGCTTCGTCGTCAAATATTGTCTGTGAGTAATTTTCGCCCTCAAAAAACTCGTCAAAAGGATTGTACATATTCAAACATATTCTTGTTCCTGCGGGGCTTTGGAGAAAGAGCTGTAAATCGAATACGCTGGTATGCGTTGAACTGATGCGTACGTCGATGTCCCGGATAAGATAATGGTCGGTGATTTCAATGAGCGCATCGGTCATCCAGCCTTTTGTAGCGCCCGGTTCGGCGGGGATGTTCAGGTCGAAGCTTCCGCCATAGGTAAGTATTATACCGGCAAAAGTGGGACAGGAGACGGTCATCAAAATAGTAACAATTGAGACAATCCGTTGTGCTGTGCTGCGAGCGTCCATTCTAAACCAATCGTTAAAATTATACCCTTTAAGGGTAGCAGGTGTCCGCGAATAAAACCGTAACTGGTTGTTTTTAAGTTACTTACCCATGGATAACCGGGAGAATTCAATTGAGAGTCAGTGTATATAAAAGCGACCGGTCAGCTTAGCCAGCGTTTGTATGGCAGCAATTATAACAATGTCACGCGTTTTGGGCGAATAAAAAAATAAAAAATTGGTGGTTGAGGAAGAAAAACAAGGGGATGTTGCGAAGGCGTGGACGGCTGAACAAGACAGTCAGGTTGTTGGAGTTATTTTACTTCCAGGACGGAATTGTATCCGCCGAACGGGTTTGTCTCGGTAATTTCATTGTATGGGTCCTGCTGCCATTGTCCGTCCACTACGAGTCGATATCGATATTTTCCGGCAGGCAGTTTGAGCTCGGTCTGCCAGACGCCGCTTTGGCCGACCTTTTGCATAGGAGATTTTTGCGGCTGCCAGTTATTGAAATCGCCGGCTATCTGTACATTATCTGCGCGTGGATATAGGGTTACAAAGACGACGGCATCATTTATCTGCGTGACTCCGTAATAGTCAGAAAGCCTGGCGTCGATGTCAGGCATCTTTGGTTTTTCGGTTTCGATGGTTTTTATGGGTTGGTTAGCGGTCTGGAGCAGTTCCTCTGCGGTGCTGCTGATGGCTTTAAGCTGTTCGGATAACGATTCGACTGCTGGAGGTTGCGGTGGTCTGGCCTTGTCGCTGATAACTTCTTCAGCTAAGGCACGAAAGTCCGCCTGGCCTTTGCTGGAGGGGTCGTATTCGGTGATGGGTTGGCCGAAACTGGCTGCTTCCTTGATTTTTGTGTTGAAATTAACGAGTGTTTTGAACATTTTTTCAGCGAAGTGGCTGCGTAATTCTGCGAGGATTTCTCTGGCCATTTTTGTTCTGATGTCATACATACTGGCCAGTACTTTGACATTAACCTGCTGGTTACGTCTTTCACAAAGAATATTAAGAGTTTCGAGCTGCTTGCTTAGTCCGTGCAGAGCAAAGTATCCGGTCTCAACGGGGACGATAACGTCAGTTGCAGCCATTAATGCGTTGAAGGTTAAGAGGCTTACAGCGGGCGGGCAATCGATTATTGCATAATCAAATTCCCCTTTCATTTTTTCCAGTACACTTTTCAAGCTGCTTTCCCGCTCTGGTATTCCTGTCATTTGCTGCTCAAAGGCGGACAAATCGATGCTTGATGGTGCCAGTTCCAGGCCGTCGCCAATCTGCCATAGGATTTCGGTCAGTTTAATCGGTTCGTTCCTGCTATTGCTGATTAGTACATCATAGATGCTCTGCTCAATCTGCTCTTCGGGGACGGCCAGTCCGACGGCGCAATGGGATTGTGGGTCCATATCGACGAGCAGGGTTCTTTTGCCTTTTTCAGCAAGAGCGCTTGCGAGGTTTATCGATACAGTAGTTTTGCCACAACCGCCCTTTTGATTAACGACTGCTATAGTTCTCATAGTTTTCTCCAGACCTTAAAGACAGCCCCACAGCTTTTGATTCGCTGTAAAACGGCGTTTCAGTGCTAAAAACGTCAATTACTCCTATATTGTATTCGGCAAAGAAATATCAAAAACTTTATCTTTTTATGGGACGAGCCGATAAAAAAAGCAAATAACAGTATGGATAAATGCAATTTCTTTGAGTTGTTGTGGAGAAAGATAAAGGGAGATGGTTCTAAAAGGGAGTTTTTACGATATTAAAGCGTTCTTTGGGCTTCATCTGAGAGGATAAGTCATATTATCAAAATAAATTTTCCCTGCTCTGTTGGTGGTATTGTATTTTATACTTCTTCAGCGGTTGTCAGGCCGATTCTTTCGGTAATTCGGTCAAAATCATCCAGCGAATAAAACTCGATTGTAATTTTGCCTTTCTGTCCATTTTTTCGTGTTTCAATTGTTACTTTCGTTCCTAACCGGCTGCCCAGCATATTCTCAAGGTCAAGGATATGTGCAGGCTTGGAGCGAATTGTTCGTTTTGATTGGCCGTTTTCAGTTAGATATTTCCGAACGAGTCTCTCGACTTCGCGAACACTAAGCCTGCCGGCCAGTGCCCGGTTTGCCAGCTTTCTGCGGAGTTCATCGGTTGGCAGGGCGAGTATTGCACGGGCGTGCCCCATTGTTAGTTGGTTATCAATCAACATCTGCTGTATTTCGGCCGGCAAATCCAGCAGGCGCAGGTGATTGGCGATAACAGAACGGTCTTCACTAAGACGATTTGCAGCATGGCCCTGCGTCAGAGAGAATGTATTTATATATGTTTTATATGCCTTTGCCCGCTCGATAGGATTTAAATTTGTCCGGTGTATGTTTTCAATCAATGCCAACTCAAGCATTTGTTCATCTGAGGCTTCACGCACAATAGCGGGTATGCTTTGAAGGTTGACAATTTGAGCTGCCCGCAGGCGCCTTTCTCCTGCAATCAGTTCGTAGCCTTTACCGGAAGGGCGAACAATAATAGGCTGAATCACGCCATTTGACCTGATTGATTCAGCCAAATCAGCGATATCCTGTTCGTCCCACACTGTTCGCGGCTGATAGGGATTGGCTTTTATGGAATCAATAGTGATTTGGCGAAGCGATTTTTGTAACTCCTTGTCTGGCGGGAAGTTAGGCTCTATTGCTGACTCAACTATCCCCTCGTTCGGCTCGGGCATACTTAATGTTATCGGACCCAAAAGCGATTGGAGGCCCCTGCCGAGATGTTTTGGCCTTTCCTTTTTCTTGACGGTCATAATGCACTCCTTAACATATTTCCCTGATGTTCTTGTTTATAGGATTATTTTTGTTCATTGCATAGAATGCTGATTTATAATGCTTGTTTCGGAATTTTTGTGGGAAATTCTAAAAATTTAACGGTATAAAAATGCGTTTTTTGGAAAAAAAGTTTCACGTGAAACATTGTTTCTGTGCAAAGAGGCTTAAAACCAGCCATTGGTGTGTAGTTATTGCCTCCTGTACAAGTTTATTTATACGTAGGTATTCCATTTTATATGCAATTCTGAATTTTCCCCTTGTGTCTTAACATAATTGAATAATTTTGCTTGTTTTTGCCGATAACCTGAA
>CAZMCN010000158.1:0-3915 GCA_964564845.1 uncultured Pirellulales bacterium | reverse complement strand
TCATCTATATCTATCAATCCGGAACCCGACGCCAGAACCAATTGCTTCTCTTTATCTACAGTCTTTTCAAGCAGTATTGCGATTCCTTCAACGCTGACAATGTCTGTTAAGCTGTCACAAGCCATCTGCAGAAAGTTGGCGTCCTGCTCAGTAACTTTCATATTAGAACTGAGCTTGTGAAGCAGCACCAGTTCTTCGTATGTTTGAGATAACTCACTGCCAATCATTTCAATCTGTTTTTCGGCTTTGGCGCAAAGCTGAAAATTCTCCGCCAAAAGCAAAAGCATTTCAGCAAGAATTTCATTCAACTTCGTATTTTTAGCGACCGAAGATTGAAAATCATCAATTGGTATTCCATTGTTATCCGCTGTCTCTTCACCCAAATCAATCAGGGCTGCTGCGGTAGTTTCGCTGTCTGATTTTAGAACAACGGTCAGCACTTGCTCTTTTTCACCAAACAGACAAATATCATCGTTATTTTCAGGTTCATTCCGGTCGTTGGTTTGCTCCAAAGCTATTAGGCTGAACTCAGCCAATTGCTCACAATTACTGCCGAATCTGCCCGCTTCACAAAGTAAAACAACTTCGCCGCCAGGATTGCAGACCGCAAAATTAACACCGAATTTATTCACTCTGGCACCAAAGCTTTTCAACTTCTGCAGTTGTGATGAACTCAACTTATTCTCTGTCGTTTCTAGCATAGTTTTCTTCTAACCCGCAAAATCTTCTTGCAAATCTTCACAATTCTCCTGCACCATTGCCTTGTCATACAGAATGTCCTCAATGCTTCTTAACAGCTCCTTGGGGCTAAACGGCTTGCTTAGACACTCTGATATCTGCAGTTTTTCTTTTTGCTCGTCCTCTATCGCAAAACTTCTGGCCGTCAGCATAATCACCGGCGTATTTTTGGTCTCTTCGGTTTGCCTGAGTTTCTCAACAAGTTCAAGCCCTGTCATAACCGGCATCTGAAAATCCGTAACGACAATATCAGGATGCACCTCACAGGCTAACTTAAATGCTTCAGCACCGTTCTCAGCCGTTATAACCTCATAATCATTATTACGAAGCTTTATTGCTACAACATGAACAATGTGTATTTCATCATCAACGACTAATACTTTCTTTTTTGCCATCACTCTGCCTCCATAAATTCACTTGTTATTATTTTCTGCTTACCGTCGATTGCACTTTGGCTGTCTGGCCGCTGGCCAAAGGCAATTCAAATCCGAACGTACTGCCAACACCAACCTGGCTTGTAACAAACACCCGGCCCTTATGAACTTTTTCTACTATTTGCTTAACAAGATTAAGTCCCAGTCCTGTCCCTTTTGCCTGTTTGCTGTTGGCGCCAACCCTGTAAAATTTATCAAATACATGTTCAAGTTCATCCTCAGGGATACCGACGCCGGTATCGGTCACACTGACCTTTGCAACGCCTGCTATATCATCAACCTCACTATCAATTCTTATCGAACCCCCCTGCCTTGTATACTTGACGGCGTTACTGAGCAGATTAACAACAACCTGAGAAATCATATCTCTGTCAACATACACCCGGTCAAAAACGATGGGCTTTTGGTCGCCTGCCCCCCACGATAAAGTTATGTTCTTCTCTTCAGCATAGCTTTTTATCATTTGTAATTGTTCTTCTATTATTATTGTCAGGCTGACCGGTTTTTTATTCACCTTTATCAAACCTGATTCTATGCGCGAAATATTCAGAATCTCTTCAATAAGCCGATTTAACCTCTCGGCTTGGTTTTGAATCACCGAACAAAATTCTTTCCTCGTATTCTCGTCATTCGCTTCGCCGTCAAGCAGCATTTCCGAATAGGCCGTAATAGAGGCAAGAGGTGTCTTCAATTCGTGCGAGACATGACTTACAAAATCATTTTTCATCTGTGCCACTTCTTTTTCTCGTGTAATATCGTGTAGAACTGCCACAACACCACAGGCCGGCTCTTTACTGTCGCCGACACAGGAAACAATACAATCGAAAGTCCTGGTTTTCTTCTCGCCCGCGAAATCTTTTGAAAACGTGATTTCACGCCTTGCTGCCCGTATTCTGCTTTGCCTGCTCTGGCGCAAAAAATCTACATATCCATTTTCATCATCTTTTACCAACTCGCTGATAGGTTTGTACTGCGACCTTCTGTAATCAAATCCAAAAAGCTCCCCCGCAGCTGCGTTTGCCATCAACAATTTGTCAAACTCATCGATGACAAGGACTGCATCACGAATACCGTATATTATCGCCTCGATGTTCTTTTTTTGCCTTTGTGAGAGCTGCACTTGTATTTGCAATTCTTTAATTTGCTCCTCTAGCGAGTGGACGTAATCAGCGGTGCTCTCAAGATACCTTTCAATCGATTTCTCCACTTCGTTTATTCCTGTTACTCCAACCGTATGCTCACCGAGCAGCCTGGCTATGGACGTGATTGCCCCAGCCACCTTTAGCCAATACCAGCTAAGCCAAATCACGCCCACAGCCCCGGCGGTATAGCACATCAGCGCAACGAAATGCCATAATGGCACAATCCCTCCAATGCGCCACCCTACTCCGATGCCAGAATACTGCCACTCGGCAACGCCGACTAAAAGCAAGCTGCAAGCCGCAATACCTGCAACTATCACATATAAGTTTCTTCCGGATTTCAAGTAACCATCCTCAATTTACTTGCTGCTTACGCAGGTTTGTCACCTTCTTCGCCAATTGCCTGCTTCTTTCCGTTCGATGACATTGAGCATATTTCTCTCTATTGCTGCTACGCTGTTCGGGTCTGTTTCGCCGATGATTTTTTCTTTGAGCCGAATTGCTTCCAGATACGTCGGACGAAGCTCCAGCGCTGTCTTAAGCTCTTCCTGTGCCATCATATAAAATCCGCTGAGGTAGTATTGCACAGCGTTTGCGTAATGGTCTTCGGCAAGTCTTGACCTGCTTATCCACTGCAATCCTTCTTTTGCACCGCTTCTCTTACGGCTAATATCTTCAGCCCTTGCATTACCACTTGCTTCTGACGGCTCACTTATGATATGGGGCGTAAGCATAACTATTACTTCCTGACGCACATCTCTGTCGGTGGTGGCTCTGAAAGCAGCCCCGATAAAAGGCAGGTCGCCAAGCAGTGGAACCTGTGACCGTGTCGTTGTTACAGCGTCCCTGAACAGTCCGCCGATTACGATAGTCTGGCCGTCTTTAACCATTATGTTAGTCGTCAATTCCGCAGTGGTCTCCTGTGGAATACCCTCACTGTCAATCTCTCCGGAACTATCTTTCGGATAAATGTCCATACGGATGTAACCGTCATTGCCTATATAGGGTCTGAAAGAAAGTTTGGTGCCGGTATCGAGGAATTGAACCTCACCAATGGTTGCCTGGCCCGTGTCGGAAATTGTCGTCCGGTCCCGATAGCCCAGTTTCGTTCCAATGAAGACCGTCCCCATCTGCTTATTCAAAGCTAACACCTTCGGATTAGCAAGAACCGTAACATCAGTAACCGACTCCAGTGCGGTTATAAATCCCACCACATCTCCGGCCGTGATACCGATTCTTAACCCACTGGCTCCGGTCGCAGTAAAGCCGGCTATCTCTAAAGCGGTGCCGGCAACTCCCGACGCTACCTGCTGAATGGGTGTTGTTGCAGCAGCGGTTATTACGGAACCACCAACAACAGTTTCCTGATTGGTGATAGTTTCCGGTGTTCCATCAAGGGCAGTTCCGTTGAGCAGGTTCCAGTCGATACCCAGTTGCATTCCTTCGGTTAAGGTAGCGCTTAGAATAGTTGCCTCAATCAGTACCTGCTTAGGTCTGACATCGAGAGATTTTATCATCCTTTCAACCTCGGCAATATTCTCAGGATAGTCATACACCACTATAGCATCGTGAAGTGCCATACTGTCTCCACCTGCCTTGCC
>CAZMCN010000157.1:0-3935 GCA_964564845.1 uncultured Pirellulales bacterium | reverse complement strand
TGAATTATTGTAAATTGCGATGAGAAGGATAAAAGCCTGTTTAGCAACAGACCCTGGCGCGGGAATGACATTTTACACCGAGGCAGCCTGAAGCCTCGCTTTTTATTTGGCAAAAATTAACTACGAAGAGCAAGGGCAGAAAAAAATATTATATTATTACCTTTGTGTCTTGGTGTCTTTGTGGCAAGAAGGGAGTAAAAGAAATGGAGAAAAAAATTGACGCTGAGCAGGTAAGGAAAGTAGCGAAGCTCTCCCGCCTGGAATTAACTGAAACGGAAGTTGGCGAATTTGCAGGCCAGTTGAGTGCAATCCTTGATTATATGGAAAAGATGAATGAGCTGGATACCGCTAACGTGGAACCTCTTGCACATTGTTTGGGTGTGAAAAATGTTTTTCGTGAGGATGCGGCGAAAGAATCACTCGGGACGGAAAAGGCATTGGCCAATGCGCCGCAGCGAGACGGGAAATTTTTCAAAGTGCCGAAAATTCTTGATGAAAGCAGCGGGGCATAAAGAGCAAAACGTCAGATGAAATATGGCGGATGAATTGTTAAATACCGATTGCAGAAAGCTGCGAGACCAAATCGCAGCAGGGCAGATTAGAAGTACCACAGCCACCGAGGCGGTATTTGAGGCGATAGAGAAATATGAGCCGGTCATCGGTGCGTATATCAGCACGTTCAAAGAACAGGCCCTGTCCCAGGCCGAAGAGATTGACAGCAGAATTGCATCGGGCCGGCAGTTAGGCGAACTGGCAGGCGTGCCGATTGCTGTAAAAGACAATATGTGCACCGCTTTCGGCGCTACGACCTGTGCTTCCCGGATATTAGAGAATTTCCACGCACCGTATAATGCTACGGCAGTTGAAAAACTGCTTGGGGCCGATGCGATAATAGTCGGCAAGGCCAATATGGATGAGTTTGCGATGGGTTCGAGTACGGAGAACTCCGGCCTGAAGCAGACGGTCAATCCCTGGGACACTGGCCGGGTGCCCGGCGGCAGCAGCGGAGGCTCGGCGGCGGCGGTTGCCGGACGGATGTGTTTTGCGGCGCTTGGTTCGGATACAGGCGGTTCAATACGTCAGCCGGCAAGTTTCTGTGGGGTGGTCGGACTAAAACCAACTTACGGCAGAGTTTCACGGTATGGTTTAGTAGCGTACGGCTCAAGCCTGGACCAAATCGGGCCGGTAACCAAAACTGTAGCTGATTCGGCGCTGATGATGAATGTTATAGCCGGATATGACCTGGCCGATAGTACGAGTGTTGACGAAAAAACCGCACCAGTTCCGGATTATCTGGAAAAACTCGATGAGCCGATTGAAGGGCTTAAGATAGCAACTGTGCCGCAGTTTGTGGCCGGCGCCGATGAGCAGGTACAAAAGGCCTTAAGTGATGCGATAAGTGTATATGGAAACCTCAGCGCCGAAATAATAGAAATAGATATGCCCCATCTGGATTATGCCATTGCAGCTTATTACATAGTAGCTACCGCCGAGGCATCGAGCAACCTGGCGCGATATGACGGTGTGCATTACGGCCATCGTACCGAAAACCCTAAAGATTATATTGAGGTGTATTCGAAATCGCGTGCCGAAGGGTTCGGGGCCGAAGTTAAAAGGCGAATAATGCTCGGCACTTACGCGCTTTCGAGCGGTTATTACGATGCGTATTACTTAAAAGCTCTCAAGGTCAGAAACTTGATACGCGGCGATTTTACCGGTGCCTTTGAAAAATGTGATTGTATTATGATGCCGGTTGCGCCCACAACGGCCTTTAAGATTGGTGAAAATATTGACGACCCGCTAAAAATGTATCTATCGGACATTTATACGATAGCAGCCAATTTGGCCGGTGTGCCGGGTATCAGTATCCCCTGCGGTTTCGACGAGAAGGGGCTGCCGATTGGTCTGCAGATTCTTTCGCCGGCTTTTACCGAAGATAAGCTGCTTAGAATTGCCAGAATGTACGAGGCTCAGACAGACTGGCACAACAAAAAACCCGCAATTATTGAGTAAGTCAATAATGAGTGATTTGGAATATAGAGTTATCGTAGGTTTGGAAATTCACGTCCAGTTGTGTACGAAGAGCAAGATGTTCTGCGGCTGTGCGGTTCAGTTCGGGGCCGAGCCCAACAGCAGGGTCTGTCCGGTCTGCCTCGGTATGCCGGGAGTGCTGCCCGTGATGAATAAGCAGGCATTCGAGTACGCGGTTCTTACAGCACTGGCGCTTAATTGCGAAATACCCAAGTTCACAAAGTGGGACAGAAAGAGCTATTACTATCCCGATTTGCCGAAAAATTATCAGATAAGCCAGTATGATTTGCCATTGAGCCAAAACGGTTTTATCGAAATTGCTCTGCCAGAGGGTCAGACAAAAAGGATTGGAATAATCAGGGCGCATCTGGAAGAGGATGCAGGCAAGAATCTGCACACAGCCGGCAATTTTTCACAGGTGGACCTGAACAGGACAGGCACACCTTTGCTGGAGATTGTTACCGAGCCGGATATGAGCAGCGCCGCCGAGGTGCGGGCTCTTGCGGTCGAACTGCAGCGAATAGTAAGATGCCTTGGGGTCTCGGAAGCTGATATGCAAAAAGGTCATATGAGATTTGAACCAAATGTCAACCTCGTTGTTACCGAAAACGGCACCGAGTACAAAACACCCATAGTCGAAGTCAAAAATCTAAACAGCTTTAGGGCACTGGAGAGAAGCGTTGAATATGAGGTGCAAAGACAGCTCGATGAATTTCTCCAGACCGGCGAAACAATGCAGATGGGCAATAAATCCACACGCGGGTGGGACGATGTCAATGAGGCGACCGTTCTGCAGAGAGAAAAGGAAGAAGCCCACGATTACAGATATTTTCCTGAGCCGGACCTTGTGCCGGTGGAATTGACGGAAGAATGGCTTGAGGATATCGGCTTGCGTTTGTGTGAACTGCCTTTGGCCAAACAGATGCGTTACGTTCAGGAATATAAACTAAGCGATTATGATGCCGGCGTTTTAACAGCCGAGCGCCCGACTGCGGAATTCTTCGATGAAGTAGTTGCCAAAGGAGGCGAGCCAAAACGGGTATGTAATCTGCTCACTCAGGTCGGGTTGAAATTGGCCAATGAAAAAGGGTGTGGTCTTGTCGAATTAGGACTCGGAGCTGAAAATGTGGCCGGACTTGCAAAAATGATTGAGGACGGTGACATCAGTGCTTCAGCAGGTAAAACCGTAATTGAAGAAATGGTAAAAAGCGGCAAAGCACCGCAAGTTATAGCCCAAGAGCTTGACCTGATTCAAAAGAGCGATGCGGGTGAATTAGAGTCGATAGTTGATAAGGTGCTTGCTGAAAATCCAAAGGCAGTTGAAGAGGTAATCGGCGGCGGCAAGAAAAGCAAAAAGGCACGCGGATTTTTGTTGGGCCAGGTTATGCAAAAAACAAAAGGACAGGCGAACCCAAAAGTCGTCTCCGAAATCTTAGACAAAAAACTTAGATAAAAACACAAGAAAAGATGAAAATCGAAAAAAGCGGCAATATTACCAAAAATACGGTAGAGATAGAGGGGGCGAAAGATGTAGAGATAAGATGGCTGATTTCCAAAGATGACGGGGCGGAAAATTTCGCAATGCGAATGTTCGAAATAAAAAGCGGCGGGTTTACGCCATTGCACAGGCATCCCCACGAACACGAAGTGTTTGTGCTCGAAGGAGAAGGCGTGTTTGTGTGCGAGGGAAAAGAACATGAACTTGGCAGGGAATATGTAATATTCGTGCCCGGCGATAAAGAACACCAATTCAAAAATACTGGAGATTCCGTTTTGAGATTTCTCTGCCTTATTCCCATATCCGCAGTATAAAGAATGGTGCGTGGAACTGCTGCGCTGGGGTGGTTTAAAATAGGTTCGACAAGCTCACTACAGGTTGGGTTTGATTGGGTTTGTTTTGCAGA
>CAZMCN010000156.1:0-3985 GCA_964564845.1 uncultured Pirellulales bacterium | reverse complement strand
TTCAATGCCGGCATCAATATCGCCATCAACAGCGCAATAATCGCAATAACAACCAAAAGTTCAATCAAGGTAAAGGCTTTTCTGTCCATAAAACTCCTTCCTTTCTAATAAGTGTAACTCTTACCGTTTTTTTATAAACAACTGCGCTCACTCGTCGCAGCAAATCTCAGCTTTCTTCTCAGCAGCCCAACAAAAAATTGGCTTCTGATATCACTCAAACTGACTGTTTTAATATATAAAATCTCTTTAACTACTTATCGTATAAGAAGTTAAACTAATTGCCGACATAGTCGGCTTCAACTAACGAGTTCCGATTCACGAGCGACTAACGACGCTCAAACTCATCCGTTTCAAAGAAACGGTCAGGTTGAGGAGATTACTTGTCCTTTATCGTAATTTAATAATCCTTGAACCTTCTCATCCAGTCAGGCCAGCCCGTATAGGGCCTTCCGCCGTTACCAGCCATAGTGTATGAGTTGGAAGTGTTGTAAGTTCGGTGCCACTTCAATGTCCATAACTCCTTAAGCCCGACCTTTCTTACTGACAAATCCATAAAACAACTATTTATATTTGCTTTGTGCCGGTCGACACAGAAGATGTCCATATAACCATCAGCGGCGCTACGGCCGGCATCATCAGTCGGTGGCGGCCCGTCGTTATCCTTCGGGATACCGCCATAGCTCCTGGAATCCAGAATTAACGGCACTAAATTTGCCTGTCTGACATTTCTGAAGCCATTCCACAGATTTCCTCTCCCATGAACAGAATCGAAATTACCCGCCCAGCTGGTACACTTTGTCCCCTCACAAACGTTGCAGACCCAGTCATTCATTCCGTAGCTGCTGTAGTAGCTGCCGGCCACCGCCTCAAAGCGGGAGCCCCATGGGCTGTATTTTGAACCTTCCCATTCTTGTCCCGACCCCAGCGTGATACCGGCAGCGAGTTTCGAGGCCGACGGGCAAAGTCGTATCCCCGCCTCCTTATAGTACGGCGCCAAAGCCCTGACCCACTCCCCATACTGCCTTCCCGGTGGGAGCATACCCATAGTTATATAGTCTGAGAAATCGTTTGTGTACAGCTGGCAAATAAGAGCCCACTGTTTCAGGTTCGACTGGCAGGTAACTGCTCTGGCCTGCTCCTTTGCCCTGTTCAAGGCCGGCATCAATATCGCCATCAACAGCGCAATAATCGCAATAACAACCAGAAGCTCTATTAAAGTAAAACCGTTTCTTTTACCCATAATTACACTTCTGAACTTTTTGCATCGATTAACTTTGCAAAATTCCAGCTTATCTGCCCTAAAAACCATTCTATCACAATATCAGCCATACTTCAAGCAATAAAAAAGTTCCCTGACTTTGTGAACCTACTTCTGCAGCATCTGCCTCTGCAGCTCTATCAACCGTTCGGCACTGACTGCTTCTGTTCGCAAATCGGCAAAGATTACTTTATACCGCCCTTCGGATATCTTCCACTGCATCAGCACGGCGTTGCCGTCCCCAAGGTCGATATTGTCGCCGTAATATGCGACATCAATACCCTGGCTGAGCAGATTTTGGTAATAACCTGACATACCGGCTAGGACACCCTCGTCGTCGCCGTCCCTGCCGCCCAGAAGATACCCTATCAACAGCCTGCCGTCCTGAAATATGCCATTATCCGTCGAATTTCCGCCGCCAAGAAAATGCGCACACAAGAGCATCGTTATAATTACCACCGCTGCAGCAGCCAATTTACTTACCCTTAAATTAATTACAATATTGACGGTATCCATTCCGCCTTTATGAGGGGGCAGTGGCTGGGGGATTTGGTCCTTTATCCCCTCGGCAAGCTCAGGGCGAACGCCTTTGGCCGTGGCATCCGCCAATTCATTCAATAACTCTTGCAGCTCTTCGGTCTTCATTATTACTTCCTTGCTCCAAAAACACCTTCACATATCTCACCTCTCACCCAGATGACTTTCACTAAAAAAGATGCGCAAAAAAACCCTCATGTTCCGTAAATTATGGTTTTTATGCATTTTTTTGTCGTATTGCCGGAAAAACAGCCTTTGCAGGCCGTTAGCGGCACTTAACACTCGGTAGGCCAATTATCGACATATCCGCCTTCTCCGGCGGGCCGAACAAGCCGCCGGAATAATCAGGGCCGAAAAAAACCTGCCAAAAAACATAAAAAAAGCTGGAGAGGTTACTAACTCCAGCTTTTACGTACGAGACAGCTTTTTGAAAAAAATATAGAGCAAACTTATAAAATACAAACTGCCTCAAAACCAAAATGTTACAAGAAGAAAAGAACTCTTCAATACAATCTCAAGTATACAGCCCGCGACAGGTTTTGCAAGCTTTTTTTTAAAATTTTTTTCGTTTTTTTTCGTTTTTTCTCTCATTTGTTGACTTTTAGCCCCGGCGGACCGCTGTTATTGGGTCCTCAAGCCCGTTTTCAGGCCTGATATGAGGGTTTTGTTAAATTTGCCCCCTTTTGGTATAATCAATTGCCAACAGCGATAAAAAAATCGTTTTTTCAGCATTTTAGCCGGTCTGCTATAGGCCTTTTGCCGAGTCAGCAATAATATTGATACTTTACGTAAATAATGGTTAAGTATCTGCCTGCTCGGCTGCTATATTGCCCCGCAGGCCAAGTTCTTCAGCCACCTCTCGCATCCCCATAATCACGTCTGTGATAAGCTCAGAAAGCTCCATACCTAACATTTCGGCGCCTTTTCTGATTACGTCTCGATTTGCACCAGCCGCAAATGCTTTGTCCTTCCATTTCTTTTTGACCGATTTGGCCTTGAGGTCCATCAGGCTTTTCGAAGGCCTTACAAGTGCAGTGGCAACTATAAGCCCTGTCAATTCATCGATTGCGTAAAGGACTTTTTCCATTTCGCTTTGAGGCTCGATATCAGTGCAAATACCCCAGCCGTGGGCAAGAACAGCCCTGATATATTCGGCCGGCCAGTTGCCAGAGGTAAGAATCTCCTCGGTCTTGCGGCAGTGCTGCTCGGGAAATTGCTCGTAATCGAGGTCGTGAACCAGACCGACAATGCCCCATTTTTCCTCATCGGCGCCGCGTTTGCGGGCACAATAGCGCATCGCCGCCTCAACCGCCAGGGCATGCTTAATCAGCCCTTCATTCTTATTATATTCCTTCAGCAGCGCCAAAGCCTCCTGACGTGTCGGTATAACTTCTGCCATAACTGTCTCCATCTATAACAAAATCATCAATCTACAATTATTTTAAGAGCAGCTCGGCCATCTGGCAATATCTTATTTTGGACTTTTTACATCTTGACCGGGTTGTGTCTGCTGATTTTTCTACAGCGGCACAAAAATCCTAAAATCTCTTGCGATAAAACTGGCCCGGGCTTAAAATGCCCTTTTCAAATCTGATAATGAAGAAAAACTATGTTAGCCAGATTGCACAGCGTAACACTTGAGGGAATTGAAGGGTTAATCTGCGAAGTTGAGGTTGACGTTGCCCGCGGTGGTTTTGAAAAATCAATCATCGTTGGCCTGCCGGATACTGCTGTAAAGGAAAGCACCGAACGGGTCAAAAGCGCCATTGTTAACTGCGGCTACAAATACCCCAAGACCCAGTCGGTGATAAACCTTGCCCCGGCCGATGTCAAAAAGGCCGGGCCGGCCTTCGACTTGCCAATCGCTCTGGGAATGCTCATCGGCCAGGGCGTTTTAGTAAGCACGGTTATTAAGGATTTTATTATCGTCGGTGAGCTGGCGCTGGACGGCAGGGTCAGGGCGGTCAACGGCACGCTGAGTATGGCGATGACCGCCGCAAAAAACGGCTTTACTCGAATGCTCGTACCTCTCGAAAACGCCAAAGAAGCCGCAGTCGTTGCTGATATGGAGGTCTATGGTATTGGCTCACTGACCCAGGCGGCAGGTTTCTTAAGCGGGCAATTGCCGCTTGAAACAACGACGGTCGATATAGATGAGCTTTTTAACGTGGCTTCAAATTATGAGGTTGA
>CAZMCN010000155.1:0-3995 GCA_964564845.1 uncultured Pirellulales bacterium | reverse complement strand
GAAGTTACAGCCGGCATAAAATCGCAAATTGCCTGGGCGTTATTGGACAGAAAAGAAAATGTATTTAAGCGAAAGGCCTTAAAAGCTGTGGCTGTCGCCGCCGCTTTTATTGTCATAGGAGCTTTAAGTGTAAAACTGCTTGAAAAACAAAGCCAACCTCAGGAAACCGTATATGCCTCAATAATACCCCGGGCGATTTGGGAAAGCGAAGACATTGCCAGCGATGACGTCAATTTGGCAACTTTGACCGCTGAAATCGAACAAATCAAAGATGAAATACTGGCCCTGCAACTTGGCGATGACGGCGAAAACGGCAGCGGCATCGTCGAAGAGCTTGAAATGGAGTTCATCGAAATAAGTAGCGATTTTTGGAAAGGATAACAAAATGAAAAAAAGTTGCATTATTAATCTGATTCTAATAGTGACAATCACAGTAGTGCTCTCTGCGAATTCGGCCTGTTTGGCCGAACAGAGTCAGAAACCCCCTGCCAAAGGCGAACCGGAACAGTGGAAACTAACAGACCAGGGCATTGAGCGCATAATGAAGCGCCTCGCAGAGACCGACCCCAAAAAGGCCGAAGAACTACAGATACTGAGAGATAAAGACCTTGATGAGTTCAAAAGACAACTGAGAAATATTCAGCGTGAAAGATTCGCTGAGCATAGAAGTCCAGCCGAACCTCGCTTTATGACAGATGATAGACCCGGCAGAGAAAGACGAAGTAGAGGAGAAATACAACAGAGGTTTCTCGAATACCTCGAAGAGTTGGAAAAGATTTACCCCGATGAGGTTAAAGAATTAGCTGATATGAAAGAAAAACGGCCGGACATGTATCACAGACGTCTCAGGCTTAGCTACAGGAAATACGGCAGAATCGTAGAAAAAGCAAAGGATGACCCCAATCTTGCCCTCGTGCTTAAGGAAAACTTCGAACTCAAAAAAGAAAGAAATGAACTGATAGAGAAAATCAAAGCTGCAAGCGACAAAGGCAAAAAGGAAAAGTTGAACCGGGAACTGGAAGAGGTGTTGAGCAAAAGGTTCGATGCGCTGGTCAAATGGAAGCAAATAGAATATGAACTGCTGCTGGAAAGACTGGAGCAGCTGAAAGAAGAGATAAAGAAAAGCAAAGCTAATATCGAGAAGTGGAAAGACGATAAATTCAAAGAGGAGAGTATAAAAGCACACATTAAAGAACTGCTCAGCCCCGAAAAAGACAAAAAATTCAGATGGCACTAATCGATTGATTATTGACTATTTTCCCTAGATGCTGCTTGGAACAAGGGCGGCGATAAACAAAGCCCTACAGGCAAAATGGGGACACCTTTATAGTCTGTTTTTCATTTGCTGGGCCTTGGTGGCCCGTTTGAGTATCTTTTTTTCCTCTGCGGTCAGGCTGTGGATACCGTAGTCGTGGACCTTCTGCAGGACGCGGTCAAGTTCGGCCTGCAGGTCGCGCTGTGTCTCGATTTTCTTTTGCCATTGGCTTGAGCGGACTTTTACTCTTAATTTATCACGCCAGGATTGTGACAATACGTAAACCGCCCCTGCCGCCATACCCGCCAGATGCGCCGCATCGCCGCCGGCATTTACACCGACCATCAATAAATTAGCTGTATAAACAATAATTAAAACAACGGCAGCAACTCTGATTGGGACAGGGAATAGAAAAATGAAAACAACAAACTGCGGGAAAAGGATCGCACAGGCGGCTAACATCCCCAGAATCGCGCCGGAAGCCCCTATCATAGGGGCAATTGGAAGAAAGCCGACAACCGCCAGCAGAATATAAAACATTCCTCCGGCAACACCACAGCCAAGATAAAATGTCAAAAACTTTTTCCCCTTCCAGTGTCTCTCAAGTGTCGGACCTAAAAAGAACAGCCCGAGCATATTAAAAGCTAAGTGCCATCCACCACCATGCAAAAATTGATACGTTATCAACCGCCAGAACTGCGCCACAACCATAAAAGAGACCGGATAAACGGAAAACCCCCTCACCAGCAGTTCATCCGCCCCCAAAATCTGCATAAAAAAAACAGCAACATTAATAATCAACAACCACTTGACAACCGGCGTAATCTGAGGAAAGCCCAGACGCATCTGCGGCCCACGGCGGTACTGGTGTTGATAATGTTCCTGAGTATAATCTCTGTCGTAAAGGCCCATAGTATAGTGCTCACGATCGGATCGAAATTCCCCGTTTGTTCGTGGGCAAGTACCTTGAAAACAATAAGTTACAATCCCCGTCGCGGGAATTTATTACCCTTAAGGGGATAAATCAAAAATTAAAAGTTAAACTGACAATAATAACTTTCGGTTTTTTTAGAGCTTATCTTTGTAACCGACCTGAAAAAAATCGGCAATTTCTAAGTCCTTAGCACATATCATACCATTCTCTACACTGTTATTGAACTAAATTTACCCCGGGGAGTATCATTCCAGAACTATTTATAAAGATTTTACACTTTACACATAAAAAAAGAGGCCCAATTCACCACTTCGGCTAACGAACTATCTTGAAGACGTAGGCATACTTGCAGGGCCTTTCCTGTGGCGGCTGGATGACTAAGCTTTCATCGGTCATCTTCCATTGGAGTTCTTTATCAACGCCGAGCATTCTTATAGATTTAATTTCCGACTCGTACAGAATGCAATTTTTATTCTCTATGACACTTCTGATAACAACCTCGTGTTCCGGCCAGCCCAGGCAGATGGCATATAAAACATTACCTTTAACGGTAAATCTTATGTCTTTAGAGGTGTAAGGACATTTTTGCTTTCTCTCACTGAAGGAAACACCTTTCTCCAGCTTTGTAGGCCCTTCGCCATAAGCCACCCAGGCTGTTGTGTCATAGATGGCTTCGCCGTTGAGTTCCAACCACTCTCCGATGCCCAATAAACATTTCTTGGCCTCCTCCGGAATAGTACCGTCAGCTTTTGGACCAACGTTCAACAAAAAAAGTCCGTTTTTACTTACTCTGTCAATAAGATTGCCTACAAGAGTATCAACAAATTTGAAACCTGCATCTTTAACATAAGACCAGCCACCCCGGTTATCTACTGTAGGCTCATAGTGCTTTTTGGGTGCTGAACCGGCGGCACTCCCCGTGACTGCTAACAGCAGACAAACACATAATACCTTGCGTAATTTCGATTTTAACATTTTTAAATCTTCTATCGAATTTTGTTCAATCATTATGGAAAACTTCTTCCATTACAGCCCAGGATTTGTAACCCTTCAACGGCATCTGCACAGGGTCACATACTTTGAGCCATTCCTTGTTTCGCGGCTCTGCATCGAGTTTAGCCATATCACCTTCAAAATCGTCCCCAGTGTACTCATAATAACCGAATTCATACCACTTGCCATCTATCTGGTGCATGAATATCGAGAAGTTACAGATATTGTATTTAGTAAGAAGGTCGCGTACTCCCGGGTTGGTATCGGCGTGCAACGCCTTATACCGCCCTATCATTTCAGGCCTGATGCCTGTAACCATTCCAACACGTTTGACTTCGGGCCGGCCGCAGCCGAAAATAAATAAGACCATCGACATCAACCGGCAAACAAAACCTGTTTTTCTAATCTTTGCCATTTTCATCTCCTAATTAAAAAACATCCTGACTCTTATTTATACCTGAACTTCAATCATGTAGAACCAACGGCTTTGGGCTTGAACCTCTGGAATATCAGCATCAAAATTACTCCCAGAACTGCTAAGTAAATCCCTAAATTCTGTGAAACCGTTCCACCCTTGTAAATTGCCCACCAGTCATACTCGAATGGATTATCATCGCGGATAAATTCTATAAAAAACCGCGTAACACCGTAAAGTACAAACATCAGGCCGAACGTACAGCCGGGCCCGGAAAATAGTTTTTTTCTGTTACTTTTGCCGCTGGCATTTGACGACCTTCGCCAAAAAACATACAAAATTAAACACACCACAGCAGCGTTAGCTGAGGAATACAATTGTGTAGGATGAACGCCCAG
>CAZMCN010000154.1:0-4172 GCA_964564845.1 uncultured Pirellulales bacterium | reverse complement strand
TAAGTTATTGGCTCCTCTAAGGGTTAAAGAACGAAAATGAAAATGGACAGTACAACTAAAAAAATTGAAAAAAAACTGAGATTTATGACCAAAAATGTAAAATTCGAAGGTACTAATAGAGAGTGGTCAGTCAAGGCAGAGGGATATATTGCTTGATAAACCGTTTGTCGTTAGACTATGCTATTATGAAACAAGCAGAAATTACAAGTTCTCGGCAATTGTTAAAATGGTGCGGTGGATTAGTCCTTTCATTACTCGACATGCTGTGCCTGTCGCAGAAGGTCGATTATGGATTATTGATTATTTGGTTGATATTATGGTTTTGTGTTTTTGCGCCAGCATTGGGCGAAGACGGAGAAGTCGAGCGAATCAATCTTATCGTCAGTAGGTGTCGGTGCGATGTCGCACTGCTGATTGAAGGCGGGCTGGCCTGCTATTGCGAGCCAGGCATCGGCAAAGAGGGCCAGGTCGTTTGTGTCCACGACGCCGTCGCCGTTTGGCGCAGGTGCGATGTCGGCGACCATACATTCGGAGATGGCCTCGAATTCGAGTGACGGGTCGTCGGTACCAAAGAAGCCGCCCCCTCTTAATACGAAGTTGAAACGAGTAAAGAGGTTCATGCCGATAATGCCATCGAGCGTTCCGCCCTCTGGTGATGCTATATCGAGCCAAATGACGGGGATGTTTGTGAATTTCAGCCATTGTCCGAGGGCGGGAATTTCGAGTGAGTCGATGTAAAAGCCGGGCACTTCGGTTATTTCGCCTGTTACATCCTGTATAAGGACGGTGAATTCCGCCTCTGCGGGGTCGAAGCCGAGACGGGCGGCTACTCTATTGCCGACGACGGTAACCTGGGCGCCGGTGTCGATAATGAAACGGTCTCTGTCGTAAGCGATGTTGCCGGCGTCGTAGAGGTCGACGCTGGAGACGAAAAACAGAGATTGTGAGAGGACCCCGACTATTACCGAGGGGGTATAAGGCGGAAATTCGAAATTTTCAACAGTGTATGCGTACTGGACGGACAGGGCGCCGAGCGGTCGCAGCTCCAGGGGTATTACGTTGGGATAGAGCGGTATTGCCGGGTCTGTAGGGTTGTAAAAGCGAATCTCCGGAGCGTTAAAATCGTTACTGTCGTGTGTAACGGTGATTTGGTTGTCATTGTTAAATTCGGCGGCAAGATATACGGCCATCGGTGCACCAACAGCGGTGGGCAGGTCGGGTGCGGAGCCGGGATTTTTACCTACTGCGATAGAGACATTGTATTGTCCCACCATATTGGAGTCGTCGAGCAGCCCGCCCTGGTCTATGGCCTGCAGGCCGTCGATGTACATTCCTATCGGATAGCTTACGCGGGCATCGACCGAGTTGGATGCGCCGATGATTTCGATTGTGTACGAGGTTATATAAGGGCCTGTTAAGTTCATTCCTTCGGCGGGGTGATAGCCCATTACGTGAGCACTTGCGCCGGTATCGAAGATGCCGATGGCATAATCGGTCTGCGGATTAGTGGCAAGGTAATCGCTGCTGCTGGGCGGCGAGTAAACGGGTACGGCATCGGGTTCAAGGTCTGGGAGGCGCTGGTCGGTAGCGGCGACAGCAATCCAGGACTGGAATCCTGCTGTAGGGGGGTAATTGATGACCATAGCAAAGATAGGTTTGCCGGATTCTTCGTCCCGGCCGATAACTTCGAGGGTCGGTTTAGTGGGGACTGGTTCTTCGGTTATTTTCATCGGCCCGGACTTTTGCTTTTTCATTTTCGGGACGGGTTTGTAGTGCGGGTAGTTGACGGCCTTTACTCGTCTGCCACCGGTCATACGCCAATTAACTTTTTCGCTTTTGAAGCCTGGCCGAGCCGCCTGAGCGGAAAACGCAAATATGACAGCCAGCAGAAGAAATGCTGCTTTGGGAATTGAAAAATCTTTATATCTCAACTTTCCATTACCTTAATTGTTATCCTTAAAACTATTATAGCAGATATGAGCGAAAAAAGCTTGTAAAAAATTGTGAAAGGTTTGTGCCGATAAAAAGAAGACTCCTTTTGTAGTGTTGATAATAATAAGAATGGCTGGTTGCATAGCGGGGTCTTTTGTGTTATAACTCAAACTGACCGTTTCTTTGAAACGGATCAGTTTGAGCGTCGTTCGTCGCTCGTGAATCGTATCTCGTTAGTTGAAGCCGACTATGTCGGCAATTAGTTTAACTTTTTATACGATAAGCAACTAAAGAGATTTTACATATTAAGTCGGTCAGTTTGAGTTATAAGTGTTTGTCCGGAGGGGACTGTTATGGAAAATCAGGGGCAAATATATGGAAGCTGCGGAATTACGAACAGCAATATATGAGCTGACGGCCCGGATTGAAAAAATCCGGGACTGGCTTTGACTTGTCCAGTAAGAAGGCCGAACTGCGAAGACTTGAAAAGCAAATGTCCCGGGCCGGCTTCTGGGACAATCCCGAATCAGCGCAGGCGGTGGTTTCCCGGTTAAGCGCACTGAAATCGGTGATTGAGTCGGCAGAAGAACTTTCGCGTGAGGCTGAAGATTTGGCGGAACTTTTCGAGCTGGCGGCTGGTGATTCTGGTAAAGATGAGCTTGCGCAGCTGGAAGATGACCTTGGCGAGCTTCTCAAGCGGTGTGAGCAGATTGAATTTACGGGTCTTTTGTCCGGGCCGAACGATATGAAAAACTGTTTTTTCAGTATTCACGCCGGCGCCGGCGGGACAGAAAGCTGCGACTGGGTCAATATGCTGCTGAGGATGTACATGCGTTATTTCGAGACGAAAAAGTATAAGGTTCAGGAGCTTGATATTACGCCGGGCGAAGAAGCAGGCATCCGTTCGATAACGCTGCGTGTCAGAGGGGCTTTTGCGTACGGCAAACTATCGTGCGAGATGGGGGTGCATCGGTTAGTGCGAATAAGCCCGTTCGACTCGCAGAGCAGGCGTCACACGAGCTTTGCGGCGGTTGACTGTGTACCTGAGTTCGATGAAGATATCGATATCGAAATCAAGAACGATGATTTGAGGATAGATTTTTACCGAGCCAGCGGCGCCGGCGGCCAGCACGTAAACAAGGTGAGCTCAGCGGTGCGCATTACGCACGTCCCGACCGGCGTCGTTGTGCAGTGCCAGAACGAAAGAAGCCAGCACAAGAACCGGGCAGAGGCAATGAAGATGCTTAAGGGCAGACTCTATATGCTCGAACAAAAGAAGCGAGATGCCGAGCTTGCAAAAATGTACAGCGATAAGGGGGAAATCGCCTGGGGCAGCCAGATACGAAGCTATGTGCTGCAGCCATATCAAATGGTAAAAGACCATAGAACAAAATTTCAAACGGGTAACGTGGATGCGGTGCTGGATGGGGAACTCGACGGATTTATCGAGAGCTACTTAAGGTACAGAGCTAAAAACAAGAATAAAGATTAGCCGCTATATTGACGAAAAACAGGTACAGGACAGAAAGCCGGGAGATATAGCAGATGGCCGAAAAAATGAAAAAGATGATTGATGTCGAACTGAAGTCGCAAAAGGTCGCTCTTGAGAAATGCCGGACAGAGATGCTTGCAGTGGGACTGTTCAGCGATGCGAAGAAATTAGATAAACTAAACAGCGAACTGGACAGAAAATATGACGGTGCCATCGAGCGAATGATTGGGCTCGAAGACTTCAAGGCGAGGTGTGGGGTCAGTACCGTTGTTTATGGCGGTGCTGAGCAGGGTATTAAAAGGGTTCTGCTTGTCGGTCTGGGCCAGAAGAAAAAGGCGACGCTGGATACGCTTCGCAAGGCGGCGGCGGTTGCGGCCAAAAAAGCAGTGACAATGAGAATAAAAACGCTGAGCATTGCGCTGCATAATGCTTTCGGCGGTCGGTTCGATTTAGCCTGGATGGGACAGGTTATGGCAGAAGGTGTGTATTTCGGCAGCTATTGTTATGACGAGTTCGTAACCGAAACTGAAAACGGTCGGCTGGATACTCTGCTGGTAGCGTTGGTTGATTCGGATTCTGCGAGAATAAGAAGGTTAAGCAGAGGATTTGCGAACGGCTCTGTTATCGGCAGAGTGCAAAGTTACGCACGGACTCTGGCGAACCGGCCGGGCAATATTATAAATCCCGCTGAACTTGCGGCGGCGGCAAAGAAAACGGCAAGAACCACCGAGGGACTTAGCTGTACGGT
>CAZMCN010000153.1:0-4202 GCA_964564845.1 uncultured Pirellulales bacterium | reverse complement strand
CCAAAAGCAATCTTCAGATACTTGCATTCGCACCACCGATTTTCGTAATGATTACCGTCGTCTTTGCTACCGGCGGGTTCAGCGGACTAATTAAATTATTTCTGCGATGGGTCAACGGCAAAAAATCCGCCCAACTAACCACCGCTTTGATGGGAATAATCTGTTTCATTGACGATTATGCCAATGCTATGATTATCGGTTCGGCTATGAGACCGATAACCGACCGTTTCGGCGTCAGCCGTGAAAAACTCGCCTTCATTGTCGATGCCACAAGCGCCCCCGTCGCCGGCCTGGCTATTATCAGCACCTGGATAGTATACGAAGTCGGCCTCTTCACCGCAGTAGCACATCAACTCGGCATACAAAGAGATGGATATGCAATTTTTTTCGACGCCCTCAGCTTCCGCTTTTACTGTCAGCTTATGATTATTTTTGTCTTTATGCACATTATTGTCGGCAGAGATTTTGGCCCGATGAAAACCGCACAAAATTCATCACGCCCTCTCGACGAGCACCCGCCCGCCGAGACAGCATCCCATCACGGAACCCCACAGACACACAAACACAGAGCACGAAATGCACTTTTACCACTGGTGGGACTGGTTCTTTTTGACATTACAGGCCTGTGGCTGAGCGGCGGAGGCCCGGAAAAACTAAAAGCCGGCGCCTCACCGCTCAACTGGGTCTATTGGCGGGATACCATCACCGGCGTCGAAAACTCCAGAATAATTCTCATTTACGCCTCGCTTTTCGGCCTCGCCATCGCTTTGATTTGTGCGCGCTTTTCAGCGTCACTCAGTCTCGGCGCTATCGGCAGATGTTTCCGCATCGGGCTGAAAAAAAGCTTACTGCCGATGAGCATTCTAACTCTCGCCTGGTCGCTTAAAAACTGCTGCGATGTTCTAAATACCGGCACTTTTCTCGCCTCCATATTGGCCGACAACCTTTCGCCGTATTGGTTCCCGGCCATACTCTTTACCACCGCTTCTGTTGTCTCCTTTGCCACCGGCACCAGCTACGGCACAATGGCCATCCTGATGCCGACGGCCATACCGATTGCCTTTGCACTCGATGGCTCTTCTTACGGCCTTACCACAATGATTAGTTTTGGTGCCGTTCTCGATGGCGCCATCTTCGGCGATCACTGCTCACCAATCTCCGACACCACGATTATGAGTTCCGTTTCAAGCTCCTGCGACCACATGCGCCATGTCCGCACCCAACTGCCGTATAGCTTATTCGTTGCTTTTATTGCGCTTAGTTGCGGCTACATCCCTGCCGCATTCGGCCTTACCTGGCTGCCCTCAATGGCCATTTCAATACTACTTATGACCACAATATTCATCATCATCACAAAACGCTCCCGCTTAAAACAACCCTAATGTCTTTACCGGGGCGCCGCAAATTTGTATGATAGAGATAATGAGTGCTAATATTGACAAAAAATACGATTCGCTAAAGCAAAACATAAAAGACCTCGGCAAGATCCTCGTTGCCTATTCCGGCGGCGTTGACAGCACCTTCCTCTTAAAAGCAGCCGTCGATACATTAGGCCCTGAAAACGTCCTGGCCTGTATCGCAAAAGGCCCTTCCCTGCCGCAAAACCAATACGACCAGGCGATTAAGATGGCCAAAGATATAGGTGCCGAACTCCGTACCGTCGAGCCGAACGAACTGGCCGATTCGGCATACTCAGCCAACAATCCCGACCGCTGCTTCCACTGCAAATCCCATCTTTTCCAAATCCTCACCGGCATCGCCAAAGAGCATAATTTCACTCACATTATTTCAGGCCACAATTTCGACGACAAGGACGATTTCCGTCCCGGCAGCCGTGCCGCTAAGAATTTCGGCATCCGCTGTCCTCTTGCCGAATCGCAACTGACAAAAAAGGACATCCGCCGATTAAGCCATAACCTCAATTTACCCACTGCCGACGTCCCCGCATCTCCCTGCCTGGCCTCGCGAATCAGTTATGGCCTTAAAATCACCGAACAAAGATTGAACCAAATAGAACTCGCCGAAGATTTCCTCCGCTCACTCGGGTTTGTGGAGTTTCGCGTCCGCCATCACGACACAGTCGCCAGAATAGAAGCCCACCCTGAAGACATCGAAAAAATAACGAGTGAACCCAGCCGCTCGAAGATAGTTGAAAAATTAAAATCGCTCGGCTTTAAATTTATATCCCTCGACCTGCAGGGCTTTCGCTCCGGCTCACTAAACGAACCACTCACCGATGACCAAAAGCAAATAAACTTTTAACCCCCACTAATATCCAATTGCACAACCGTCTTTGCGCGGGTCCGACCCGCCGAAATATCGCAGAGGATTATCTTTTCGCCAGATACCCTGATAACCCCCGAAGGCCCTGGTGTTTTTATTGATTTTATGGCCCATCTCAGCCAGCTTTCGTTTTACCGATTCATCAATATGTCTTTCAAATGTCACGGTGCCCGGCCCGGTGCTTCTTTCTCCTGTCGGCTTTGAACTCTCCGAATGTGAGACTCTCGGCTGCTCACCCGCCTGCTGTACTGACAAACCGAAATCAATCAGGTTCATCAATACCTGGGCATGTCCCTGCGGCTGAAAATCACCGCCCATTACTCCGAATGAAAATACCGGCTTTGCCCGGCGAGTAACAAATGCAGGAATAATCGTATGGAAAGGCCGTTTATGCGGCTCCAGTCTGTTCAGGTCTTTCGGATTGAGCGAAAACAGCTTCCCACGGTTCTGCAGACAGAAACCCAGACCATCAGGAACAAGCCGTGACCCCCAACCGAAATAAATGCTCTGGATTAGTGAAACCATATTGCCTTGTTTATCCGCCGCCGTCAGGTAAACCGTATCAGAAGAACTTCTTAATCTTCCCGCAGAAACTTTTTGTGCCGCACGCTTCGGGTCAATCAGCTTGAGGCGCTCTCTGGCATATTCTTTTGAGATAAGCTGCTTCAAAGGCACCTCGGCAAAATTCATATCGGCATAATATACCGCACGGTCTTCAAAAGCCAGCTTCTTGGCCTCGATAAAAAGATGAAGTTGTTCGGCGCTGTTCGGACGCATCGATGCAATGTCAAAATGTTCCAGCAGATTAAACATTTGCAGTGCCGCTATCCCCTGCCCGTTCGGAGGAAGCTCCCACACGTCATAGCCGCGGTAATTGGCGCTTACCGGCTCGACCCAGGTAACAGTATGGTCGTGAAAGTCACGCATCGAGAACCGCCCGCCTTTGGCCCTGGAATAATTGACAATTCGCTCGGCGATTTCACCCTTGTAAAATATATCTGCCCCACCTTTGGTAATTTTTTTCAAAAAATTCGCCATATCCGGGTTCTTAAAAAGGTCTCCAAACTCCGGCCTTTTACCGCCAGGCGTAAATGTTCTGGTCAGGTTCTTAAATTTCCCGTCCGGCCGCCACCATTTGCCCGAAATAATCGGTGTAACGGCAAATCCTCCGGTAGCACTGTCAATCGCCGCTTCCAGTACCTTACCCATCCCAAATTTACCGAATTTCTCTAACAGGGCCGACCAGCCGCTGACGCAGCCCGGCACGCTCCATGACAGAGGACTATGAGAACCGATGCTCTTTAATCCCAGTTTGTTTGCACTCTCAAGAGACCAGTTATATGGTGACCGCCCGCTGGCGTTCAGCCCGTAAAGCTTCTTATCTTTTTCTATCCACACAATTGCGAACAGGTCGCCGCCCGGCCCGCAGCTCATCGGCTCGACCACGCTCAGCATCGCATTAGTGCAGACGGCCGCATCAATTGCATTGCCACCGGCTTTTAAGATGTCAACACCAGCCATTGCCGCAAGCGGCTGGCTTGCGCAGACAAGTCCATTTCGGCACACCAGCGTTGAGCGGTTCTGATTTCTACCACGCAGCTTTTCGCTGTCGATTAACACTCCCCCACCCTCAGTCTCTGCCAAGGCAGATTCTTCAATGGCCGCTTCTCCACTAAACAAAGCCGAAGCAAATGCTCCGCCGGTAAGTTTCAAGAATGAACGACGTCTCATTTTTACTCCTCCCGAATCTGCAACGTTCCTTTCAGATTTTTACGATTTGCCTTTGTTATGTTCGTATAGTTGTTTTGCCAAAGCCGCCGCACCGATTATGCCGGCATCTTCACCAAGCGTCGCAAAACATATTTCAACCGTCTCTTTTTTCAACGCCCATATATGTTCATCGAAGTAATCTCTTATTC
>CAZMCN010000152.1:0-4296 GCA_964564845.1 uncultured Pirellulales bacterium | reverse complement strand
ACAAAACGTGGATAACTCTCTAATTGAGGTTGGTACATAATATGGGGTCAGACCAATTGACGAAAAAATGATATTACGCGAAGCACCAAAAAAAGATTATTATCTTTATCCTAAAATCAAGAATAATATCTGGACTATAAAAGAATTCAGAGGTTTTTGGCCAAACATTCGAGAAGGAAAATCTCCTAACCTTATTAAGTTGAGGCAAGCTAACCAAGGTTATAACCTGTTGGATAGTCCTTATAAAGTAATCTGGTCTTATGTTAATCCACAAAGATTTCATTTCACTTCAAGCCCAGTTATTTGGGCAAGAAATCAAATATGTTCCGTCGGAGGTAAAAACGTTAATGAAATTTTCTACCTTTTTGCTATTTTTAACTCACC
Organism: uncultured Pirellulales bacterium; assembly: GCA_964564845.1. Lineage (GTDB taxonomy): Bacteria > Planctomycetota > Phycisphaerae > Sedimentisphaerales > Anaerobacaceae > CAYXPG01. Next base: position 3,912 of record CAZMCN010000152.1, on the reverse strand, counting down.
TGTTGTTAATTTGATCCTAAATCTTAATCTAAAAAGCGAGCACGAAAAAGATTATCTTATCTCTACCTCTGCAATTAAACAATTCGTGCGCGTACCCAGAATTACTGAAGGCAATCAATTCATCAAGAATGAAATTATAAAACGAACGGAAGAAATGTTGGGTCTGGAAGAAGTTAAACTTGGGGATTTAGTTGATTTCTCAAGAGTTATGATGCAGAAGTTTGACGAAATTCAGGTCAAGGGAAATAATCTTGTTTTATGCAAGGACAAAAGAGAAAGAAAGCTCTCAATTAAGACTAAGAAAGAACTTGTTAAGAAAACTATCGATGATAAATACCGAAGTGACCAATTAGAGTTTGAACGTGAGAAAATAAGGCTATCAGAAATAAAATCTTTGCCTGCTATTGACTTTGATAAACAAGCGCGTTTGAAGGATTATGTTGATGACCTGGTCTTTGCATTATATTTTAACATTCGTTTGACAAAAGTCGGTTTAAGTTATGCCGGTAAAGTTAAAGAGCTGTGTAAAAATAACAAGTTCTATCGACTGCTGAAGAAGCTTTCTTAGACAACTGCATAAACTCTTCTGCGCGGTGATAAACAGCGATTGTGGGGCTGTTGTAAAAGTGTGTCCTGCGTGCGAAAATAGGGAATAATATGGTAAGTTTCGTGTCGAGCACGGAATGACTTTAAATAGTTTTGAGTTTTGAGTTGTGGCCCTACTTATCCATTCTACTTCGCTAAAGCTACGAAGAATGAGGCTACGAAGGGTAAGGGAGGGTGGCAAATATTTTTTTGTGGGGGGGGGTATTTTTTTGTTGTCGGGGGTGAGGAAAGCCGTACAATTCTTTCGTTTTTAATTGATTTCATAATTTTATCAGAAAGGACGCGATATGGAAACGAAAGAAAAACCTTACGGATATGAGTTGATATTGGATTTGCATGGCTGCGATGTGTCGAAGTTCAACAGGGAAAGTCTGGAGAACTATTTTGAGAAGCTGTGCAAAGCAATTGATATGAAAAGAGCTGACTTGCACTTCTGGGACGATGTTGGGCTTCCGCCGGAGAAGCATCAGGCTTTGCCGCATACGAAGGGAACTTCGGCTGTTCAGTTTATTTTGACGAGCTCGATTGTTGTTCATACTTTGGAGTTATTAGAAGCTGTATATGTGAATATATTCTCTTGTAAGATATTTGATGAAAAAGTTGCAGAAGAGCTAACCAAAGCGTGGTTTGATTCGAATGGATGCAGGACGCATTTTATAGAAAGGATTTAGCATGTTATTGATTGAGCGTGAAATTGACCTATCTGTAGCAAGGGGCGACGTTTCTTTATTAGGATATTTTGAGCAATCTATTCGCGAGCATCTTGGTGCAGACGAAATAGCTGTACGTTTTGTGGTAACACGAAGTGATTCAACAGGTTATCATTGCGAGATGGGGATTCTTACACAACTTGATGATGCTCATGTTGCGAAGCCAAGTTCTATATTTGAATTTGTATCGAGAGAAGTTCAAAACACAAATAACTTTAATGTGGTTATGATAGTTCCAACGGGTATTGGTGCGGAAATAGGCGGCCATGCCGGTGACGCCGCACCTGCTGCAAGATTGTTAGCCGGCGCGTGTGATACGCTGATAACACACCCCAATGTTGTAAATGCTTCTGATATAAACGAACTGCCTGAAAACGGGGTATATGTTGAGGGCAGCGTTCTTGCGCAGCTATTGATGGGAACAGTCGGTTTGCAGAAGGTTCGGGCAAATCGCGTAATGTTAGTGATTGATAAGCATTCTGACAGCAGGATTTCAGATTTTGTAATTAACACGGCTTCCGGCGCTCGTGCCGTGTTAGGTTTGGATTGTCCAGAAGTAATAGAGATGGACCCGCCGATACGGATGCGAGCAGAGTATTCTACTTCAGGCCGTGCAGTGGGCCGAATCAAGTCGTTTGAAAGATTGTGTAAAGTATTGCATCAACATAGTTCTGAATATGATGCTGTGGCAATTTCGTCCATAATAAATATCCCCAAACACTATCGTACAAACTACTACCGCCAGCGTGGCGAGCACACAGTGAATCCTTGGGGAGGTGTTGAAGCGATGCTCACTCATGCAGTAACAATGTTGTTTGGTGTACCTGCAGCACATTCACCAATGTTAGAATCTATGGAGATTTTGAACTTGGATGTGAGTGCAGTTGATCCTCGGATGTCTGCTGAAGTAGTATCAACTTCCTTTCTTTTTTGTGTACTAAAAGGTCTGTATAAGAGCCCAAGAATAATCACCGATAGAATGATTTTCGCTCATCCCGGAGTGATGACCGCTGCAGATATATCCTGCTTAGTGATTCCGGATGGTTGTGTTGGGCTGCCGACTTTGGCGGCACTTGAGCAAGGGATACCGGTGATAGCGGTGCGTGAGAATAAGAACCGGATGAAAAATGACCTTGCACGACTGCCTTTTGCACCAGGCAAGCTTTTCATCGTTGAGAATTATCTTGAGGCAGTTGGCGTAATGACGGCCCTCAAGACAGGCGTTGCTCTATCGGCTGTTCGGCGACCGCTTGACTATACCAAAGTATCTTGTGAAAAAACACAATCAGAAAGTGAAGAAGATTTAAAAGTGGAGGTAAAGCCACAGGGCAAAGCCCTGCGGTAATTTGTAGTTTGGGGCCTGTTTAAATAGGCCTCACTTCGTCGTTTTACCGTTCAGCGTAAACTCACCAGTAGGATTGCCGCGCTGCCTTTAGGCAGTTAAGTATTTCCTTGCAATGACGAAAAGTTTAATTGGTGCATCGATAATCAATTAAATACTCATCCCTGCCGGCAGCGACTGGATACCCCTGGGAACCAATGCCGGCACTAATTTTTGAGTAGAGAAACGTCTTATACAAACACTGCATCCGAAAATGGTAAAGGAGTACTGTGGAAAGGCAAATATTCAGGTAAAGTGGTGATACGTTAAGGTCGATAGAAAACAAAAAGGAGAAAAGTAACGGTCTATGATATGGAAACGCAATATTAATCGGATATTGTAATGACTGAACAAACGAAGGAGGAGTGTGGCGTGTCATCTCAATATAGGAGTGCAAAAGTCTTTTCTGCAGCGGCGATTTCGGTGATAATTGGGGCGGTAATTTTAAAAACTTTGGGCAGCAGTCCCCCTTCAGCCGGTGCTTTTAGTCTTTCGGACTATTATCGCCTTGAGCCTATCGAAGAAGTAATTTCTTCTCGGCATGCCCAATTATCCTGGCGATGGAACCGCATCAAGATTGACTACAGCGGTCCAAAAACGCATAATATAGACCAGCCGGCCCCGCCGAATGCCGTGAGCATTTCGGAAGATGTCGATTATCACTTTGTTGTGTGTAACGGTCTTGCCGGTAACGACGGCCAAATACAGTCAACCGAAATTTGGCAGAGACAATTGTCAATTCCGCACAGTCAAACTTGGGGTGGCAGCGAAAAGACAATCCGCATCTGCATTATAGCCGACGGCAAAATCGTCCGCCCAACCGACTTTCAGATTAAAAGGGCAGAGGCACTGGTAGAAGCACTGTCCAGAAAGTTCAACATTCGGTCTTCATCCATCAATTACACCGAAAGTTGGTAGGTAGAAGCAACTTTAGAAATAAAGTGCAGAAAGCCGACTCTACTCTATCCCATATCTTATAGGACTCAAGGCTTTGTTTAGTCCGAAAAAACATCATAACAAGGAATTTATTAAAGGCATATGTGAAAAAAACGAATCCTGCGTTGATATGACTATCCGATAAACCGACAAATCACATAGTGCAAAAGCGATAGTAGGAGAGTGTTGAGCCTGATTTTAGGAGCAAAGCATTGTAAAAAATACGTAAGCGTTCACGCGGTTTTGGCCAAAGGAACGGCTGCGGGTAGTAATGATGGA
>CAZMCN010000151.1:0-4366 GCA_964564845.1 uncultured Pirellulales bacterium | reverse complement strand
GAATGTTCCTGCGGTTTGGCCGGCTTACCGGTCAAATTGAAGATGATTTTGCAGCTATTCTTGAAGGGCCGAAAATCTGGCAGAAACTTCCTGTTATATGCAGTAAAAAGAAGGTTATCAGTATCCTAAATGCCCCTTCGGCGAAAGAGCCATACTACTTTCGCGACAAGGCGATGCTGGAGTTGCTCTATGCCACCGGGGTGCGTGCCAGTGAATTAGCCGGGCTGAAAATCAACGATTTCAACCTTGATATCGGGTATCTTCGCTGCTTAGGCAAGGGCAAAAGAGAGCGGGTAATCCCGGTCGGCAAGGCCGCAATCGCCGCAACACGTCGGTATCTGGCTGAGCTTCGGCCCAAACTGGCAAAACCTTTCAGCGGCGATTTTCTGCTGCTGTCGCGAACGGGTCGGCCGATGGGGCGAATCGAGATTTGGAGATTAGTCAAAAAATATGCAATGCGGGCCGGTATGCCGAAAAATATGACCGTTCATACGCTGAGGCACTGCTTTGCAACGCATTTATTGACCGGCGGAGCGGATTTGCGAAGCGTTCAGGAGATGCTCGGGCATGTCGATATCTCGACAACGCAGATTTACACCCACGTTGACCAGGAAAGATTGCGAAAGATTCATAAACAGTTCCATCCGAGGCCGTAAGCAGCGGCATCGGCCCGGCAAAAATAGAATTTTTTTGCCAAATTTATGCCGGAAATGTGAAAAAATAGAATAATAGTTAATTGACTTTGGTATAGTTAAGAGTATGATGACAGGTTCGGCAAAGAGTAGATTCTTTAAGGTCATCGCAATGATTACCAGGCGGTTATATCCTGTAATATTAGTACTGATAATAGGGTGCCAGCAGCCCGGCACCGGTCAACCTCCCCAACCTGACCTGGCCGGTAAAACTATTAAAAAGGTCATGCCCGATAAACAATTGGAGTTGAACAAGCAGGCCCTGCTTAATAAAGGCTCAAGCGAACAAATGCGTATCGATGCTGCAAACTTGATGCTGTTCAGCGAGAACCCGCTGGCCAGGGAGATTTTACTCAACACACTCAAGCAATCTGAAAACCGCGATGCTCGCATTGCTGTCTGTAAGTCATTGATTGAGGCCAGAGTTAGCAAGAAAGAGAGGGACATACGTAACAAAGACGATTTTATCCAACCTTTGCTTGATATTTTGACCGCAGAGGCAGATTTGGCCGAGGTCAAACTTGCCGCCGAAGCCATCCTGATTTTCGAGTATGAGCAAATGTCGGAACTGTTAGGCAAATTAGCTACAAACACTTCGCTGCCGGTCAAAGCCAGATTGAATATAATATATGCGTTAAAGCTCCAGCCTGATATGGGTGCGATATTTCAACTTATGGACCTGCTGGACGATCCAGACAGCCGGATAACCGGCGAGGCGGAAAAGGCCCTGAACTCTCTGGGCATACCGGTTGGCAAAGACACCCAGGCACGCATAGAAATCAAAAGTGAACTCGAACAAAAAGGCAAGGACGCATTTCTTCTGGACAGACTTAATCGCCAGGAAGAACAGATGCGGAATCTGGAAACCGAACTGGGTTTATGGAAAAAGCGTTATCTGGATTCGCTGGACAGTATATATACCGGCATCAAAGATGATTCAGTCAGGGGTAAGTTTTTGGCTGAGCAGTTGAGCAGTTCCGAGTCGATTGTGAAATTGTGGGCGTTGGCGAAGGTATCTCAGGAGCGGGTGGGCACGTCGAAGCTGCCGCCTAAACTTGGGCCGTTACTGGTCAAATTGATTGCTGATGAAAACAGGGATGTGCGTCTGCAAACAGCGAAATTGCTGTCCTTGATGGGAGAGGTAGATTCGGCAAAACCGCTTCTCAAACAGCTCGAAAGCGAAAAGGACGACGAGGTCAGGATGGAAGTGTTTGTTGCGCTCGGTGCAGCGTGCCATTATGCATTTTCGCCTGATGCAAAGATAAAGGTGCCTGTGGAGATAAGAAAGCAGACGCTGGAATGGGCGGTAAAGTACCTGGCTGATGTCGATAGGAAAAAGGCTCAAAAAGGCGGCGAAGTTATCAAAAAGCTGCTTAAGCAGAACAGGTTGACGCCGGAGGATGTTGACAGATACCTTGGTTTGCTCGTCAAAAGGTTTGAACAGGAAAAGGACAAGGCTGACGGCGCCCTTCGCGGAGAATTGCTCGGCGCAATGGCGGGACTGTGTGACCAGGGCGTCCACAAAGAGAATGCAAGAAAGCTCTTTATGCCTTTGTTTGAGGCGGCATTGAGCGATAAGACAAATCCGGTCAGAGAAGCGGCCGTTGATGGACTTATCTATGTTGACAAAACACAGGCACTGAAGAAACTTCGGCAGGGTTTTGTCAATGACGGCAGCGCGATAGTAAGGAAGAAACTGATAGAGCTTGCCGGCGAGGTGGGCGGCAAAGAGGATTTGGTCTGGATTGCGGAGAAAATCGGCTCAACCGCGGAAAGTGAATTGGCATGGCAGGTGATGCTGAGGATATTCAAGCGTCTTGATGTTGCGGTTCTGGGAGAATGGATAGGAAAATTCGAATCGAAAAGTTCCAAAACTGTATTGTCTGACGCTCAGAGAATATCACTGCTTGAGATGGCAGAGGGCAAGGCCGACGGCGAAAACAGGCTGGAGATGCTGAAAGATATTAGAAAGAAGCTGGCTGATGCTTACAGCAGGAACGGCAAATATGAGCAGGCGGCCAAGCGATTGGGGCTGTTATATAAAGCTGCTGAGCCTGATGAAAAAGAAGCTGTTTCGGCTGATTTGCTGGATGTATATTTGAGATGGCCAAATCTGGAGGACGCAAAGGATCTGGTTGAGAATTTTCTGCTGCAGGGAGATTTGGAGCCGAACAGCGTAGTTATCCTCTCAATCGACAAATATCTAAAGGAGCCGACCGGCGGGGCCGACCCTAACGCTGTACTGGAGGCATTGGCCGGGATAAAAATCCCTGATTCTGATGCCAGGCCTATGTGGGCAGGGCAGTTGAAGCAGTGGGCTGAGCGATTCAGCCGGCTCGAAGCCCAAGACCCGAATGAGCCGAAAAAGGCTCCTAAGTAAACCAGCATCAGAAGATTGCTTGAAAATATTATACTTTGTTTTTGTCGGATACTCTCTAATTCAAGCTGGTATAATTTTTCGGGTGCATGCTAATTGTTTATATTTCTTATTCTTGGTGGTTATGTGGGTGAGAGACGTGGCTTGGCATTGCGTCGAAAAGGGTCAAAAGGTTGGGTATAAAGCGTGAGATGGCTATGGAGAGCTGTGTATATATAGTCTGCTCGAAAATGCGATACGAATTGGAGTTTCATGGGTTTTTGGGCGATTTTTTGAGAAAAAGTGTAAAAAATTTAGAATTTTTTTATTTTTTTATTTTTTTGTGTTTGCTATTGTGCTGCCATTTTTATAAAATGCTTCGTTTAATAACAAATAAAAGGTATTAGCGGTTATGGTTCCTGCATTTATTTTTTAGGCTTATGGCGGCAGGACGAGAGGGGGATGTTTATATATTTTGGCTTTAAGGCCAAGAATTGGACGGTCGGTTTATAGCCGACAGTGATGACTCGTAATTACGAATGTTAATTACGATTTTGCTGCTGTAGCTCAGTGGTAGAGCACGTCCTTGGTAAGGACGGGGTCATGGGTTCAAATCCCATCAGCAGCTAAATGCAAGGATGTCAAGCTGAGATTTTCGGTGCGGCGGCGAAAGGACGCAGAGCGCAGCAGTAAGCTGCTATGTTGTGAAGAGCCGGGAATCGGAGCTGTGAATTAGTTATAAAGGTTTTAACAAACGGTTATTCGAGGATTAAAATAGAGAAGGAAGCCCTAAACACGGCAAATTGGAGGTTTATATTAAAATGGCTAAGGCAGTATACGAACGGACAAAACCACATGTAAATATCGGCACAATCGGTCATATTGACCACGGCAAGACGACGTTAACGGCGGCGATTACGATGCGTCTGGCACATTTGGCCGGCGGCGGCAATATCAAGAAGTTTGAAGACATCGATAACGCCCCTGAAGAAAAAGAACGTGGCATCACCATAAATACAGCCCACATAGAGTATGAGACTGAGAAGCGCCACTATGCTCATGTGGATTGTCCGGGCCACGCCGACTATGTTAAGAATATGATTACGGGAGCCGCTCAGATGGACGGGACAGTTCTGGTAGTAGCAGCTAATGACGGCCCTATGCCCCAGACGCGTGAGCACATTCTGCTTGCCCGTCAGGTGAACGTGCCAAAGGTTATAGTTTTTCTTAACAAAGTGGACCTTGTGGATGACCCTGAGCTGCTTGATTTGGTCGAGTTGGAGGTAAGGGAACTTCTGAGCAAGTACGAATTTCCGGG
>CAZMCN010000150.1:0-4397 GCA_964564845.1 uncultured Pirellulales bacterium | reverse complement strand
GATGAGCGAACCTTTGGAGTTGGCAAGTATTCCAAGTGTTGATACAATAGTCGAAGCCGTGCTCGTGATTCGTGGTTCCGCCGTAAGGCGTCCCGCGGAGTGAAAGGATTTTATGATGCCAAAAGAAATAAGACTGCCACAACTTGGTCAGACTATGGAAGAAGGTACAATCATTGGCTGTATGGTCAAGGTTGGTGATGAAGTTAAAAAAGGGGACTGTGTTTTTGAAATTGAGACGGACAAAGCCACACTCGAGGTTGAATCGCCTGTTGGAGGTTTTGTAAAATATGTTCTTGCGAAGGAAGGGGCGACACTTTTAGTTGGCGACGTTCTTCTGGTGCTTGGTGAGAAGGATGAAGAAGTTCCGCAGAGTTTTGTTGATTCGCTAAAAGGGGGTCTTCAATTTGCGATTGTCGATTGCCGATTGCCGATTGACGAATTGAAATCGAAAATCGTAAATCGAAAATCGCAAATCGAAAATCGGCAATCGACAATCACCGGTGATGTTGCTTTGGAAAGTAAAAAGGCAAAAGTAAAAAGTAAAAAGGGAAAAAGCCAAGTATCCGGCGAGAAAGAATTTGGTGCCGGAGTCAGGCTTGGAGCAACCATACCTCTGAGTAAAATCCAAAGATTAACCGCTGAAAGGATGCTAAAGTCGAAGCGTGAGATACCCTGTTTTTATCTGACTACGAAGGTTGATGTAACTGAGATGGTTGCGATGCGGACAAAATTAAACGAAACCAGTGATGTGAAGGTCGCCTACAATGACTTTATTATCCGGGCGGTTGCGCTGGGGCTGGAGAAATTTCCTATTATGACCGGCCAGTTGGTTGGTGATGCCATCGAACTGGCAGAATCAATTAATGTTGGACTGGCAATGTCTGTGCCGGAAGGGCTGATTGTGCCTGTGGTCAAAAACGCCAACAAAAAAGAGATAAAAGCAATTGCACGTGAGACTAATACACTGATTGAAAAGGCCGAAAATAACAAGTTATTGCTTACCGATTTGGAAGGCGGCTGCATTACCGTCAGCAACCTTGGGGCGTTCGGGATAGAGTCGTTTATTCCGATAGTTGTGCCGGGTCAGTGCAGTGTTTTGGGCATTGGGCGGATAAGCGATAGCTGTGTGCCGAACGACGGCGACATAATAACACGTAAATTGATGAATATAACGCTTTCGGTGGACCACAAAGTCGTCAACGGTGCATACGCCGCCCGCTTTCTGGATTATGTCAAAAAATTGCTGGAAGATACAACGATTTTTCGGGCAAGGCCCGAAAAGTAGAGCAAAAGAAAGGAGAAATTGAAATGGTTAAGAAGGCTCAAGCAATGCGCCTGCCGAACATAAGAAAGGCATCGCCAAAGGTTCCGGTCATCGGCGTTTTTGCCACAAGTGACCCGCGAATTGACAAGGAAAGCCGTATTCGCTGCCAGAATATTGTGAAGATGGCTGCCAATGTTATCAGCGGTGCAGTAGTTATGCCGGATAAGACGCCGGTTGGTGTGGTTTATTCTGAAGTATTGGTAGATGGTGAAGCGCAGGCGGATATTGTTGCGCAGCAGTTCCGCAAAGCAGGTGTTGATATTTTAGTATTGGTGCCTGATACGTGGGCATTCCCTCAGCTTACGGCTATATCGGTACTTGGGCAGTTTGGCACCGATACACCGATTAACATTACGTGCGGCAACAGCGGGCCAAAGCCCGGCGTTGTTTATGCGCATGCCCTCAGCGGGGCCATCAGCCAGTACGGCAAACTTGTTTCACTCAATGTTGGGACGTGGCCCGATACAGGGATGAATCCAGAAATGACCGAGAATACGGCGACCAATCTTATAAACTGGTGCTATGCTGCTGTTGCCGCTGTGGGCTTGCGCGGACGCAGAGTTATGGTCTTAGGGCACGATTCAATGGGGATGGAGACGGCCCTTGCCCATATCCTGCCGACGAGAAATACTTTCGGCCTTGAAATTACCCGTTTGGATATGAAGCTTTTGTCCGATATGCTCAGCAAAGAAGCTTACAACCCGAAAGAACTTAAGGGTATTCGCATCTGGTTCAGCAAATATCTCGGCAGGCGTATAGAGCTTCGAGATGAAGCGGATGAAAAACGGTTTACACAAAGCCTGGCGATGTACCTGATAGTCCGTGACCTGATGGCTGAATTAGGTGCCATCGGCGGCGGTTTTATGAGTCAGTTGGAATGGGGCAGTGACCTTAGAGGCATTGTCCTGCCGGTAGCTGACGGTATGGAATCTTTATTCAACAGCACATTTGACCACAACGGCAGGAAGGCTCCGATTCCATTCGCAACTGAGGCTGATGTGCAGGGTCTTCTGACAATGCTATTTATGACATATCTTAGCGGCGGTAATCCGCCTCTGTTTATGGACTTTAGAAAGGTATGGGAGGCCTGGGAAATCAAAGAATTAGCCAAAAAGATTGGAGTCAGGAACCTTGATAAAAAAGCAGACTACTATACGAAGGGTCTGGTGGATGGTGACAACTCCGGCTCAGCTTCATTCGACTGGGCACAGAAGCCGGGTGCATCTATAAAACAAATTATGGACGGTATCTCAATGCCGTTAGCTGAAGAGAATTACTTTCCCGGCGGCGGAAATGCGGTAAACTTTATGACGCCGGCGGGAATCGAGGGTATCGCAGCAAGAATGGCTTACTGCAGTACAAGCAGCCTGTTTAGTATGATTTGGGACGAAGCTGTTACAACTGAGGTGCCAGCCAAACTTGCCAGGGCAATGTGTGAATTGACGACACCGATTTGGCCGCATACGTTTATCGTGCCGAAATATGCGAGTATGACTGAATATAAGCAGTATCCGCCGGCCAACCATTTCCATATGACGTGGAACCTGCCTGTTGCGCGTCTGCAGTACTGGATGGATTTGACCGGTGTACTGAGTGTTGCGCCGTGGGCCGCAAGGCCTAAGTTTATTGAAGGCGTTGACAGGCCACAACCGCTGGTGCATTTGATTAGTGGCGGCGAAAATGTTTACAAGCAGATGAAGATCAAACGTTAAATTCGTGATTCGTGGCTCTATGTAACTGACTCGTGAATTGAGAGAAAAGCCAAACATAAAATTGTATAATTACAGTCGGCGTGATTTTTTTAAGACAGCGGGGCTGGGTGCACTTTGTGCGGCACTGCCGGGATGTATGGATACTCTCAAAGCAATCTCAGATAGCGCCTTTGCCGTAAGGCATCCTACGGATAATACTTCTTCTACCGACAAACCTAATATTATCTTTTGTATGACCGACGACCAGGGCTGGGGTGACACTGGCTATAACGGCCATCCGGTCATCAAGACCCCTAATCTCGACAGGATGAGCAAAGAAGGCATCCGGTTCGATCGCTGGTATTCGGCAGCTCCGGTATGCTCACCTACGCGGGGAAGCTGCCTTACGGGTAGGCATCCCTATCGGTATGGAATATTCTCTGCTAATGTTGGCCATATGCCAAAAGAGGAAATTACATTGGCCGAAGCACTTAAAACACAGGGTTATACGACCGGGCACTTCGGCAAATGGCACTTGGGAACACTTACGACAAAGATCAAAGACGGCCGTCGAGGCGGCAGGAAAAACGAACATTATTCGCCGCCTTGGGAAAACGGTTTCGACGAATGCTTTTCAACCGAGCAGGCAATACCCACTTGGAACCCTATGGAGAATCAATCCCGTGAGACCAGATACTGGCTCGGCGAAGATAAATACGCAACGCAAAACCTGAAAGGCGATGACAGTCGGGTCATTATGGACAGAGTCATTCCGTTCATCCGAAAAGCTGCGAAACAAAACACCCCGTTCCTGGCGGTTGTCTGGTTTCATACGCCACATGCGCGCGTTTTAGCCGGGCCTGAGTATCGAAAAATGTACGCTGACAGAACAGAAAACGAACAACACTACTTCGGCTGCATAACAGCTATGGACGAACAGATAGGCAGGCTCAGAGGCGAGTTGGAAAAACTGGCAATTGCGGAAAATACTATGCTCTGGTTTTCCAGCGACAACGGCCCGGAAGGTACGAAGGGCAAGCGTAAACGCCATCAAGGCTCATCCGGCGGCTTTAGAGGACGTAAACGCAGCCTCTTCGAAGGCGGCGTGAGAGTACCGGGTATGTTGGTATGGCCTGCGAAGATAGGAAAGCCGCGTGGGGTAAAAATACCCTGCTGTACCTCGGACTATTTTCCCACGATTCTGGATGTTGCCGGCTTTACGATGAAAGGCCAGCCCAAGCCGATAGACGGGGTGAGTTTATTGGGACTTATCGAAGATAAGATGACTGAAAGGCCGCAGCCGATAGGCTTTGAATCTGGCAAACAAATATCGCTTACCGATAACCGTTACAAGCTCATCAGTATAGATAAAGGCGGAACGT
>CAZMCN010000149.1:0-4415 GCA_964564845.1 uncultured Pirellulales bacterium | reverse complement strand
CCGGATTGTCATCGGCCAAGTGTACAAATGAGGACAACTACGTCTTCCAGAAATTCATCCGTGCCGCTGTCGGTACAAACAATGTTGACCATTGTGCCCGGCTGTGCCACGCATCAACGGTTGCCGGACTTGCCAGGGCGTTCGGCAGCGGAGCTATGACAAATTCTATCGATGAGTTGAAAAATGCGAGGTGCATATTTGTGATTGGCTCAAATACGACCGAGGCGCATCCGGTAATTGGTCTTTACATAAAAGAGGCTGTTGTTAATAACGGCGCAGAACTGATAGTAGCCGACCCGCGGGCAATTGACCTCGTCCGATTTGCCACCCTACATATTGCACAAAAGCCGGGCACAGATGTTGCGCTTATCAATGCGATGATGAGTGTGATAATAGATGAAAAGCTGCTCGACAGTGACTTCATAAATGACCGAACCGAGGGTTTTGCTGACTTAGCCGAAGCGGTAAAGAATTTTACGCCTGAAATGGCTGCGGAAATCACCACAATACCCGCCGACAAAATTCGCCAGGCCGCCAGAACCTACGCCCGCGCTTCGACTGCAAGTATTATTTACAGTATGGGTATAACTCAGCACACCACCGGTACAGACAATGTGCTCAGTCTTGCAAATCTGGCTATGCTGACCGGCAACGTCGGCCTCGAATCAACCGGTGTCAATCCTCTTCGCGGCCAGAATAATGTCCAGGGCGCCTGCGACCTCGGGGCCTTGCCGAATGTTTACCCGGGGTATCAATCGGTGGAGGACCCTGCCATAAGGGCAAAATTCGAAGCCGCCTGGGGCAGAAAGCTTTCACCAGCCAATGGCCTTACTGTTGTTGAAATGATGCACGAAATCGAACAGGGCAAAATCAAAGCATTATATATGATGGGAGAAAATCCCGCTCTTTCGGACCCGAACCTTAACAGAACTAGAGACGCTCTTGCAAAAGTTGATTTCCTTGTCTCTCAGGATATGTTCCTTACCGAATCAGGCGAATATGCCGATGTGGTTTTACCTTCGGTTTGTTTCGCTGAAAAGGACGGCACATTTACGAATACCGAAAGGCGCATCCAGCGGGTCAGAAAAGCCATTCCACCCCCTGACGGTGCCCGTAATGACTGGGAAATCATCTGTGCCGTGGCAACTCAGATGGGCTATTTAATGGAATATGATGGTGCTGACAAAATAATGGATGAAATCGCATCTGTCTCACTTATTTATGGCGGAGTATCCTTTGACAGGATTGAATCGGTGGGGCTGCAATGGCCCTGCCCCGATAAGGACCATCCCGGGACAAAGTACCTGCACAAAGGAAAATTCACCAGGGGAAAAGGTAAATTCCACGCCGTAGAGTTCAAACCACCCGCTGAGCTTCCTGACGGGCGGTACCCGTTTGTGCTCTCGACCGGCAGGCAGTTATATCAGTTCCATACCGGCACACTAACGAGAAAATCGAAGGTCGTCAACCAGGTTTCGCCTACCGGCTATGTGGAGATAAACCCGGACGATGCAAAAAGACTTGAAATTACCGATGGAGAAAGCGTTGAGGTTCTCACCCGTCGCGGCAAAGTTACTACGCCGGCAAAGGTAACGGTTAATATCCAAAAAGGCTGGTTGTTTATGCCGTTCCATTTCTCCGAAGCACCTGCCAATATGCTCACCAATGATGCTCTGGACCCGATAGCTAAGATTCCCGAATACAAAGTTTGCGCAGCAGCAATTCGAAAAGTTTAGACAACGGGCTGTTTGAATTGATTATTGATTACTGATTATTGATTACCGATTATTCAATAATCAGTAGAAAATTATCAATAATCAATTAAATGGCATTCTATCGGACGTCGAAAATTTTTCGAATTAACCCCCTTAACTGACAGTTGATTTGGCTGGCCCTCAATTATTATTTATATTTTATTGTGTGGCTTCTTTTGGAGAGTTTGTGCGCTTCTGAGAGATTTTTACCGTCAAAAAAGAAGAGGAAAACTGATACCTGTGTCAAAAGGTTAATGGTTAAGCTTTATTATTATGGTTAAAAAATCTATCATTCTTGGCTTAATCCTGTTGCTCGGCGGTACCGCTGTATTTAGTCTGGTTACTGTCACCAGAAGAAAACAGCACGAGCAGGCCGCCTGCTATCAGTCAAAATATGCCGCCGAATATGACGATTATATGAGAAAATATAACCACTGGCTGCAATCAGACCCACAACAGAGAACTGCTCTGCCCTGGGGCATTGATGAATATGGCCAAACAAAACCTAAAGCCTCACTGTTGGTAGAGCAGCAGGAAAGACTTAAAGCCGACCTGGACAAACTCGCCGCAGGTGAAACTGATGCTTATCCCTTCGCTGATTTTCTTTATGGCAAAGACTGGAAGAGGAAATTACAAAAATATAAAGCCGAAAAAGAAATAAGCGATTTGTTCTACACTGTCTCCATCGTCTCTATGCTCGTTGGAACAGTGATTCTAACCTCGTATTTGCTACTGCGAGCGGCCCGGTTGCTTATTAGAGGTTTTACTTATATGAAGAAACTTTGCACCGATTTTTTCAAACAGCGTAAGCAGGCATCTGATATTCCGCCTGCAGAAACCCGCAATAATGAGAGCGAAGAAATTTCACAGCAGCAGCAAAAACCATCCAGACCACAAGCTCAGCTTAAAAAACATTTGAAAGTTCTTGTAGATTCCGGCTGGCAAAGTGTCGAAAAAGATAATACCGGCTTGAATGAACAGCCTCAATCACAGACAGACCTTTCCATGTCAAACAAAACCTGTTCAAATAAACCATCTAAAAATGCCGGTATAATGGCCCGGCTGTTCTCCGATGACAAATCGGTCGAATCGCAGGATTCCTCAGAAGAGGCCGCCGAAAATGCCAACTTGAATACTAAGACGCTTGACTATATGCCCAAAGACCTCGAGGAAACTGACTCCTCAGTTTCTCACGAAGTTCAAAGTGCTTTGAAAACCGAAGGTTCACTTCAAGTGCAGACTGAAAGTATGGAGAAGCATATCGCCGAATTCAGGCAGATGGCCCGGACTATTCAGCAAACCGCATCTGAGCATTCCGAACCGCTTAATAATACTCTCAAAGAGCTCGCCCAGCAGGTCTCTGCCATTCGGGAATATGCCTCACAGCAGCAGCATAGGGTTAGCAAGTTACAGGATGGATATGACTGGAATATAATCAGAACTTTTTGTCTTAGAATTATTCATTGTATTGATAATCTCGAAAACCGTATCGAGCGTATGACAAAGCAGAATATTGAAACGAGCGACCTTAGGGAGGTAAGAGACGAATTGATTTTTGCTCTTGAGTCCAGCGGTGTCGAACAATTTGAGCCCGAAATCAACAGTGATTACCGCCGGCAGCAAAAAAAGGCCGAAGCCGTCAAAGACAGAGAACTCGCCGACGACCCCAATCTCAAAGGAAAAATCGCAAAAGTGCTTAGGCGGGGTTATCAATTCGTTATTGATGAAATGAATTTCAAAGTTGTACGCACGGCTCAGGTAAAGCTGTTTGGCTAAGTTCCTTAAATGAAGGGACCCCATTTTGGCTCTGCCACAGGCCCAATAAGTCGCAAAATGGGAACGCAAGGAGATATAAAATGACCAACATCGTGGGTATAGACCTGGGAACAACATTCTCGTCACTGGCCATTCTCAATGCTATCGGCAAGCCAGAGATAATCCCGAACGCCGATGGTGAAAGACTCACTCCTTCTGCAATCTTCTTTGATGAGGAAGACGCCGAATTGATTAGGGTTGGTATCGAAGCAATCAATTCACGTCATCTCAATGCCCAAAGGGCTGTCCGATGGATAAAACGCCATATGGGCGATGCAGACTATCACAGGACCATTGATAACAAGGATTGGACGCCCCAAGAGTTATCGGCCTTAATACTGAAAAAGCTCAGGCAGGAGTGTTCTGTAGAACATGGTGAAATCAACGATGCCGTTATTTCCGTCCCTGCTCACTTTGACGAAGTTCGAAGAAAAGCAGCGATGGATGCCGGAACTTTGGCCGGCCTTAATGTAATTGCAATTGTAAATGAACCTGTCGCCGCAGCCCTTTATTATGCCACCACTCGTAAAGTTTCTGGAAAGGTCCTCGTTTATGACCTCGGCGGTGGAACCTTCGACGTAACAATAATGAATGTCGAGGACCGCCAGATGGACATCATTTGTTCACAGGGCGACCATGCACTTGGCGGCATCGATTTCGACAGGGAAATTTTGGCATTATTGGAGCAAAACTACAAAGAGAAGTTCAACACAGAGTTGATTAATTCGGATGAGGACAGAGCTAAGTATGAAGATGAAGCTGAAGACATTAAAAAGACGTTGTCAAGACGTCGGATTGCAAAAAAAATGCTCTATGGGCCGGCGGGAAGTATGAGAATGGAAATCT
>CAZMCN010000148.1:0-4426 GCA_964564845.1 uncultured Pirellulales bacterium | reverse complement strand
TGGCGGTGAGCTTCGCGGTGAGGTATTTAAGAAGTACGGCAGGCAATTTTTCATCGTTCTTTTCTCGCAGGGTATAGGGACTTTTTTATTAGTGGCCTGTGGTACATCTGCAGTTTTGTGGTTCATAACGCATAATATATATACTTCGATAGCTATGGGACTTTTATTTGGTGCGATTGCATCGGCTACGGCACCGGCATCAACGGTGAATGTTTTATGGGAGTATAAGACGAGAGGGCCTTTGACGGCGGCAGTGCTTGCGATAGTTGCGCTTGATGACGCTTTGGCGCTGCTGCTCTATCGCGGTGCAGCAACGGGAGCCAAAGCACTTACAGGCACAGGGCGGGATACGCTTTTTGGGGGCACGCTTGTGCTGTTTGGTGAAATCGTTGGTGCGGTGATATTGGGATTCTTAGCGGGAGTTTCGCTTTACTATCTGCTAAAGTTTGTCAGGTCAGACGAGAAGATACTGGAATTTGCTTTGGCCTCGCTGATGATAGTTGTCGGTATATCAATTATACCTGGTGTTGACCCTATTTTGCCGGCTATGACGCTTGGTATAACGATTGCCAATCTGGCTCCACGCCAAAGCAAGAGCACTTTTGAACTGGTCAAGAAATTTTCACCGCCTATATTCATAGCATTCTTTGTACTTGCAGGTGCGCATATGGACTTTGGAAGGATGTCGGCACAAATGGTGATTGTGACAGCGGTGTATATTTCCTTCAGGGTAGCCGGCAAAATAACAGGCTCATGGCTGGGAGCGAGGTATTCGGGAGCACCGGCGGTAGTTCGTAAATACCTGGGGATTTGTCTGCTGCCTCAGGCAGGTGTGGCGATTGGCCTTGCCATTTTGTCCGGCCAGCAGTTTAATACAGCACTTGGCCGAATGATTATTATGGTCGTTATGACAGAGACATTTATAATAGAATTACTTGGACCGATGCTGGTGAAAGTCGGGGTTAAAAAGGCGGGCGAAGTTGGTCTTAATATTACCGAAGAGGACCTGATAAAAGAATACAACGTAAAAAATATTATGGATACCGCGCCGGTAAGCATACCACAGGATTTGCCATTGCAGGAGATTCTCAAGATTTTCAGTACCACAGACGCCGTGTATTATCCGGTCATCGACAATCAGTCGCGGATTACAGGGGAAATTAGTATTGCCGGCATCAAAGAGATGTTTGCGAACCAGGATGTTGCCGGCTGGCTACTTGCGTGTGATGTTGCCGGGCCAGTGAAGGACAAGGTTACACCAGAGAGAGCACTTGAAGAGGTGATGGAATATATGAGAAAATATGATTTGGAACATATAGTCGTAGTGGCAGGTGATGATAATGATGAGCTTGCAGGTGTTTTGAACTATCACAAAGTGCTTCGCAAGATAAGTGCTGAAGTATTAACCAGGCGTAAAACGGCAGACGAAATAGCTTTAGCAACCGGTTAGCAATTGACAATTGGTAATTTTACGGTGAAACTTTGAAACGGTTTTCTCTTTCGAAAAAGCAGATAATTGCTAATAATGAGCGTTTCAGGACTATTTTGGCTGGTAAGAGGCGTGTTAGTGACGGGTTGCTTGTATTGTATATTGCAGAAAATGACTGCGGGTATCGGCGATTGGGTGTTTCTGTGGGGAGAGCGTGTGGTAAGGCGGTTGTGCGTAATCGATTGAAACGGCTGCTTCGTGAGGCCTTTCGGCAAAGCCAGGAAAGTATTCCGGATGGTTTTGATTATTTGCTAATGATTTCACCAAAGGGGTTGAAGAAGCTGGATAAATCAGGAGGCTCGAAAGAGGCGGTTAAACAGTTGACATTTGAGCAGGTCAGGGCGTCTCTGCTGGCTCTGATAGGGGCTATGGTTAAAAAGAATGGGTAGTTCACATTTTTTTGGCGGCTTTAAAATGCTAAAAAGAGTATATGAGGGAAGGTTTTGGGTCAGAAAAGCAAATTCAGGTACCCATTTTGCGATAAAAAGCGAAATGGGGTCACGTTAATGCCAATAGGAGTATCGGCAAAAAAAGCTGGCATTTCCCGGCAATCTTTGCAATATTACATTATGGTCGGCTTAGTTGAGCCGACCAAAGTAAGCCCGAGTGGGCGGAGGCTCTTTGACGAAAAGGCAATAGAGCGAATTAAGCTGATAAAAAAACTTAACGAGAGCGGTTATCCCTTGCGTGCCATAAGGGAATTGTTCCTGGAAGGTCGAACTGATTTGAAAGGAAGCAAAAAGTGAGTGATTACGAAACCACGCAGAGAACGCGTAATATTATAGTTGGAGTTTTTGTTATTATGGCAATGTGTGCGCTTGTCTGGCTGATATACAAGTTTGGTGATTTGCCGACAAGCATCAGCAAGATAGGTTCATTTCAGGTTTTTGTTCAATTTCCGACGGCCCAGGGAGTTCAGGAGGATACTCCTGTGCGGTTTTGCGGCTATCAAATCGGCAGAGTGACAAACGTTATGGCGCCGGAGAGACTTAAAGATTTAAACACAGGGTTGGAATATCATCAGACTAAAGTTGTTCTTTGGATAGATAAAAGATATGTTAATATACCATCCAATGTCGAAGTAAAATTGATGACACGAGGTCTTGGCAGCAGTTATATTGAACTTAAAGTTGACCCAACCGCGCCATTGAAGCGGCAGGACCCGAACAGACGGGAGTCTGTTTATCTGTATGACACGATACTGCTGCAGGGTTCAACCGGTATGACGAGTGAGTTTTTCCCTGCAGAGAGCCAGGAAAAACTGGACGAACTGGTCGAGGGGCTGTGCAGCCTTATAGAAAATGCCAACGAAATTATTGGTGACCCGAACAATAAGACAAATCTCAAAATTACTTTAGCTAATTTGTCTGAGGCGTCAAAGCAGTCGATAGAAACGCTGAAAGAATTTAAGAAATTCTTTGCTTCGGCGACCGGTACGAGTGAACAGTTAAGCAAGGCGACAGTTGAGCTGCGGCAGATTTTAGAGAAGATAAATGAAAGCAAAGGCACGGCGGCCCGGCTGGTGAACGATGGCAGACTGTATGAAAGTCTGCTTGAAAATAGCCAGCAGATGCAGGTTTTGCTTCAGGAGATAGAGGCATTTATAACTAAATCCCGGGACAAGGGATTGCTTATTAAGTTAAAGTGAGATTGTTCTGCTTTATTATGAATCCCGGGGAGCCTGGATATGAAATTTGTAGTAACAAAAAGGATATTGCTTTTAGTGTTCGTTCTTGAAGTATTTTCTATATGTTGCACAATAGGCGGCCAAAGAATGGAAAAGGTGCATGATAGACCCAGAGCGAGAGAAGCAGGAGTTGTGGTGGGGGTACTAGCAACCGGCAGGCTGAATGCCATTACAGATGTCAAAGGTGTTAAGGTCGGCCACGTTACACTCATCGAGGGCGAAAATGTACGGACGGGTGTAACAGCTGTCCTTGCTCATTCGGGAAATCTGTTTAAGGAGAAAGTGCCGGCTGCCGTCTATGTTGGCAACGGCTTCGGCAAATTGATTGGATACACTCAAATCGAGGAGTTGGGCACTATCGAGACCCCTATTCTGTTGACCAACACTCTTAATGCCCCTTTAGTGGCAGATGGGCTTATCGAATATATGCTTAGTCTGCCCGGCAATGAGAAGGTAATATCTGTTAACCCGGTAGTGGGTGAGACCAATGACGGGATGCTGAACGATATCCGAGGCAGGCATATCCGCCACAATCATGTCCGAGAAGCAATAGAGCAGGCATCAGATGGCCCGGTTGCTGAGGGCTCAGTAGGGGCGGGTACAGGAACGGTCTGTTTCGGTTTTAAGGGGGGTATCGGGACTTCGTCCAGAGTACTGCCAAAATCACAGGGGGGATATACAATCGGGGTGCTGGTTCAAACCAATTACGTCGGGACATTGACTATCAACGGTGCACCAGTTGGCAGAGAGCTCGCCGTGAAAAAACAGGATGAGCAGGTAGATGGTTCTTGTATGATTGTGGTGGCTACTGATGCACCCCTGCTGCATCGCAATCTAAAGAGACTTGCCAAGAGAGCAACTCTGGCATTGGCCAGGACGGGTTCTGTTATGAGTGATGGAAGTGGAGACTATGTTATTGCCTTCTCAAGCAGCCAGTCACTTCGGCTAAGGGCCGGCTCGAGTAAAAAAAATCCTCCAAAGGAGTTGGCGAACAGTAAAATGACGCCTTTATTTGCTGCGGTGATAGAGGCCACCGAAGAAGCCATCTACAATTCTCTTTTTAAGGCTACCACTATGACCGGAAAGGATGGTCACAAGGTAGAGGCTCTTCCAATTGATAAAGTGATAGATATCTGCCGTAAATACGGGGCCTTAAACCGGAATAAAACACTACAGACGAAAGAGCCTAAAAAAGGGGGTCCTGCCAAGAATGGGGCCTATATTCGGGGGAAAGTTGGAATCGGGAAAGA
>CAZMCN010000147.1:0-4455 GCA_964564845.1 uncultured Pirellulales bacterium | reverse complement strand
TTAAAAGACAATAATTGACCGCCTATTTTCTTGCTTGGCAACAGGGCGGAATTTATAATCAGTGGTGTTCTTGCTGGCCGCAGGTATGGGCGCCGACAAGTTAATATCGTTCAGTATTGAACTTTTAGCATTCCTGTCGAAACTGCGAAATTTCGTATCCGGAAACGCACAGAAAATCGGGGTTTCTTTGCCCGCGGGCTTAGGGAGCATCGCTTGTGTGTTTCTCATTTAGGGATAACAGGGTACATCGTACCCCCTTAGGGATAATTGATCTTGGGTTATATAATCAGAGCCCAGCCAATCTAACATCAACGGCGGCAGCCTTGCAATTTTCTCTCATATTTGTTCGTTGAGGTTAATCATATTTTTTGCTGTTGTGATGACCTTTTTCCTAAGGGCCTTCGGCGCTATGACCTGCACCTGGTCGCCGTAGCCTAAAATCCACCAGATTATCTCGCCCAATCCATCAACCCGAAACTCAGCCGTAACCGAGCCATCGCTGTTGTGCGATATTTTTTGTGTGTTGTGCCACTGCACCTCGGCTACGTTCTTGGCAACTTTCGGCAGAAACTTCAGCTCGATATTGTAGATTTTGCCTTCCGGTATCATCGACCATGCCTTGCCGAGATACTCCTGCAAATCGAAGTTGTCGCCGTCAATGAATCTTTTCTCCAGCGTCTTCAAATCAGCGATTCGATTAAGTTTGAAGGTGCGAATGCTGTTGTGGATGCCGGAGAAGCCCAGCACATACCAGGCCCTCTGGTTATAGAGCAAGTGGTAAGGGCTGAGTTGCAGCTCGATTACTTTCTTCTCAAAGAGGGAGTTGTAGTTTATGAGCACCTTTTGTTTCTTTGCGATGGCTTTTTGGAGTTGTGCAAAGGTCTTATCGAGCAGATTCATCGGCGCCTGTGCGCCGGGGTGTGTGGAAATGCTTTGAATGGCCGTATTGCAGTAGCTCCTAATTTTGGCCGGCAGATTGTTTTCGATTTTCAAGCTGGCGAGTATCGCTGAATTCTTGAACGGAAGCTGGATTTGCCTGCCCGTCTCGTGGACCAGCAGCAACAGGCTCAGGGCCTCCTGCAGATTCAAATCTATTGGCGGCAGGAAAAAATCCGGGTCTATAGTGTAACCGCCGCCTTTCGGGTCGTAGTGGTATGGCAGCCCGATTTTCTGCAGCTCTTTTAGGTCGCGAAAGACGGTACGCCGGCTCGTGCCGAGAATTTTTGACAGCTTGTCAGCCGTATAGCTCTTTTTTGCCTGCAATGTCGTTAAAAGCTGTACAACCCTGCCGACCCTGCTGGATTTCATAATCGCTCCTCTGCTATCTTAAACCGCCGGTTTATGATTGATTACTTTGAATTTTCGGGCATTATAATCATATAGTTGAGACGGTGGCGTGTCAAGGATTTGCGCCCGGTGATTTGGGATGAAAGAGCTTCTGAGAAAAAACCCAGGGTTTGGGCAAAAATAAATTGACAACAACGAACATCTTTTGTATAATCCTTTTATATTCGCGTGAAAACATACGAATATAGACCTGAGACCCCGCACCTACTTTAGAGTTCCGGGCTTTAGGCTGCAGCTTCTTTGTTAGCCAGGTGAGCTGTTTCACAACAACTTCGCTTGAAATCCTAAAGTAGGTGCGGGGGTTACGGGGTTACAGCAGGGTTTTGAACCTTCGAGCAGTTCGGTCGTTTTTTTGGAAAAAAAGCGATTGGCCTGGCGAAGCGGCCCGGCAGAAGCTGTAATTTGCTGGAATAACTAAATAATGTTTATCAGGAAAAGGCAAGAAAATGAAGACCAGGTCACGTTCTTCGGCTGATTCAGCCGGCAAATCCATTCTCAAGGCAGGCGCTGAGATAATAGTCGATACTCTTATCGAGCAGGGTGTCGATACGATGTTCGGCTATACCGGCGGCGTGGTGCTGCCATTGTTTGACAAGCTGTATGATGCGCCGATTAATTTTATAAACCCTCGTCACGAGCAGGGCGGCTGCCATATGGCCGATGCCTACGCCCGTGCCAGCGGTAAAGTCGGCGTTATGGTTGCCACCAGTGGTCCCGGCGCCTGCAATTTAGTTACCGGCCTTGCGACGGCGATGATGGACTCGGTGCCGGTGGTCGCCCTTACCGGTCAGGTCCGCACAGAGCTTATCGGCAACGATGCCTTTCAGGAGGCCGACACCACCGGCATTACCCGTCCTGTTACGAAATATAACTGCATTGTCAAAGACGTTAGAGACCTGGCCCGAACCATACGAGAGGCATTTTACATTGCCTCGACCGGCAGGCCGGGGCCGGTACTGGTTGATATACCGGTTGATGTCGAGGTCACAAAATGCAGCAACGATGGCCCAATGCAGGTAAAACTTCCCGGATACAAAGTGCGCAGCGAGGGCCATGCCAAGCAGATTTCAATGGCTGCGAAAGCTATGAACAAGTCCGAACAGCCGGTGCTTTATGTCGGTGGTGGTGTTGTCAGCGCAAATGCTGCCAGAGAATTAAGGGCACTGGCTCAAAAAGCGCATCTGCCGGTAACAATGACACTTTTAGGGCTTGGCTGTTACGACCAGAGCTCGGCTGAATCGCTGGATATGCTTGGTATGCACGGCTCGGCATACGCCAATTATGCCGTGCAGGAATGCGACCTGTTGATAGCTGTCGGCGCTCGATTCGATGACAGGGTTACCGGCAACGTTAAGAACTTTGCTCCAAATGCCAAGATAATCCATATCGATATCGACCCATCCAGTATTTCGAAAAATGTTCATGTGGATATTCCCGTTGTCGGTGATGCAAAAGTTATTTTGGGTGCACTTGTAAAAGAAGTTGAATTTGTCGAGAGAAAGCGGTGGTTTGAGAAAATTGCCCAATGGAAGAAAAAATTTCCTTTCAGGTATGATAAGGATACATCGACGATTAAGCCACAGGGTGTTGTTGAAGAGCTTTGTCGGCAGACCCACGGCGAAGCGATTATCACGACCGGCGTCGGACAGAACCAGATGTGGGTTGCACAGTTTTATCGATTCACCAGGCCCAGACAGCTTATAAGCTCCGGCGGACTCGGAACAATGGGGTTTGGGCTGCCGGCGGCAATAGGCGCACAGGTGGCTCGGCCGGATGCGACCGTTGTCGATGTTGACGGCGACCACAGTTTCAATATGACGATGACGGAACTTGCCACGGCGGTTCAGTATGAGCTGCCTATCAAGGTTTGTATTCTGAATAACGGGTATATGGGGATGGTTCGTCAGTGGCAGGAGCTTTTTTATGGTAAGCGATATTCAAAAAGCTACCTGACAAATCCTGAGTATGCAGCCGTGGCCGAGGCGCTGGGGGCGGTGGGTATTACCGTAGATAAGAAAGCTGATGTGCCAAAGGCGATTAAGAAGATGCTGGGGCAGAAAAGGCCTTGTGTTGTTGACTTTAAGGTGGAAACCGAAGAGAATGTTTGGCCGATGGTGCCGTCCGGCAAAAGCATTGATGAGATGAGCGGGCTCGATATAATCGAGAGGCTGGTATAGAGGATTGATTATCGATAATTAAAATGAGATGCGAAAATGAAGCATATAATAAGTGCATTGGTTGAAAATAAGCCCGGCGTTCTGGCTCACGTTGCCGGGATGTTCGCTGCCCGGGCGTTTAATATCGATTCGCTTGTTGTTGGTCGAACAGAGGACCCGGATTTAAGCCGAATGACCATAGTTGTTGTCGGCGACGACAGGGTTGTTGAGCAGGTTCGAAAACAGTTGGCCAAGATAGTTCCCGTTGTTAAGGTTCAGGATTTTGCGGGCCAGCCGGTGGTGGCTCGTGATTTGATGTTGATAACAATATCGGCTGCGCCGGCGAAGCGGCACGAAATTTTGTCGTTAATAGAAACATTTAAGGGTAAGGTTGTTGACATCGGCCAAAAGGTGATTATGGTTGAGGTCAGCGGGCCTGAGGAGAAGATTGAGGCTTTCATTAATATGTGCAAACCTTACGGCATCAAGAGCGTTGCCCGAACGGGAACGATAGCTATGGTTCGCCAGTCAAAAACCGAGTAAAGGGCCGCTTCTGTTTTCAAATTTCCATCCCGTATCGCCAATCCATTAAATTTCTTGCCTGACAGGGAGCTTTGAACCCGGATTTGGCAAAGGGAATAAAATTTGGTAGAATAGAATTTACTTAACCACGGATTAACCCCGTTAGAAGTCTGCACTGAGGGCACCGTAACTACTGAAGGCGACTTACTTCTAACGGGGTGAACACAGATTATTTGAAGCACGAAAAAGGAAATATGGCCGGACGGATTAATTGCCTCCCGCCAAGGCGCAAAGGCGCCAAGTTATTATTTCCGTTGCTTCTTCAATACTCGTCCCATCTCTCGCATCTCAACCAATTACGTCCTTTCGTCCCTTCCGGCTTATATAATAGAACGTCCCCTATTATTCCCAATTTTGCAAAAGTTCAGTT
>CAZMCN010000146.1:0-4469 GCA_964564845.1 uncultured Pirellulales bacterium | reverse complement strand
GATTACGCCGAATTCACAAATTACCTTTTTTCTACCAACTGTGGTGAGCCGAACTGGTGCGGTGGGGCTGATTTCAATCACAGTACAAACGTTGACTATGCTGATTTGCGCATACTTGCCGACCACTGGCTCAACGGTTTTTAGGTTTTTTACCGAGTCAAATTCAGAAGTTGTGGTATCCAGCCGGATATTTTGCCACCCCTGCCACAAAAACCTTAAATGCACGCTCTTTCAAGCAAAAAATCTGTTGCAAAAATTATCCATAGCCTTATAATATTGCACTTTGTGTGAGATTTGCTTTGTAGAAAATGCCATACAAACAAAAAAACAATTAGGAGTGAAGTGCTATGGGACCGATTACTGAGCCTGAAATCGACCTTTTTGCTGACATTTTGCCTTCAACAGACGAAGTGAAGAAACTTTCTGAATTTATTCATTCCAGTGAACTAAAACGGCTGACTTTTGCTGAACAAGTAGAGAAAAATGCGGGTAAAACTTCTCCAAGAGGCGCTTTGGCCGTGGGAATCGGCCTTTTTATTCTTGGCAAAAATGCCGAAGCTGTCGCTAACCTTAAAAAGGCAAAGGACTGTAAAGAAAAATTCATATACACTGCTTTTGCGCTTCGACGAATGGACCGGTTTGATGAAGCAATCGATAATCTCGAAAACGGTCTCAATTACGAAGCCGACACTCTAATCATAACATTGGAAAAAGCCGCAACATATTGCTATGCCCGCAAATTCGAATTGGCAGAGAAAGAGCTCAAGGCCTGTGCGAATTTTGAAAATGTAAGCGCAGAATACCATTACCAGCTCGGACGGCTTCAGGAAGCCCGGGGTTTTTACGAACAGGCAATGGACAATTACAGAACCGCTTTGGAATTATCACCGAATCATCAAAAGGCCCTTTTCCACCTGGCTTATCGCTGTGACTTATCCGGTGACGAAGACGCTGCTATCGATTATTACAGGCAAATCGTCTCAACCAGCCCCGTTTATATAAGTGCTCTGCTGAACTTAGCCGTGCTTTATGAAGATATGGGCAAGTTCGAAAAGGCTTCTAAATGTGTGGACAAGGTGCTCGAATATCATCCCAATCACCAAAGGGCCATCCTGTTCAAAAAAGACATCGAAAGTTCAAAGACAATGCTCTACGACGAGGAAAAAGAAAAGAAAAAGGACCGAAGGGTCCAAATCCTTGAAACCCCAATCTCTGACTTTGAACTGTCGGTTCGCAGCAGAAACTGCTTGAAAAAAATGAACATAAGAACACTTGGCGACCTGCTGAATATTACAGAAACGGAGCTCTTGTCTTATAAAAACTTCGGTGAAACCTCACTTAGAGAAATCAAGGTTATCCTGGACTCAAAAGCCCTGCACCTCGGTATGGCTCTGGAAGAAAAACAGGGCGCTTTAGCCGAAACATCCGACTTTGCTGCCAGGGACGAGTATGCTGAAATCTTGAACAAACCCGCCGATGACCTCCAGTTGTCTGTGCGCGCTCGAACGTGCCTCCAGAATCTAAACATCCATAAACTCGGCGATTTAATATCCAAAACGGACGCTGAGCTGCTCGGATGTAAAAACTTCGGCGTAACGAGCCTGAACGAAATTAAAAAAGCAATTGGCAAATTCGGTTTATCTTTGCGAAGCCTGGATTAAGCGAACGATTATTGGGCAGGGACAACGTTTTGAACAAAGCCGCAAAACTAAACCCTTGTTTTATATTGATTATTTTTAGTCCCTTCTCAAATTATCAAGAGGGTTCCCATTTTGCAATAAGTCGCAAAATGGGAACCCACAAAGAACCGTCAATAAGCAATCCCAACGAAAATGAATGCAAAACAATCTGTAAAATCTGTATTGACCGCTGCCGTCCAGCCAACTGCAAATCACAGGGGATTCCCCAAACGCATTATTTCGCGTTTGGGGGCCTCCCGTAAGCTCACCCTCTGGATATTTTACCTGCTTTGTCTGGTAATTCTGAACGGCTGCACCAAAAGACAGCCAACCAGCCCTACACCCCAAATGGATATCGAGCCAAAATTATGGGTAAGGGTTCTGCTTCTTGATGATGTTACCGGCTGCACCTTAAAGTTCCCATCATCCTTCAGTATCAACAGCCTTCAGCAACAATCCCTGCGGGCCCACTTTGACCGTGTTTATGTACCGATAAGAGCAAAGATTTCTGCCGGCAGAATTACTATTGCCGGCTGGTCATCTGTGGACAGTGAAGTTGTTATTGCCCCTGACGAACCGTACATCTTTAACCTTAACGGCGAAGATTATCGCGGCAAACTCAAACTAATACTCAATCCTGATGCCAACTCTTTTGATGCAGTCAATCTTGTTCCGCCTGAATCATATTTAGCCGGTGTCGTAGGAGCCGAAATGCCTGATTATTGGGAGCCGGCCGCCCTTCGGGCCCAGACAATTGCGGCAAGAACATACTGCTGGTACATCAAAAAACAATTCGGCGCCGAGCGAAGCTGGGACGTCCTGAAAACGCAGGCGAACCAGCTTTACCGGGGTATCTCCGCAGAGTCGGCGCAGGTTTGGGATGCCGTCAATAAAACACGCGGCAAGGTCCTCGTCTGCGAGCATAATACCGCAACAATAGACGTTTTCCCTGCCTACTATAGTTCAATCTGCGGCGGCCACACTGAAAACAGCCAAAATATGTTTGGAGGAGACCTCTTCGAGCCTCTATCAGGCGTCGAGTGCCCATACTGCAGGGACGCAGCAAAGACAAAATTTTTCTTCTGGCCAACAGTTCAATTCGACAAAGCCGAGGTTACAAAAAGACTCCTTAAAAGATACCCAACTTTAGAGCGGCTCGGCAAAATTACAAATATCATCTCTGTACAACAAAGCAATTATGGTCGGTTCTCCCGATTGACAAAGCTCAAACTCATCGGCTCAACCGGAAAATTTGATTTCCTCCGAGCCGAAGACCTGCGCCTGGCAATCGACCCGACCGGCCGAAAGTTAAGAAGCACTATTTGCCAAATCACCGATATGAACGACAACTCCCAAACACAAAACGATACACAGGGAAATTCTGATAAACTGGTCTTCTCTTCCGGCAGAGGTTACGGACACGGCGTGGGAATGTGTCAATGCGGTGCCCAGGCTATGGCAAGGAAAGGAAAAACCACAGAGCAGATTCTATTTTATTATTATCCCGGCTCAAAATTCGAAAGTATTTATTGAAATAGTTCGTAGTTTGTAGTTCGTTGTTCGTAGTTTGTTGTTCGTAGTTTGTTGTTCGTAGTTCGTTGTCAATTGTCAATGAACTATGAACTATCAACAATGAGCAAAATTTATTGAAATGGCTGACTTTGAAATTCTCAATAAGGACCGTCGCTGTGCTGCTCGGCGGGCTGTTCTAACCACACCTCACGGCACGATTCAAACACCGGTTTTTATACCGGTAGGCACCGCAGGCGCCGTAAAGGCAATCACCCCACAACAATTAGAGCAAATCGGCTGCGACATTATTTTAGCCAACACTTACCATTTACTACTTCGACCCGGAGTCGAAGTAGTTGAAAAGCTCGGCGGACTGCACAAACTTATGTCCTGGGACAGGTCGATACTTACCGACAGCGGCGGTTACCAGATTTTTTCGCTAAACCCACTCACAAAAATCTCTGATGATGGCGTTGAATTTGCCAGCCACATTGATGGAACAAAAATACACTTAAATCCTGAAACCGCCACCAAAATCCAAAATCGACTCGGCGCCGACATAATAATGTGTCTTGACGAATGCACGCCCTTTCCCTGTGAAAATTCGCAATTGAAAGAAGCCGTAGAGAGAACCATACACTGGGCCCGCCGATGCAAACAGGCCCACTCCAACCCCAGACAACTCCTTTTCGCTATTGTTCAAGGCGGTATAAATACAGCTTTGAGAGCGCACTGTGCCCGTGAGCTTGTCAAAATGGACTTCGACGGTTACGCCGGCGGCGGATTAAGCGTCGGCGAAGGACACGACAATATGATAAAAACAGTCTCCCATACAACGCAGCTTTTGCCGCAGAACAAACCACGTTATTTAATGGGCGTCGGCACCCCTGCTGATATTATCGCCGCAGTAAAGACCGGCATTGATATGTTCGACTGTGTCCTGCCGACAAGAAACGGACGAAATGCCTTTGCATTCACCGAAAACGGCCCCGTCAGACTAAGAAGCAGCTCCAACATTGATGACGACAGGCCCATCGAAGCCGACTGCGACTGCTACGCTTGCAAAAGCTTCAGCCGGGCCTCTATCAGACATTTCTTTAATATATCAGAAATGCTCGCCCCAATCCTGGTTTCGCTCCACAATCTCAGCTTTTACCAGAAACTAATGGCCGAAATAAGGCAAAATATAGAAAAAAATCAATTTGCTAACTGGGCGGATAAGAAACTGAAAAAATACGAAACTTTATATCCATAGAATTTAGTCTTTGTTTTTCTGCC
>CAZMCN010000145.1:0-4478 GCA_964564845.1 uncultured Pirellulales bacterium | reverse complement strand
ACTATTTTATGCAAAACAAACCCAATTTCCCGAACGCCCAAATGAACATAACTTCTGTTATATCAATGAACTATGAACAACGCCTGTCCGCCGTAGCCCTGGCGAAGGCGGAAACTACGAACTATTTTATGCAAAACAAACCCAATTTCCCGAACGCCCAAATGAACATAACTTCTGTTATATCAATGAACTATGAACAACGAACAACGAACTATTTTATCCCAATCAAACCCAATTTCAAACCCAATTTCAAACGTTACCTTGCTAAAGCGGGTAATCACGAGTTAGCACAGTTGCATGGATAAGTTTAGAATGTACAATAGGTTATTATGAAAAAGTATCAGCCGAATGAAAAGAATATTGTGATGAGCAGGGACGAGGTTCGTGCGTTTGACTCGTGGGCGATAAATGAAGTCGGCCTGCCGGGGGTGGTGTTGATGGAAAACGCCGGGCGAAGCTGCGCCGAACTGATTAAGGAGAAACTTGCCGGCATTGAAGCCGCGGCGGTCTGTATATTCTGCGGGACGGGAAATAACGGTGGCGACGGCTACGTAATTGCCAGGCATTTATTAGGGGCCGGCTGTACAGTTACGGTGGTTATATGCGGCGACCGTAATAAAATCAAAGGGGATGCAAAAATCAATCTTGATGTCCTGGAGAAACTGGCCGGGCCTGTTGAACAGTTGGATATGAAGGATGCCGATATTCCCGGCAGAGTCGAAGCTTTTATCGGGGGCGCCGATATGGTCGTTGACGGAATCTTCGGCACGGGCCTGAAAGGACAACTAAAAGACGGGCATAAGATATTAATTAAAAGTATAAATGCACTGAACTATCCTGTTTTGGCGGTGGATATCCCGTCAGGTCTGGATTGTGATACGGGCAAAGTGCTCGGTGCGGCTATCAAAGCAAAGTACACCGTAACTTTCGCAGCGGTTAAAAGAGGCTTTACATTGACAGAGTCGGCGAGTGAATATACGGGAGAGATTTTCGTTGCCTCGATAGGAGTGGAGCCGAATTTATAGCGTATAGATTATGTGCGTTGGGGGTGGTTTAGAATGAGCATCGATTCGACAATTTTGGGAACAGCAGCTACAGTCGATTAAAATGCGCCGGCTTTTTGCGATTGCTCTTTGTAGCCAATGAGATAGAGAAACCGGGCGTAATTGGTTATGGGGATATGCAGGATTTTTGCCTTGTTCAGGACCTGGTCGTAATGAGCGCATTTTCTCAGCGATTCCTCGTATTGCTCGGTTGCCATTGGGTTTATTTCCATTTGTTCGAAAGTTGGTTTTTTCAGTGCCCGGGGCGGATTGCCAAGAACAAGGAAATCCGTGTTGATGGAAACGTTATCGTCAACAGTGCCGCCCCATTTTTCGATGAGAACCTTTATTCTGTCGAAAGCGTCGTTGTCAATGGAGCCATCCCTGTCAAGGTCGAATTCTCCCGCAATGACGAATATGTTCTTTTTGTTGCTGTCCCAGATGAGGTTTGCAACGATGTCGTCCAGGACGATGGGCCTTTTTGGGTTCTGTTGTATAATTCGGGCGGCGGATATTTTTTGCCCGACATCAAATACTTCGATTTCTGCTTTACCCTTACCGTCCCTTGGGATAGGCATATTTCTGTCATAAACTGCGAAGGTCAATCCCTGGTAAACGTGGTCGTCACTTCCGATGTTAATGTAAACAATGACGTTCTTTGGGTCTCTGGCGTGGTCGTCGATCAAAATTATTTTTGCATCCGGCTCAAAAACTTCGGCTTCAATGTCTGGCGGAGGCACGAGTTTTTCAAGCCTGCTTTGGTTGAGTTTTAGTTTGTCCTGAACCATTGTAAATTCGGCCTGAGTCTGCAGCAGTTTTTGGTACAGTTCGTTGTACCTGTCCCTTTCCTCATTCAATTGAGTGATAAGAGTTTGAACTTGCTGTTGAGTACTTTGTTCCAGCATAGCTTTAAGTGAATCATAGTCCTGCGTAATTTTTTCAACCTGCTGTTTGTATTGTTCCTTCTCGACCAGCAGGGTTTGTTCTTTTTCGAGGTTTGCCAGTCTGGCGTCCTCGAACCGTTTTTGCAGGTCATTGAGCTGCTGCTCGGCGGCGAGGCGTGCGTTTGTGGCATTATCGAGTATTGTTTTCAATTCTTTTATTACTCTTATGAGTCCAGTGGAGTTGGGGTCGTACGGTTCAATGTCAGGGTAATCCTGCGTGAGCGCAGCTAATGTTTCCTTTGCCTGGAGATGAGCAGTTTCGACTTTGACATCAGCGGAGGTTTCTTCCGGCGGTCCACCGATGATTAGATATGCAACTTTATCGAGATTATCGGACATTGTGGTGAGCCAGCTTTTTTGTCGCTGCTTTTGGCCGATAATGTTTCCAATTTTTCTCAGTTCTGCCGGTGAGGCAAGTTCATCAGTTTGTTTTTGTGCTCTTTCTGCAATTGTTCTTTTCTCTTCGAACTTGACGTAAAATATGACCGCTACGGTGGTTGCTATAATGAAGAGCGCAACAAAAGTTGCGACGGTATATAACATCGCATTGCTTCGCTGTCTTTTGCCAACCGGCATTTTAAGACTCCTTTAAATACTGAAAAATCTACTAATTATTTTGTTGTTAAGACCCTTTATTATCGCCCAAAGGGGCCTGTAAGTCAACAAAAAAACCGACATTGGTTTGTTTTAAGCCTTAAAGTCAATTGTTTTGTAAGTTATCGGCTTGATTTAGGGGGTAAAAGGGCGGCAAAAGGTGGAGTTTTAGAAATTTCTCAGGATTTTCGGCAGTTCACTGATTTTGTGTATTACATATCGTGCGGGGGCATTGGGCTGGTCGGAAGGTTCTGAGTGCAGCCGGGCGGGGCGGATTAGCTGGACGGTCAAAAAGCCCAGTTCGTTCGGTGCGATGAAATCCTTTTTTTCGTTGTCGGCTACATAAGCGCAGGTTTGGGGTTTTTCGTTTAAGTCCTGCATCAGTGTTTTGAAAGGGTGGGGTGATGGCTTCCAGAATTCTCTGCCGAGCAGCTCGGTGTAAATTATGCTCTTAAAATAGTGTTCGATACCGAGTGCCCGGACTTTTAACTGCTGGGCCGGTAAAAAGCCATCCGTCAGCAGGGCCAGTTTGTATTTTTTGCTTATCTGTTTGAGGATGTCTCTGGTATCGGCAGGGAGAGTTATTTTCGGGTCGTGACTGCGATAGACTTTTATCAGTTCTGTTATCATCTCGCTGTCGTAGCTTATGCCGAGTTCTTCGAGGGCGGCGTTAAACGTCTTCGTGCGGTTGCCAGCGGAGAATTGATTCCATAAGGCGGTGAAGATTTGCCCGGCAGGACAGGTATCGGGCAGGGCGGCAAGAAAATCGGCGACCGCTGCAAGGCCGCTCCTGCAGTAATCGACTTCGTCGTAAAGAGTATCGTCCAAATCAAAAACAACCGTCGTTATCATAGTTCGTGTCTCGTCGCTCGTAGAATATGTGCAATAAAGAGTATACCGCAAGCTAATTACAATGTAATATTATACGTATGAGTCGAGAAAGATTACAGAAATTTTTAGCGGCAGCGGGCGTTGATTCGCGCAGGGCCTGCGAAGAGCTGATATTGGCCGGGGCTGTGCGCGTTAACCGCAAAGTGGTCGATGAGCTGCCGGCTTTCGTTGACCCTCAAAAAGACATCATAACCGTAAACGATAAGAAAATACGGGCTGAACGGAAGGTTTACTTTCTTTTGAATAAGCCGAAAGGGGTGATTTGTACTAATTTTGACCCGCAGGGCAGAAAAAAAGCGATAGATATTGTTGCATCCAGCGAGCGTATCTTTTGTGTGGGCAGACTCGATGTTGACAGCACCGGCCTGATTGTCCTTACCAACGACAGTGAACTGGCGAACAGATTGACACATCCGAGATATGAACTGGCAAAAACCTACGTTGTAAGGGTAAGAGGACGAATCGGCGGCGAGCAGATAGAGAAATTAAAAAAGGGAATTTGGCTGGCAGAAGGCAAAACGGGCAGGGCGGCGGTGAAGATATTAAAACGCAGCGGCAGAGAATCAAGTCTTGAAATAACTATTCGGCAGGGCAGGAAAAGGCATGTCCGCAGAGTGCTGGCAAAGGTGGGACACAAGGTGCTCTCGCTGAAAAGGACGCGAATAGGCAAATTGTCTATTCGCGGGCTGGGCGTGGGAAAATTCAGGAGACTGACCAAAGATGAAATTGCTTATCTGAAAAAAGTCAAAAAGAAGGATGTAGCCGCGAAGGCACAAAGGCACGAAGAACTCAATTATTAACCACGAATTCACACGAATAAACACGAAGGAAAATTGGACAGGATTACAGGATAAACAGGAGTCAGGGGTCGGGGGTTCAAGGGTCAGGGGGCAGAGGAGAAATTGGTTGATGGAAATTAGCGCACAGCGTTTAGCGGATAGATAAAAACCAAAAAGTTAAAACGAAAAGCTAAAAACCATAGTGCAAAATTCAAAACGAAAAAGAA
>CAZMCN010000144.1:0-4480 GCA_964564845.1 uncultured Pirellulales bacterium | reverse complement strand
CAAACAGTTGCGTAAAAAATAATTAAAATTGGAGTAGACTTTTAACATAGGAGAAAGATATGAAAATAGTTAGACAAATTGGTTCGTTAGCGTTTGTGGCGGGGTTGTTTGTTACCATTTTTGCCGGCATACCCTGGCACGTGCTCGTTGCCGATGACCCGGTCATCCCCTGGTGGCTGCGGATTGCGGTCTTCGCCCTTCTCGGCGGTATCCTTGTGGTGCTGGCGACAGTGGCTCTCGAACAAAGGAAATTCAAGACGTCAGCAGAGGCGCCGCTGCAAGGCGAGTCTGAAGCAGGAGTTTTGCTGTTGAATTCCACAGAAGTGCCCGCCCGCCAAACACGTGAAATTCTCGGCCTCGTCCAGGGCCATACGGTATTTGCTATATGGCTCGGCAAAGACCTCTCGGCAATAATAAGGTTAATCCTCGGCGGCGAATTGACGGAATATACGGAAATGATGGGAAGGGCTCGCACGGCAGCTACTAACAGAATGATAGCGCAGGCGGCCCGGATGGGCGCAGATGCGATAATCAATGTTCGCTATATGACTACGTCTGTTGTGGGCAGTGCCGCTGAACTTTTAGCTTATGGCACCGCTGTCAAGCTCAGCGAATAGTCCGCCTTGCCCAGAGGATATTGATATCTGAGAGATTGCAGAGTAATATCTTAAAACCTTGCTAAATTAACTTGCCGCCCTGGGCCGATTATGTTATCTCATTAAAATGGATATTTATACAAAACATATTTTTTGCAGATGATTACGGATTAAGACTTTTACAGAAGGCCTTTATTATGCCTGAGAATTACGATTGCATTATAGTAGGTGCAGGCCCGGCCGGCCTTGCAGCCGCTCTTTATTCCGCTCGCGACCGGCTGAAAACCTTAGTACTTGAAAAATTCCTCCCCGGCGGACAAATCAATAATACCGATAGAATTGAAAACTATCCCGGCCTTGAACGCATCGACGGCCCGGGACTGATTCAGGTTATGCAAAAGCAGGCTGAAAACTTCGGCGCCCAAATAAAAACTTTAAAAGAAGTTACCGGCCTAAAGAGGCTCGAAAACGGCCTTCTCGAAGTTACCTGCGATGAAGAAAAATTCCTCGCAAGAGTGCTCATCCTGGCGGTCGGCAGTGATTATCGAAAACTCGGCATCCCAGGCGAAAAAGAACTCGCCGGTGCAGGCGTAAGCTATTGCGGAACCTGTGATGCACCCTTTTTCAAAGGCAAAAAGGTCGTTGCCGTCGGCGGCGGCAACACCGCAATCGAAGAAACTTTGCACCTGACTAAATTCGCCGAAGAGGTTACTATTATTCACCGAAGGGACGAATTTAGAGCAACCAAAGTGCTCGCTGAAGAGCTTCAGAAAAAGACCGGCCAAAAAGATTCACATCTAAACATAAAATACGATACTGTTCCGGTCGCCATAAACGGCACGGACAAAGTCCTCTCTGTCCGGCTAAGAAACGTAAAAAACCAGCAGGAAGAAGACTATAGCTGTGACGGCGTTTTTGTTTTTATTGGAATGGTCCCCAACACCGGCTTTCTGAAGGGTTTTGTCGAACTCACTGATAACGGATTCATAAAATGCGATTGTGCCTATCTTCGCACGAGTGTTCCGGGCGTGTTCGCCGCCGGCGACTGCAGAATCGCCTCTGCTATGCAACTGGCAACCGCCGTTGGCGACGGTGTCATTGCGGCAATGATGCTTAAGCAGTATTTCAGAGACAAAAATTTCTGGAACCAGCCGGTCAGCGACCTGCTCGGCCCGGGCGGATGGTAAAAAACAATGCCCCGATTAATCCTCTACCACCTCAAATTCATCTTTGCCTGCCCCACACTCAGGACACACCCAGTCATCCGGCAAATCCGCAAAAGCAGTGCCGGCTTCAACACCGTTGTCCGGGTCACCGGCAGCCGGGTCATAGATATAACCACATACAAGACATTTGTATTTCTTCATACTTACAGTTCCTTTTGTTGTTGTTTTGGTCTTTGTTTCATGGTATGTCGCAGCCGTTTTTGGAGTTCGGCCATGCTTAACATCACGATAATAAGCGTATGTCATTGGTATTTTGCCTGCGTCGATGGTCTTGCAGGCCGTAATTTTCCCGATAAAAAGCGTATGTGTTTCGACATCAATGGTGGAGAGGACTTCAGCTTCAATAAAACCCACCGTATTATCCAGAACAATAGGCGCTCCACTGCGGCCTGTTTTATAGTTCACCTGCTCAAATTTATCTATATCTCTGCCGCTCCTGAAACCAAACCTGCCTATAAAATCCAAAGGCGCGCTTTCAGCGAGAATTGATACGGCAAAAAACCCGCTCTTGGAAATGTACTCGTGCGTTAAATTCTGTCGATTAACGCTAACCGCTACTATGGGCGGCTTGGGTGTTAGTTGAAATACCGTATTGACGATGCAGCCGTTGATACTGCCGTCTTTCTTCGAAGCTACTATACACATCCCGTAACTTAGATTAAACAACGAATCTAAATCCAGCATTTCCGTATCTCCTGACCGCTTTGGCGTCCGACCGCGTTTCGTTTTGATGTGCTAATTCAGTGCCTTTAGCTTTTGCAGCAGAGTGGTAATGTGGCTGAGTTCCTCAAGGATAATCGCCCTGACCTGGTCTCTGCCGGGCTTCGATGGAACCAGCTCCTTTAACCCATAGTAAAAAACAACTGAGTCTTTTTCCGCATTTATAGCTGCATCAAGAATTTCTTTTATGCTCTCGTTGCCGGTCAGCTTTTCCATCGGGCTTTTTTTGCCTTCGCTGCCCCGGGCATCAGCCATTGTATGCAGATAAAGAACGGCTTGATTATCGAGGTCAAGAGCCGCTTCGCCACCTCCCTCTTCGCTGAATTTGCTCCTCATTTGCTGAAAAGTCGTCAGGTGCTCATCTTCCATATCAGCCAGTTCAAGCAGCATTTGTTTTATTTCTTTATCAGAAGTGTTCTTGGCCGCTTGACGGTAAAACCCGGTACCGTTTCGTTCGATTTCCTCTGCCATCTCAAAAATTTCATCCGCGCTGAAACTGATACCCATTATCATTCTCCTTTCCACAATCCGTGAATGTTGCAGTACTCTCGAGCGGTCACTTTGTTTACATCCACATTAAAATTGGCCTCAGGCGCATCGCCAGGCTCAAGAAATTGTCGGTATGCTTTGCCGTCGGCGAGGATTTCAATCCATTCAATGTAATGTTTTTCCTCCATAGGATGGGGAACGTCGCCGACCTTTACTTTGATGCCGCCGTTGACTTTTTCAATCACAGGAACGTGTTTTTCTTTACCCTCATCAGCGGTTTTTTCCGCCAGATTTTCCATCGGCTTACCACAGCAGACCAATTCACCTGCGCCGCTGTGAACCACCTCAACAATATTACCACAAACCATACACTTGTAAACTTGAAGTTTTGCAGTCATAATCAGTCCTTTCAAAATTTATAATTTCAGCCTTCTATCCCAGGCTCTTTATGTTTGGCTAAGATTTCATCAGCCAGTCTTTCCAGAGCGGCAAAGTCATCATTTTTCGGACAGCCCTTTACCATAACCGGCTCAAGAAGTTCGACTTTAAGGTTTGAAATCAGCCCTGTAATTTGTTCAATCATTTTACCGCCCCAGCCGTATGAGCCGATAATTGAAGCAAATTTTGTTTTTGGCCGAAGAGCGTCTGCCAAAATCGCAGCGTATGCAACCTGTGGGTGTGCCCCTGTCAGAACCGTTGGGCTGCCTAATACAATCGTTGCCGCATCGACCAGAGCTATCGCTAATTTGCCGATATCGACTGCTGCAAGGTTGAACTGCTTCACCGTAATGCCTCTTTCAATCAAAGCATTTACAAAATATTCCACCATTTTTTTTGTGCTCTCGTGCATCGAGATAAAAGCAAGCACCACTTCGTTTTTAACATTGTTGCTTACCCATTCTTTATAAGCGTTAATAATGAATTCAGGCCTGTTATAGACCGGGCCGTGGCTCGGGGCAATCATATCTATATCGAGAGCTTTTATCTTTTCCAGATTTTTACCGATTGCCGTCCGGAAAGGCATCATTATCTCTGCATAGTAACGCTTTGCTGCTTCATAGACCGTTGGTTCGTCGTCAACGAACAGGCTGCTCGTTGCAAGGTGTGAGCCAAAGAAATCGCACGGGAAAAATATTTTATCTTCCTGCAGATACGTCCCCAATGTTTCCGGCCAGTGCACCCACGGAATATAAACGAACCGGAGGGTTTTATCGCCCAGAGAAAGCGTTTCGCCGTCTTCGACTGTGATAAATTTCTCCTCCTCAATATGCAGTAAATCTATCAGCATCCCCTTACACTTCGGATTTGTTACCACCTTTGCCTGCGGGTAGAGTGCTAGAATATCGGCTATGCTGCCGGAATGGTCCTGCTCAGCATGGTGGGCGACGACATAGTCAATTTTATCGACCCCAATCTTGATTATATTGTCTATAAGAAGCATTGTTTGGG
>CAZMCN010000143.1:0-4486 GCA_964564845.1 uncultured Pirellulales bacterium | reverse complement strand
ACCGTATCAGTTGTTAAAGAGCTAAACTAACGTCAATTTTCTTGGAAAGTGCAGACAGAAACAAAAATTAATGAAACTCCCTCCAACCCACAATTCAAAGATTTCAAAATTGCCTTCTGAAGTGGGACCCCATTTTGCAGTTTTTCGCAAAATGGGGTCCCTGCAAAATGTAGTCCCGACAAAATACGAGCTCAAAGGTTCGACTCAAGCCAATTGGAAGCAAGCATCTCAAAATCCCCAAAATCAACCTTGCAATCGCCATTTATATCCCCAATCGGCCTTTCAAAGCAAAGATAATTCACCGGCTCAGATGCCGGCGCACCTTCATTCAACCACTCAACTGCACTCGGACTCAGCGCATAATCATAAAGGCGAACATCATCTATCCAGCCTCTCCAGGTGCGCTCCGGGCTGCCGCCATTGCCGCCGATTATAACGTCCCACGTAGTTTCTGCAAGGTTGCCCGTCCGGCTGTCAAAAACATCCAGCTCACCGTCAAAATACAGATACCTGTTTGACCCGTCATAAACCCCAACAACATGATGCCACTGGCCGTCGTCTGCCTTTATTGTTCCTATGAGGTTGCCGGTCGAGCCGCCGGCCAAACCGGTATTGAAAAACCTGATATTTTCTGAACTGGAATACCTCGATACCCTCCACATATTTTCTTTCGCACAGACATACTGATAGCTTGTATAGAAAGCGCCCGCTCGGCGTCGATGTCCGTCAACAGTAATTTTGCCGATACGATACTCGTGGAAATAGACAAGACAAACCGCCAGTGCTTTGCACTCTTTCTAATGCTCTCCCTTATCCCTGTTTGAATATTGATTCAATCCTTGTAATCCCTGCCTTTTTGAATATAATGAGCCGGTTAAATTAAAATTATTAAGGAATCCGACTATGGCAAAAATTACAAAGCTTGATGACATAGTATCACTCTGCAGGCGAAGGGGCTTTATATTTCAGTCCAGCGACATCTATGGCGGCCTGGCAAGCTGCTATGACTATGGCCCGCTCGGCGTCGAACTAAAGAACAATGTCAAGAATGCCTGGTGGAAAAGCACCGTACAAATGCGAGACGATGTTGTCGGCCTCGACTGCAGTATCCTTATGCACCCATTGGTATGGAAGGCCTCCGGGCACACCGACAAATTCGCCGACCTTATAGCCGAATGTAAAAAGTGCAACACAAGAACCCGTGTTGACCACCTAACCGACAGTACAAAAGAACACGCCGATGAGCATACCGAGCACATCGCCATCGATACCGTAATGGCGGAACAGCACGATTTAAACACCAAGGTATGCCCAAACTGCAACGCAGTGGGTAATTTTACCGAGCCAATGCCTTTTAAGCTGATGTTCGAAACGCAAATGGGCGCCAATATCGACGACTCTATGACCCTGTATCTTCGCCCCGAAACCGCACAGGGAATCTTCGTCAATTTCAGAAATATTCTCGACACCACAAGAATAAAAGTCCCCTTCGGAATCGCCCAGATTGGCAAGAGCTTTCGTAATGAAGTAACCACAAAGGCCTTCATTTTCAGAACGCGCGAATTCGAGCAGGCCGAACTCGAGTTCTTCTGTGAGCCGGGCACCGATGACCACTGGTTCCAGCACTGGAAAGAGGTAAGGTTCAACTGGTACACCGACCTCGGAATCAAAAAGCAAAACCTGCGATTTCGTGAGCACGACCCCGACGAACTCGCCCATTACGCAAAGAGCTGCGTTGACGTCGAATACAAATTCCCATTTGGCGGCGGAGACTGGCAGGAGCTTGAAGGCATCGCAAATCGAACAGATTTCGACCTCAGACAGCATCAGCGCGGCATCAGAACGCTCAACAAGTGGTACGAAAACAACAGGGACATAATGAAATTCGAACTGTCCGATGAAGCCGAAGACTTCCAGAAAGGCCCGCTCTCCTTTTTCGACGAGCAGACAAAAAAACGCTACATCCCCTATGTGATTGAGCCAAGTGCGGGTATTGACAGAAGCGCTTTGGCCTTTCTCGTCGATGCCTACGATGAAGAGCAGGTCAGAGGCGAAAAAAGAAATCTCTTAAGATTTCACCCCGCACTTGCACCGGTAAAGGTCGCTGTCTTCCCGTTAGTCAAAAGGGATGGTATGCCGGATGTCGCACAAAATATCTACAACGAACTTAAAAAGCACTTCAACAGTTTCTACGACGAAAAAGGGGCGATTGGCCGGCGATACCGCAGACAGGACGAAGCCGGAACACCTTTTTGCATCACCGTGGACGGCCAGACTTTGCAGGACAACACCGTTACCGTCCGCGACCGAGACTCGATGGAGCAGATAAGAGTCTCAACCGACCAGTTATTAAATCATCTCAGAGAGAAATTGGAGATATGAAGAATGATTATTGCTACTATAGACAAACTAAAAGACAATGTAGGTAAGCAGGTTACTCTCGCCGGCTGGCTCTATCAGTCACGCTCCAGCGGCAAAGTGCTGTTTCTAATCATCCGCGACGGCACAGGCCTCTGCCAGTGCATCGTTGAAAAAGGCAAAGTCACCGATGAGCTGTTCGAGAAGTTAAAGCATCTCGGCCAGGAATCATCGCTGACCGTAACCGGAACCGTCAGGCAAGAGCAGCGCAGCCCAGGCGGATTCGAAATGACAGTCTCTGATGCAAAAATCATACACCAGGCAATCGATTATCCCATAACACCAAAATCACACGGCGTCGATTTCCTCCTAAAACATCGCCACCTCCACCTTCGCTCCCAAAGACAGTGGTGCATTGGTAAAATCCGCCATACCGTCGTCGATTCAATCCGAACATTCTTCAACGCTCACGGCTTCATACTAATAGACACGCCGATTCTTACCGCAATGGTCGGTGAAGACAAAGAATCACTCTTCGAAGTCGATTATTTCGGAGACCCGCTGCATCTGACCC
Organism: uncultured Pirellulales bacterium; assembly: GCA_964564845.1. GTDB lineage: Bacteria > Planctomycetota > Phycisphaerae > Sedimentisphaerales > Anaerobacaceae > CAYXPG01. The sequence continues at coordinate 1,554 of CAZMCN010000143.1, read as the reverse complement.
AGACCGGCCAGTTGCACGTCGAAGCTGCCGCAGCCGGCTTCGGTAAAGTCTATTGTTTCGGCCCGACCTTCCGCGCCGAAAAAAGCAAAACAAGAAGACACCTGACAGAGTTCTGGATGGTAGAACCGGAAATAGCTTTCATCGATTTGGATGGCCTGCTCGAATTAGCTGAAAATTTCGTCTCGTTCATAGTCGCCCAGACCCTGCAGAAAAATAAGGCTGAGCTTGAAACTTTAGGCGCCGATATCGCTTCGCTGCAAAAAATCGAACCGCCATTTTACAGATTAACTTACACCCAGGCGGTTGACATCCTCACCGGCGAAAAAACCCGAAAATCCCTCGCCGACCAGCTAAACCAATTGCAAAACGACAAACAGCAAATCGAAACTCAAATCGCCGACCTTGAAAAACAACAAAAAGGCCAACTAAAACAACCGAAGATGGACAAAATCGCCGCCCAGCTTATCGAGCTTCGCAGCGAGCTTGCCGAGGTAAGCACCAAAATCGAAAACAACCCCAAGCACGCCGAATTAGCCGCCCAATTCCGTTGGGGCAAGGACCTCGGCGGCTCGGATGAAACCATCATCTCCCAAATGCACGATAAACCCGTCTTCGTAACCCACTATCCAGCCGGCGCAAAGGCATTTTATATGAAGACCGACCCGGCCAATGACAAAGTCGTCTTGAACTTCGATTTGCTCGCCCCTGCCGGCTTCGGTGAAATCATAGGCGGCTCCGCAAGAGAAGACAACCACGACCTGCTGCTCAAAAGAATCCAACAGCAGCAGTTGGATGTCGAAAACTATCGCTGGTATCTGGATTTGCGAAAATACGGCTCAGTGCCGCACGGCGGATTCGGGCTCGGTGTCGAACGCACCCTCGCCTGGCTAACAGGCGAAAAACACATCCGACAGTGCATCCCATTCCCCAGAATGATGGACAAAGTCTATATATAAAACAAAAAAGAAATGCGTTTGAAATTTGACGCCGTGGATTTAAATGATGTACCATAGACCTTTAATTATACTTGTTATGATATCATTTAGTTTCTATTCTTGATTTTTGTATACTGTAAAAAATTTTGGACCGTTAAAGTGAATCATATGGTCTGGATTATTACTTATCCATACCTCAGTATCCCACGCTATGTCACTAATGTGTTCTTTAAATTCAGCAAAGTCTGGAAAAGCACTTACATAAACTCTTTTGGCTTTACAACGTTGGAGGGTTTTCTCCAACTCAATTTGCCGCTTGGGAGACAAAGGTCCGTGTGCCATAACAGCTTCTATCAAAAAAAGAAGGTTTCTTCTTTTATCGAAAAGAACAACATCGGGCAGTTTATCATGTTCCGTAATTGATATTTTCAGTTCCTTTAATAAATTTTCATTTATGTGCAACAACTTCCTAGCTGTGTCACCAACATACACAACGGATGTTTTGGTGCAAAATCTCGACCTAAAAACTTCAATTATTTGAACCTGAAGCTCGTTGTGTTTACCTGGAGATAATTTCAATAAAGAGCCTCCAGGCAAATTTGCTGTTATAAGATGTTTT
>CAZMCN010000142.1:0-4749 GCA_964564845.1 uncultured Pirellulales bacterium | reverse complement strand
CTTCAGCTTCGACTCGTCATAATACACCTTCTTCCACCCATAACTGACCGGTTACCTAAAAACAGTTATTGTGCTTGACTTGTGCATACTTGTTAATATTTTTGTTATCCCATCGGTAAAATAGAAAGGAATTATTGAAATGGCTCACAAAAGCCGGCCAAAACGTGTACTTATCACCGGATGTTCGAGCGGCTTTGGTCTTTTGACTGCTGTCAAGGCCGCCCAAACAGGCTACGACGTAATCGCAACGATGCGAAACCTCGGCAAAGCCGACAGACTCAGCCGCGCCCTCGATACCGCCCATACTGCCGCAGCCATAGACCAGCTCGATGTTGCCAGTGAGGATATGGTCAAAACTATCACCGCCAAATATGCACCCATCGACATCCTTGTAAATAATGCGGGAATACAAATGGGCGGGAGCCTCCTGGACATAAACGCCGAAGAAATCCAGAGAGTCTTTGAAACCAACTTTTTCGGCCCCGTTAATCTCATTCAAGCAGTCGTACCGCAAATGATAGAGCTTGGCGGCGGACTTATTATCAATATCGCCTCCTTGGCCGGCCGCTGCGGACATATGTTTAACGCAACATATTCGGCTTCAAAACACGCCTTGGTCGGGCTTTCACGTTCGATTCGGCTTGAGCTTAAACCTTTCAATATAAAAGTGGTTTCTGTTGAGCCGGGATACCATAAGACCGAGATTATCCGCTCGAACGCCAACTTCTCCGAGAACTTCTATAACAAAGAGTCGCCGATGTTCGAGTTGAACCGAGGCTTCGCCCGGCTGATGCTAAAGAAGGTTATCCCCAAAGCTTCCGAGCCTGATGGAGTCGCCGATAAAATTGTGCGGATTATGCAAATGAAAAACCCCGCCCCGCATTACATAATCGGAAAAGACGCAAGGTTAATTACCACTTTGCAGTGGCTCGGACTTGGAAAAATCTTCGACCACCTCGCTTACAAACAACTCCTCTGCCAAACCGACAAAGCAAAGAAAAAACAAAAAAGGAATCAAGACACAAGACACAAGACTACAGACACAAAACCAAAGGCAAAGACAAACAGCTATGTTCTGTAGTCCGCTGTCCGGCAGAAACCGCTATTTGCTCGGCGGACTCAAATACCGGAAAAACTCCGAATCGCTCGGCAAAATAACTGTAGTATCGCGCTCTAAAGACTTCTCATACGCCTCTAACGTCCTGACGAATGCGTAAAAATCAGGGTCCCTCTCAAAGGCCTCGGCATATATCGTAATTGCCCCTGCATCGCCTTCGCCCCTGATTTTCTCAGCTTCTCTGTAGGCATCCGCAAGCAGAATCGTCTTTTCCTTATCGGTGGTGGCCCTGATTTTCACCGCTTCTTCTTCACCTTCACTGCGATACTTCTTGGCAATCCTTTCTCTTTCTGCCTTCATTCGCGCATATACAGACCGGGCAACCTCGGACGGCAAATCAGCTCGTTTTATACGCACATCTATCACTTCAATACCGTATTCCCCTGCCTTCTCATCACACTGCTTATGCACCTTTCCCATTATCGTCTCGCGATTTACAGAGATAATTTCCGTCAGCGTATGACGTGCAACCTCCTCGCGCAACTCCGAGAAGACTATATCGTCCAGTCTGGCCTGCGCCCCGGATTCATCACGCACCGTCTGGTAAAGCTCCAGGGGGTCAACTATTTTCCACCTCGCATAATTATCGATAATAAGGTGTTTCTTGTCGCTGGTTATCACAGGTGCCGCTGCTGCATCATACTCCAGAACCCTGTCTTCGAACTTGTGCACGCTTTGAATAAAAGGAATCTTAAAGTTCAGACCCGGCTCGCTTACCGTCCTGATGTATTTGCCTAATTGTGTGATAATTGCCTGCTCAGTTTCATCAATCGTAAACAGCGCCCCTGACAAAACAATGACACCCAACAACACCAGAACAATTGCAACTGTTATCCTTGTTCTCATTTCGCACCTCCTTTTTCGAGCGGCAGCAACTGTAGCAGATTCCCGCCGACCTCACTGTCAATTACGAATTTGCGAATACCCGGCAAAATCTGCTCCATAGTCTCGATATACAATCGCTTGCGCGTCACGTCCTTTGCCTTTTCATACTCTTTCAGAACCGATAAGAATCTGTCGGCGTCACCCTGGGCACGCTTTATCCGCTCTTCTTTATATGCCTCTGCTGCCCTGATTATGCTGACCGCCTTGCCTCTTGCTTTCGGCAGTAAATCCTCACGATAGCCATCGGCTTCCTTGACTAAACGTTCTTTATCTTCCTTGGCGCTTACAACGTCACTGAACGCCTTTTCTACCTCTTTTGGAGGACGAATCGTCTGCAGTTTTACTTCCACAACCTTTACACCGCTGCCATACCGGTCTATGATTTCCTGCAGAGCTTCGCGAATGTCAATCTCCACCTGAAGCTTCTCTGTTATCAGAACGTCATCAATCGGCCTTTGCCCGACCACCTGCCGCAAAGCAACCTCAGCGGCGTCCATAAGAGCGCCACGAGGACTCTCAAGTCCGCGAACGTTGAAGAGAAACTTCTCCGGGTCATTGACCTTATACTGCACTATTATTTGAGCATCGATTATCTGCTCGTCCCCGGTGAGCATCAGCGACTCTTCCGGTATAAATTTGTACAGGGCCGGCGGACCGGGACTAATCGTTCTAAAGCCGACCTCAATTCGCCGCACCTTTTTCACCTTGACCTTATCCACTACTTCAATCGGCTGCGGAAAATGATAATGTGGACCCTGCTCTGTCAAGGCAATCGCTTTGCCGAACCGCCGCACCACTCCCTGCTCGTCAGGCCCAACAATATATATCCCCGACAGCAGCCACAACACCACAACAAGCGGTATCAGCCAGTTCAGCCATTTCAGGTTAAATGTAATATTAGTACCGAATGGCGGCCTGCTGTCTCTATCCGACCATCCTCTGCGAAAAACCTCTGCCATAATCACACCTCTCTGAATTTAATGTTTCCGATTGGATTCATTTCAACCACATAAACGATTATAACCTTACCAATAACAGCGTCAAGTAATACTAAAGGCAAAATTTATTATCAGCCTTGTTCTCGAAGAGCCGATTGGGTTGCCGGCATTGATTTTGCCGCCCTGATGTCGTATATATAGTTACTTATGAGTGCTAAAACTGTGCATATTAAAAGTTTCGGCTGTCAGATGAATAAACTCGATACGGCTTTGGTTACCACTGCACTTAAAAAAGCGGGATTTTGTCTTACCGATGGCGTTAAGCAGGCCGATGTTGTTCTGATAAATACCTGTTCGGTTCGCCGGCACGCAGAAGACAGAGTTCTTTCACATCTCGGCCATTTGAAACACATCAAAGAGAATAGGCCGGATTTAGTGGTAGGCGTAATCGGCTGTATGGCACAGCGGCTCGGTGAAGAATTGCTCCGGCACGATGCGGTCGATATTGTTTGCGGGCCGGCCCAGATTCCACAAATCACAGAGATTGTAACGAAAGTGCTGCAACAGAAGAAAAAAACTATAGCGGTAACGGAAAAAATCCGAACCGAATCGCCCCAAAATCAGGCATTGGAGAATTTCGAATCGGTTTATAACGGCGCAGATAAACAAATACCAGCCCAGGCCTATGTGCGGGTGATGCGGGGTTGTAATAACTTCTGCTCATACTGTATTGTGCCTTACGTACGCGGGCCCCAGGTTAGCAGGCCGCCAAAGGCCATTATCGAACAGGTAAAGGAGTTGGCTGACAACGGCGTAAAAATGATTACGCTGTTAGGCCAGACGGTAAATTCGTATCAATATACCGCAGGGGATAAAAATTATTGCCTGGCGGATTTGCTCCACCTCGCAGGCAAAATCGAAGCAATTGAATGGATTAGATTCGTTACAAGTTACCCTGCAGAAAAGTTTTATAACGAAATACTAAAAGCTATGGCGGATTTGCCGAAAGTCTGTAACTATCTCCACATCCCCGCACAAAGCGGCTCAGACAAAATCCTAAAGGCTATGAATCGTAACTATACAGCCGACCAATACTTAGAAATGCTGAAGACGGCCAGAGATGTTGTAGAGGGAATTGCGATTGCCGGCGATTTTATCGTTGGCTTTCCGGGTGAAACTGAAACGGATTTTCAGGCGACCGTAAAGTTAGTAAAGAAAGCAAAATATAAGAATTGCTTTGTCTTCAAATACTCGCCCAGGCCGGCAACTGCCGCCGAAAAAAGTTTGCAGGATACTGTCAGTATTGAAGTCAAGAAACAACGAAATTATGAGCTTTTGGCGGTTCAGCAGAAAATAAGCGATGAGCTTAGCAGAGAATTCTCAGGTAAAATGGTTAGGGTTTTGGTTGAGGGCTTGAGTAAAAAGCCCCATTTAAACGCTGAAAATGGTGGGAATCAGCCGCAATTGGTCGGCAGAACCGCCGAGGATTGGATAGTGGTATTTAATGGCCCGATAGATTTAGCGGGACAATTTGCGAAGGTGAAAATTACAAAAACCAGTCCTTTGACGCTGTTTGGAGAGCTTGTGTAAGATTATTTTGTTGAAATCGCTTTGCGGGGGTGGTTTGAGATAGGTTCGACAAGCTCACTACAGGTTGGGTTTGATTGGGTTTGTTTTGCATAAAATAGTTCATAGTTTCCGCCTTCGCCAGGGCTACGGCGGACAGGCGTAGTTCATAGTTCATTGTATTAACTGAAGTTATGTTCATTTGGGCATTCGGGAAATTGGGTTTGTTTTGCAGAAAATAGT
>CAZMCN010000141.1:0-4761 GCA_964564845.1 uncultured Pirellulales bacterium | reverse complement strand
CATTAGGCTGGTTGCCGCGTTTTTAGTCGAATAAACCCGGTGTTTAAGAGACAAGATGATAAATATGTAGTCTGGGTCTTCAATATAGGCTGTTCGGATGCGCTTGAAGGAAGTAATATTCGGAGATTTACCACTTGATTCAATATCCTCTGCGGTGGCTTTGACATCGACTTCCGCAGTAACTCCACTTTCCTGCTTACGCATTTTCTTGAATTGGAGGATGATATCGGCCATATAAAGACGTTCTTTTGCCTCTACATTGATGAGGGAGTAGCGATTATTCGCATCCTCAAGAACATCCTGAAAAATCTCAACCGCCCAAGCTTCGACAAATGGACCAGCAACCTTGTTGATGTTTTCCATCGGGAGACCTAGCTTCAGATTCGTGTTGATGATGATCTTATTCCGTCCAGCGTCAATGGCATCCTTCATTATGCTTTCGATGGAAGTTTTAACAAAAGCTGAACATTCATCGTAATCTTCGCATTGTTCAGGTATTTTGAAGTCAAGGTTTTCGTAATTCATAGATAATCTTTCTCGAATTGCCGTTTTTTGCGTTTTTTCACCTAACTGCCTTAAAATAAACCAATTACCTGTTTTTTGTCTGTTCGCAATACCACATTAAGCCGCATAAGACGCGGAACTTCAGTTATCTATCGATTACTGCCTTAATAGTATATTCTTTACAGTCGTGTGATGCCAATTATTTTTACCCCTGCATTTTATACCCTCAGACCGCAATTTTCTGCAAATACCGCGATAGCTTTCGCCGGTATCTCGAATGTTGCTGATATGGCTGATGATATTCTGCTCAAATGGGTCTTTGACCAACAAATCAGAGTTTTCGGGATTACGCACCCAGCCGAACGGTGTTAAATTGCTCATACGCCTGCCGTTGGCCTGATGCCGGAGCATTGCGGTCTTTGTCCCGGCTGCTATGATATTTCGCTCATATTCGGCGAATAACCGCAGCATACCGATTTTCAATCGTTCTTCAGGGGGCATCGACTGTTCGATAGTGCCTTCACCGCCGGCACTTATGATTTTTGCGCCTTTTTTGTTGCACTGGCGCTCAATAGTATAGGCTAAAAATGCATTACGGGCAAGCCGGTCGAACTTATAAACTACAAGAGAATATCCTCGCTTTAATGCCTCGATAGCATCCCACAATACAGGGCGATTTTCGTCGGTGCCAGAGATTGCTCTGTTCATTGATTATCGATTATTGTCTATTGATTATTTTGGTTGAGATTGCCGCGTGCTGCTGCGCAGGCCTCGCAATGACAGGAATTTTTAGAACTGGTCGAGGAAGCGGAGGTCGTTTTCAAAAAAGAGACGGATGTCGTTGATACCATACTTTCGCATAGCAAGCCTTTCAATGCCGAAGCCGAAGGCCCAGCCGGTATATTTTTCGCTGTCTATGCCGACGGCATCGAAAACGTTCGGGTCAACCATCCCACAGCCGCCCATTTCTATCCAGCTTTCTTTTCCGGTCTTATCGGCCAGGAGCAAATCAACTTCGGCACTGGGTTCGGTGAATGGGAAAAAGCTTGGCCGAAACCGCCATTCGGTATCGGGGCCAAAAAAGGCGTGTATGAACTGGTCGATAGTGGTTTTCATATCCACCATACTAACGTCCTGGTCAACAACAAGGGCTTCAAGCTGATGAAACATATACATATGAGTCGCATCGACGGTGTCGGGCCGATAGACCCTTCCGGGCGCGACGACGCGAATCGGCGGTTTTGTGTTCTCCATAACACGGATTTGAATTGTTGAGGTCTGTGTCCGCAGGAGAGTATTGCCATCAATGTAGAAGTTGTCGGACGGGTCTCTTGCCGGATGGTGCGGTGGGATATTCAGGGCGATGAAATTATGCCATTCATCCTCGACTTCGGGGCCATAAGCCACGTCAAAGCCCATTCTGCCAAATATTTCGAGTAATTCATTTATAGTCTGCGTAATGATATGGGCTTTGCCGATTCGGGCTGGTATGCCGGGCAAAGTAACATCGAGCAACTCTTTGGGTTTTTGCTGCCGGGATAGTTCAAGTGAACTTTTTAGCTGCTCGAAGGCTTCGGCAACTTCCTTTTTAACCTTGTTTGCAATCCGACCTGCTTTAGGTTTTTGCTCAGGAGGAAGGCGTCCGATTTGGCTAAGCAGTTGTGTTATCAGGCCTTTTCTGCCCAGATATTTTATACGGAAATGTTCCAGAGCTTTAGCATCGGTGATTTTTTTTAAGGCGTCCAGTGCGTCTTTGCGAGTTTTTTCAAATTTCTCAAGCATTTTTCTTAAATCGCATTCGGTAACGGCAAACCAGCAATATGTTCAGGCGCCAGCGGCTTTTGCGGCTTCAACGATAGCATCAAAACCGGCAGGGTCGGCTATCGCAATTTCACTGAGCATTTTACGGTTCAAGCGGATGTTGGCTTTTTTGCAGCCATTAATGAACTGACTGTATCTGATACCCCTCTGTCGGCAGGCAGCGCTGAGGCGTATAATCCACAGTCCCCGGAAATCCCTTTTTCTGCGTTTTCGGTCGATTCGAGCATTGACATTTGCTCGGACGGCGGCTTCTTTGGCCAGGCGATAGAGATGGCCTGCAGGGCCGCGATGGCCTTTTACCGCTTTGAGGACTCGTTTCTTTGCCCGATGTCCAGCAGCACCTTTTTTAACTCTTGGCATCTTTGCTGACCTGCTTTCCTTTGAGAATTTTTTTGATTTTCAGGTCTGCCGGCGGCATCTAACTTTAGGCCGAGAAGCAAACCTAATCAATTAACTGACTCAAACTGACCGTTTTTTTGAAACGGTTCAGTTTGAGCGTCGTTCGTCGCTCGTGAATCGGAACTCGTCAGTTGAAGCCGACTACGCCGGCAATTAGTTTAATTTCTTATACGATAAGATAAAAAAGATTTTATATAAAATCGGTCAGTTTAAGTAATTGAATATTGTCCAGTGATTTTTCCAATTGAATTATCCGCCGAGCATAATTTTTGCTCTTTTTGCCATAGTGGATGTCATATTTGCTGAGGTGGCTATTCTCCTTCTGCGCTTGGCGTTTTTTCCGCTCATAAGATGACCACCACAAGCGCGTTTATGCTTGACTTTCCCTGAAGCGGTAAGCTTTACTCTTTTTTTGAGTCCTTTATGGCTTTTCTGTTTCGGCATTTAAGTTATCCATAAAAAAAGCCCATCGAAATAATCAAGAAACATAAAACGGGTAGTTTACGCTATTGAGAACCAGCAGTCAATAGCACAAAGCTCAAAATCGGCAAAAAAAGTATTAATTGAGTGCTTTTGCTCTCAAAAGTGCGGTTTTTGACGAACACAAACAACAGTGTTTTTGGGCTCTTGGGTCTGTAGTCCTGGGTCTGTGTCGACTTTCAATCAGAATTATTTTGGGACAAGCAGTATTGTCATTCGGCGATGAGCCATTTTACTTGGCCGCTCGATTTTAGCTACATCCTCTATCGACTCTGCGATGTGGGCAAGCATTTCATATCCCCTGTCTACGTGCAGCATTTGACGGCCTCTGAAGAACATTGTGAATTGTACCTTGTGGCCTTTTTCCAGGAATTGGCGTGCATGTTTTAGTTTGATACCCAAATCGTGCCTGTCGGTTTCCGGTCGGAGTCTGATTTCCTTAAGCGTTGCGACGTGATGGCGACTTTTCTTATGCCCATCGCGGAGTTTGCGTTTTTGCTCATAGAGGTACTTTCCATAATCCATAATCCTGCAAACAGGGGGGTCGCCGGTGGGCGCGACTTCCACAAGGTCTAAACCCGCCTGGCGTGCTTTGCCCATAGCCACATATCTTTCCACGATTCCCACCTGATTATTCGCTTCGTCGATTAGCCGCACCTGCTCTGCACGAATCGCCCCATTTATCCTTAAAGATTGTTTAGCTATTTTATATCACCTTGCCTTTCTAAAAAACAATCAAGTGATTGGGTCGGCCAATGCGAAGTAATGCGTTTGGGGAACGTCATTTTGTCCTGCCGACACTTCGAGCACTTTTTTATATCATCAATAATCAAACATCCATTTCAAATGCTAAATCAAATTCTCTATCGGCAATTTTGCGTTTTGCTATTGTTAAAAACTCATCAACTCTTACCGTTCTGTTCTCTTTCAGGCCTCGAATTCTCACATTGACAGCGTCGGCCTGTGCTTCTTTCGGGCCTACGACAAGCATAAAGGGGAGCTTTTCACTGTGGGCTTTTGCAATCTTGGCGCCGATTTTCTCGTCGGACAAATCGCAACTGCAAAGCAGTTTGGCGTTTTTGATTTTTTCCTGAACACTTTTGGCATAATCATTTGTTTTTTCGCTGATTGGCAGTATTCTTGCGTGTTCCGGGGTCAGCCAGAGCGGGAAATTTGCCCCGTAATGCTCTATAAGAATTCCGATAAATCTTTCAAAAGAGCCCAAGATGGCCCTGTGAATCATCACCGGGGTTTTTTCGGTGTTGTCTTTGTCGGTATAGGTGAGGTCAAATCGCTGCGGCATAGAAAAATCCAGTTGAATGGTGCCGAGCTGCCATGACCTTTTGAGACAGTCTGTTATATGAAAATCAATTTTTGGGCCGTAGAATGCGCCGTCGCCTTCGTTGATTTTATATTCAATTTTTTTGTGTGCCAAAGCGCCTTTGAGGGCTTTTGTGGAGACGTCCCAAATCTCATCCGAACCTATATGTTTGATTGGTTTGGTAGAAAGCTCAATGTGAAAATCCTCAAATCCGAAAGCCCTATATATCTCAAATG
>CAZMCN010000140.1:0-4855 GCA_964564845.1 uncultured Pirellulales bacterium | reverse complement strand
TGGGCTCCACAGGCCATTCCAACACTTGCAACAAGCCAGATTGTTGCGGCGGTCGTTAAGCCGTACACTCCGCCTCGGTCGCGAATGATGGCGCCTGCGCCTAAGAAACCCACACCCGTAACTATTTGGGCTGCTATCCGTGTAGGTGAGCCGCTGTCATTGCCGCCCATTTCCCGGGATATTATTGTAAAGACCGCTGCACCCAAGCATATCAGAATATTTGTGCGAAGCCCCGCTGCCTTGCCGCTGATTTCTCGCTCCAGCCCAATCGCTGTCCCAAGTACAATAGCTAAAATTACACTGATAAAATCATACGGCCATTCCATAGCCCTACCTTTCTATTAAGGTTTCATCGACTTTCAGACCGAAGTGTCTGCCGCTCTTTTCAATATGGCCGAGGACCTTGTCGCCCGGCTTTAAGCTCGTAACCGAAATCGCCTCGCCTTCAGGGCTGACCAGCCGGATGGTTTCCGCATTCTGCATAACAAGACTTATCGGCTCACCGTGGGCATCGGCCTCTATCAGCATCATCGGCCTCTTCTCGATTTTGTTTCTCCCTAAATACGCTGTCTGGCTTTTCCCTTTGGTATCTACCAGCATCACTTCATCGCCGGCTCTCAGGTCAGCCAGATATTTTGTTTTGCCGCCCGGCGTAAGGGTGTATGCGTGCACCGCTCCGGCATTGACCCTGAACGGCCGCGATGCCACGTAAGGATTATCGATGGATTCCGAATGGACTAGAAAGAAACCGCTCGCCGCATTGCCTACAAGGATTCCCTCGCCGAGACCCATTTGGGTGCACGTGTCAAGGCAGACCCTGTCGCCCATTCCAAGCTGTTTAGTGCCCGTTATCGTAGCGGTAACCAGAGCAACTTTTTCTCCTATCCCCTGTATGACTTCGGCACATTTTTTAATCTCATTGATATCGGTCGTATTGAGCACTACTCCGTCAACACCTTTTTCGAGTATCTCGACCATAAGCTTTGCCTGCTCGCTTGTCTCGACCTGAACCATAATGTTTTTCCCTCGCCGGGCCAACAGATTTTCAATCGGAATAATCGTCCAGTCCAGCATTTGCAGAACAACGATTTTGTTCGGCGCAACAGCCGCCGCCGTGTCCTCGTCCGCCTTGCCGGCTATATCTATGAACTCAACGTCCTTTCCCGGCACTATATCGCCGTTCTTTTCAACGGTCTTGATTTTACCGAATTCGCGGACTGTCTCGCTTTTGCCGTCCGGCAGAACTACCGCATCGGCCCCGCTCTCAAGCGCTGATATTACCACTTCCTTATTATAAGGATTTGAGTTGACCCACAATTTTTTCATTGCCGCTGTCCTTTATCTATAGTGCTCACGATTGAAATTACCCGTTTGTTCGGGGGCAAGTACCTTTAAAACAATAAGTTACAATCCCCGTCGCGGGAATTTATTACCCTTAAGGGTATATTTATCGTGTCCTTCCGTCTTTGCCTTTACATTATTGTAACAGCTTCTTCAGCTTTTGCACCATTTTACTTATCGCCTGGGCAAATTTTTCCGCCTTTTTACCCCCCGCATCCATCCCCAACCCCAATAGTAAATGGCCAATCTCAACCAAATAATCAATTATCAATAATCGATAATCAATGATTTCCCCCCCCCCCAATGTTGAGTCAATAATTTGCTATTTGTTGTTTGTAATTGTTCTGGGGTCTTTTCCTTCTTCGATAGCAGTTATTTTATTTATTCGTCTTTGGTGTCTTCCCCCGCTGAATTCCGTGCTGAGCCAAACTTCGACCATTTTTCGCATTAGCACCTCACCAATCAGTTCTCCCGAGACACAAAGTACGTTCGCATCGTTATGGTCGCGTGAAGTTTGTGTGCTTAGCTCATCATGGCACAATGCAGCCCTGATTCCTTTTACTTTATTTGCTGTTATACTTGTACCGATACCTGTTCCGCAGATTAAAATGGCTCTGTCGGCTTCGTTTTTCGCAACAGCCATAGCTGCTGCATACGCATGGTCCGGGTAGTCCACCGGGTCGCTGCTGTCGGTGCCGACATCGATACACTCATGCCCTAACTGTGTAACGATAGCTTTTATTACTTCTTTAGCTTTGAAACCGCGATGGTCGCTTCCAACTACTATTTTCATAATACTAATTCGCCGATTCTTTTTTTTACTGCTGCCTCTATCATATCAGCACAATTGTTATAAACTTCCTGCGGCTGGCCTATCGGGTCAGGAATCTCAACATTTTCAGCTAATAGGACACATTTTTTTGCAGCATCGCTGCTGAGAGCTTTTGCTCGCTCGCAGTGCATTTTGCCCATTACGAATATAAAGTCACTTTCATTTACAAGCTGCTGCGTCAGCTGCATGCTCCTGTGGGCTTTTATATCAATCCCTTTCGCTGCACAGGCCTTTATGGCTTCCGGACTTGCCGCAGCGCCGGCCAAATTCATAATACCGGTGGAGATTACTTTATATCCGATTTTATCAAGACAGTCAACCTCACATTCCAGTTTTTCCGCAAGATATTTGTTGAATATTCCCTCAGCCATAGGGCTTCGGCAGGTGTTTCCGGTACAGACGAACAGGAATTTGATTAGCGAGATAGTTTCCAGTTCTGCTTTGGAATAGACACCATCTCTTAAGATTTGCAGGCCCTTTTTGCCTATTTTTGCGACGGTACTGCTTTTTTTGTATTTGCAGGGCCCGGCATCCAGCACAAGTTCGACTTGGCCGGAAAATGCAGCAAGAACCCCTTCAGCATCGATTGCCGGCGGTCGGCCTGTTGTGTTTGCGCTTGGTGCGACTACAGGATTGGCTGTTTGCTGGAATAATAAGGAAGCTATCTGGTTTTCGCAGCAGCGAATGCCTATGGAGTTATCTTTATACAGCTCGTTAAATACCTCGTTGTCAAATCTGTTTTGCAGCTTGCTGATGTCATTATTTTCCAATTCAAAGACAATCGTCAGAGGTCCCGGCCAGGCATTATCGATTAGTTTTTGTGCTTTTATGCCAATAGTGGGCACATATTTTTTTACATATTCTTTTTGGCCGATATGCAATGTATAGTATTTGTCGGGACTTCGGCCTTTGAGGTTGTTGAGCTTAGTGAGTGAATCAGGTTTGACCCGGCAGGCGATTCCATAGACGGTTTCTGTAGGAATTACCACAAGATAGCCGTTATCAACGAGAGATGCGGCTTTTTTAATTTCAGCCATATCCGGTTTTGCAGGGTTCATTTTTACAAGTTTTGTCTGCATCGTGATAAAACAATACAGCAATCAATCCGAAATAGCAAGATACCTGTTCTTTATTCTGCTTTAAGGATGGGTTTTTGTGGGCGCAATCCAGCTGGCAGATAATTGGGCAATGATACAAAGAAAAGCTGTTTTTCACTTAAGAATAAAAAGTTGCTGCGATTGCTCATTGGTGTTTTAAGAGTTTATATCGCCCGATAAAAAATGCAAAAAAAATGCTGCTATTTCGGTGTTCAAAAAAATATTCAAAACTTTTGGGATTTTACCCAAATACGCTAATCTCTCCAGTTTAACATTGCCGATAAGCCCTTTATCGTTTGAACGACTGTGTAATTTTTTAGGAGTCTTATTGTGGAAACATTGGCAGAGCAGCGTAAGAGCAACCGAACCAATCTTTCCTGGCCGGTGAGTGTATGGCTGCCTGAGGCTAACAGATTTTTTAATGGTAGAAGCACGAATATCAGCAAAAGCGGTGTTTATATAACTGTGCCAATGACAATGCCGGTTCGGGCGGGCAATGTAGTAGAGATTAATTTTCCACGTACAATGGCTTTGGCAAGGCAGAAAGGACAGTTCGCCCGCATTAAAAAAGGTAAGGTTGTCAGGGTTGAACGCAGGAGTATGCTTAAAGACGCAAATATCGGCGTTGCTATTCAGTTTGAATAACATTCATCTGAGCCTTATTTTGTTTTGAGCTTTGCCGGTTCGACCCTTAATGTTAGTGAGGTAATCTTCTCGGGCAGGTACAAGGCAGAGCATAATCAAGGGCGGCATTGAACTGTTGGTAATTTTATTTTATATGTGATTGAGCAAGGATATGAAATTTTTAGTGGTAAAAGAAAAGGCGAAGTCGCTCGGCATAAAACCGGGCAAAATGAAGAAAGCGGAACTTATCCACGCTATCCAGGCGGCTGAAGGCTATACGCAGTGTTTTGGCAATTCAGACGGTCAATGCCAGTATAGGGACTGCTGCTTCAGAGGGGACTGCCTTAGGAACTAACGTTATTTGTTTTAGATAGCGTTTACCTGGGAGTCGCCATCTCATTCAAAGCTTTTGATAGTTGATTGTCGGTCATTTATTATTGGCTGCGAATCTTCCTCTTCTGCACTCGTTCTATCAAGGTTGCCCTTCAACATTGTTGACCGAAGCGATTTGACTGGCATTTTTTGGTATCTGGTGGGGCTTTTCGGGGGGAGTATAGGCAAGTTTGTGCGATTTTTGAATGCCGAGAAGCACTCATAATCGGCGGAGAACAGCATATAGTCCTGTAAAAATGCGTAAAACTTTGAAAAAAAGCCTATGCTTGGGAATTTTCCTTGACAAAGACAGAAATACCGGTAAACTATAGGATATAGAGGGCATATGCGGTTTTTCGGTGAAGCTTAGAAGCCGAATATAAGACTGCAATGAGGGTATCATTATTTGGAAGGCGGTGTGTGGAAATAGTTATTTTAAAATCGGAGGCAGGTCTCTGTAATTTCAATCAAAATAAGTCAAACCGGTTTTTTGACGAAAAGGCCGACAGTACGAATTTGTAAAAGGTTTGTTTTAGACGAGCACGAAGCTGTTTATGGTGAAGGTTAAGTGCTTGTTAATTATAGTTGT
>CAZMCN010000139.1:0-4939 GCA_964564845.1 uncultured Pirellulales bacterium | reverse complement strand
ATTGGTATTAGTTTGAATTAATATACTTTGATTCGAAGAAGAAGCCGTCCGCTCTGCTGAGGCCGTAAAAGGCATACCAGCCGAAATACTTGCGTACAGCTTCAAACTCGGGCAGGAGACTAAAATCAGCAAGTTCATCGATTCCCAATGTGCCAAACCGAAATGTAACCGGACCTTTTTGAATGGCCGAGGGCCCCGATTTTCCACTTTGTTTCAGCGTCCACCAGAGCAGCTCTCCCGTAGATACGTTGTCCTCGAAGCTGGCCACTCCCACAACCGAGGGGACAGCGGACTTTGCGCGTGTAAACCATTTTTCGGAACCGACTGTGGGAACATCATTGCCGCTGAGTGAGCGGATGGCCCGTTCAACGGTTGACTCGGTGCCAAAAATCAGATGAGTATCAGTGACGGTAAAAGCCATTTTGGGCACCTGCGGCATAGAGGTATCGTCAGTCGTCAATTGCCGATTGCCAATTGCTGGTTTCCAATCGAAAATCGCAAATCGAAAATCGGAAATTGAAGTCTGCATCGGTGTTGTGCCTCCGGGCGAAAAAGCAGGCATAAAACCCAACAGGTCAATCAGATAAAGTGTGTGGCCCAGGAACTGCCGGCTGGCGTCAGGGTTGTTGGGAGCTATCAGTTTACTGTGCAGCAGTGACAGGGATTTCTCAAGCGCGCTGCGGTTACTTGTCGCCAGGGCGACAAACGATTCTGTCGGTCCGGCGCCGCCGGCGTCAGAGAAAGGCTTGTTGATACTCTGGGCGACTAAAATTTCCGAGCCTAAGTGGCTGACAATGTCCCTTTTAATTTGCACACCCGACTGGCCGTCGGGGCTGTCGGGCAGAAGGGGCATATGCATTATTGCAGCACTCCGGAGTGAGAAAAGGTTTAGAACGCTGCCGAGCTCGTCGTAGGCCTTCCCGATATTCAAATTTACAAAAGTTACCGAGCGGGCCGACGTAGGGACAAAAGATGGAACCTTAATCGCCGCCGATTGGACCTCAAGCATTTTGCAGATGCCTTTTTTCGGGCCGTTGATTTTTAGAAATGCCTTACCCGTCCAGGCGCTTTCGCTGCTCGGTGCTACACCAATTGAAAAACTTAAAGCAACAACATTATCAAGACCCAGGTTTGTTATTGTTCTTTGTGTCTGGCCTGTTGGGTCATCGGCAATCGCCGCTTTGACGGCCTGTTTAATGTTGACGTATAAATCGATGTGGTGATAAGGCCCGGTAGCTCCGAGGGCCGAGTTGTAATCGCTGTCATCGGCCAGAGTAGTGCCGGTAACCGCCTGGATATGTGCAATGGCGAATTTGAGAAGCTCAATATCCTCAGAACCAAGCAGACAATCATCAACAAAGCAGAAACTCAGCCTCGAAGAAAAGCCGAAGCCAAGTCTTGTTGAATCTTCCCCAATCAATGTCGTAATATTAACGCCGCGGTAATCCTCGGTTTTTTTATGTAAACCTTCTTCGAGAGCTTTTTTGACCGCCTTTTCGACGGCCTCTTTTATCTTGGTGGTGTTCTGGCCCCACTGAGTGATGAACAATGCCATCGGCTCATTGGCGTCTTTTGCCTTTTCGTTAAGGACCAAAGCAAAAGCCGCTCTTGTCTGGGGTAAAATGTCAGCGTCGATAATCGTTTTAAATATGTTTTTTTCGTCCGGTTTCAGGATCTTTTCCTGCCATTTTGCCTTGGCGTCTTTAATGAAGGCGGCCATTGCCGGGTCATTGTATAGTTTGTAAAAGCTGGTTTTTTCAAACTGCTGCTTCAATTTGCTGAAATCTTCAATATCCAGCAGCAAAAGGGTCTCGGGCGGGAGCAGTTTTGCGGTTTTGGGCAGTTGGCCAGCCTGGACAGAAGCAACAGCGCATACTACAGAGACGGCAAAGATAAATACTGTTTTTGTTGTCTGATTCATTTTCGGCTCTTTCAATAGGAACTATTTTTGTTTTTCTTTCAGGAACTTCGGCACCGCCTTATTTCGTCTTCGTGCCGGCTGAAGGTATTTGTAGCCGGTGTTTGGGTTGTCCTTGTCATAAGCGAATGATTCGCGATTGTCTATGAAGTGCTTGACGTAATCGATTGGTATGGCAAAGCCGAGGCCTCCGAAGAAGATGTATCCCATATTCGTAACGCCGATGACTTCACCTGCGAGGTTAAATAGAGGCCCGCCGGAATTGCCGGGATTAATGTCGGCATTGGTCTGGATATATACGAGGCCCTCGAAGGAGCGGTTCTTTGTGCTGATGACGCCGTCGGTAACGGTCCGTTCCAGCCCGAGCGGATTGCCGATGGCAAAAACCGTCTCACCTACTTTGATTCTGTTAATGTTACCGAGATAAGCAAATTTTACTTTGGTATCGCCGAGGTCTTCGACCTTCAGCAGGGCCAGGTCAACGAATGGATTAATGGCTTCAATTTTGACCTTTTTGAATTTCTTTTTCTCGAAGCCGGTTTTTGCTTTTTCAAATACGGTAACTTCAATCTTTGTTTCTTTTTCTATCACGTGATAATTGGTTATGAGGTAGCCCTGCTCGTTGATGAAGAAACCGGAGCCCATACCGGCAGGCGTCGAGACCATTACGACCGATTCCGAGACCGCATCGACACACTTTTCGATGGTGGCTCTTCCGAGCTTTGAGCTGTAATACAGTCGGTCGGCAGATTTCTTCGGCTTGTCGGTATCCGCAGCCAGTGAATTGGCATCGTTCTGCTGCTCATCGAGCGTTTTGGTGTATTCGTATTCGAGTATTTTCTGCTTAGGGATGGTCAGGACTGTTACGCCGACATCAACGATTAACTGCGTTGGTTTTTCGGCGAGGATGTCGCCTTTTATGACCTGGCCGCCGTCGAGAATGATAGTATCGGCGGATAAATCGCCGACGGCTAAGAAACTGTAAATCAACAATTGAAAAATGACAATTAAAAATTGACCGGATTTCATTGCTCGCTCCTGAATTAATAACGGCACTCAGTGTTCAGCATATATACTATCGGCTGTAATCAGCCCCTATTTTAAGGATTATTCGCCTTTGACGCAAATGGGAAATAGGCTGGCAGCAGCAATTGACGGTTTTGAACGTTGGACTCTGTTTTTTCAGTGGAGCTGTAAAAGTTGTTATAAATGCGGGGTTAGAAGACAATAGCTGCGTAGCCGACACTGTCGGAGCTTCTTGTCCCCATCTTGGCCTGCATTATTTTGTTGCTGTTTGTATGTGCAAGGAGTGTGCCTTTTGTTTTTCCGAGTTTTTTTGCAGCGGCAAGTGTTGCTGCTGCTGCGCCCGGGCCGCAGGCATTTTGGTTCTCGATTGCGTTTGTCAGTAGCTTTTGGGGTTTTATCTTTAAGGCCAAATCAATGAACTGGCGGTCGTTGGTCTTCTCGGCCCAGTCAAGAGCCTCGGGATTATTGCCCATCGGAGTGAAGCCGTAGCGGGGGCCATAATGGGTCAAATCAGTTGAGCCGATACAGACAATTTTTCTGTTTTCTTTTGAAGCGACAATATCGCCGATAACTTCGCCAAGCAGTATGGCCTGGTCGTTTGGCGGTGTGATGATGGGCAGTATCTTTGCACCGGCAAAGAGATATTGTATAAAGGGGACCTGCACCTCGATACTGTGTTCGGAACTGTGGGCTTGCGGGTCGTTGACGGCGGATGCTCTTTCTAATACGTCATCGGCTAATTCCTCATCAATGAGGGCGTCTCCAAGCGGCGTTGTCCATACGCCTCTGTCGTAAACGGCGGGTGCCTGTCCGAAATAGCTGTGGCTGGCGCCGAAAATTACAAAAGTGTGGACTTTTTCATGCTGCTCTCTTATAGCTGCAAAAACCTGAGCAGCTAAGGCGCCGCTGAATGTCCAGCCGGCGTGCGGCACAATGCCGGCAACTATAGTTTCCGGCAACTGCTTCTCCGCCACCGGCTGTTTAAGATACTTGTTTATTTCGTCCACACAGGAATCATGCTGTGCCGGATAAAACTGGCCTGCGACAATAGGTTTTCTTGTCTGCATTTTCCCTCCTATTAACTTGCATCTGCGGCAACGAGCCGGTATTATTAAACGGTAATTCCAGATTTGAGTGTATTGTAATCTATTCTCGGGGAAGAACAAATGGTATCTGAAAAAAAAACGGCTGTGGCGGTGGTGATGGGCAGCGACAGCGATATGGCGGTTATGCAGAGTTGCATCGATGTGCTGGGCGAGTTCGGTATTAAGCCGATGGTGAGGGTAATTTCGGCACATCGGACGCCCCAAAAGGCGGCTGAATTTGCGCAAAACGCGGCTGAAAATGGGATTAAAGTGATTGTCGCAGCGGCGGGGATGGCAGCCCATCTGGCAGGTGCTCTGGCGGCGAAGACAACGCTGCCGGTTATTGGTGTGCCGTTGATTTCCAGTTCGGGATTGGAGGGCGTTGATGCGCTTTTGAGCACTTTACAGATGCCGCCCGGTGTGCCGGTGGCGACGGTTGCAATAGGGGCGGCAGGGGCGAAAAACGCAGCGATACTGGCAGTAGAGATTTTGGCTTTATCCGATGAAGTATTGGCTGGGAAGCTTGCAGAGTTTAAGAAGATTCAGGAACAAGAGGTGATCGAAAAGGATTCGGCTTTGCAGTAGAAAAGAACAGCGGGCAGCGAGCAGGAAAAACCAAATTGGAAACCACGGAGTGAAAAACTTTTTGAAAAAGATTCTTGACTCGGCTCCGGTTCATAGGAGAGCACCGAAGACACAGAGAAGAAAATTAAAAGTTAAAACGAAAAGCTAAAAACCATAGTGCAAAATTCAAAACGAAAAAGAAGCCGCGAAGGCAAAAAGGCGCGAAAAGAAAGTAAAAAGTAAAAAGGCCAAAACATTTCAGCCACTAAGGCGCCAAGGCGCGAAAAGAAAATTAGCCGCAAAAAGGCACAAAAAAAGATAGATAATAGACACAGAGAAGAAAATT
>CAZMCN010000138.1:0-4941 GCA_964564845.1 uncultured Pirellulales bacterium | reverse complement strand
TTGCGGCGGCGGCAAAGAAAACGGCAAGAACCACCGAGGGACTTAGCTGTACGGTCTTTGACAAGAAACAAATGGCGGCAAAGGGGATGGGGGGTGTGCTTGCGGTCGGGGCCGGCTCAAAAAATGAGCCGAGATTTATTGTTTTGAAATACAGCCCTGTGGGCAAAAGGGCCGAGCGTTCTGCTACGATTGGCCTGGTGGGCAAGGCAATAACATTCGATTCCGGCGGGATAAGCATTAAGTCGGCGACTAATATGGACCAGATGAAACTGGATAAAACGGGCGGCATCGTGGTATTGAGCACAATGAAGGCGGCAGCCGAACTGAGGTTGCCGCTGAATCTGTACGGGATAATCCCTGCGGCGGAGAATATGCCGAGCGGGCAGAGCTATCGGCCCGGTGACATTATTAAGACGTTCAGCGGTAAAACCGTTGAGGTGCGCAATACCGATGCCGAAGGCAGGGTGCTGCTTTGCGATGCGCTAAGCTATGCGGCCGAGAAAAACTGCGATGTTATTATTGATATTGCCACGCTGACCGGCTCGTGTATGGTTGCTCTCGGTAAACATAAGGCCGGGCTGATGGGTAACGACGACAAACTTGTAAAAGAGCTGCAAAAAGCAGCCCAGCAGAGCGGTGAGAAGGTCTGGTATATGCCCAGCGGTGATGAATACGCAGAAGAGATGAAAAGCAAGATAGCGGACTTGAAAAATACCGGCAGCAAATGGGGCGGTGCGTGCACGGCGGCGGCGTTCTTACGGCAGTTTGTCGGCGATAAGAAATGGGCACATCTGGACATTGCGGGTATGGACCATCTTGAGAAAACCACGGACTCTTCAGCACAAGGCGCAAGCGGGTTCGGCGTGCGACTGCTGACAACGTACCTTATGAACCTAACAGGAAAAAAATAACTACAGTTTTTTAACTGTGGATTACGCTGTATACAGATTTGGGTTCGTAGTATGCAGTTAACCATCTAACCAGACGACGATTGTGTTTACAAACTCTTTTCCGTTCTGCAGCATTTGCTTAGCCTCGTCATCAGAGATAACAAAGGTGTATTCGTAGTCCCCAATCTGTCTTTTCTCAAACGCCCTATTAAATTCTCTGCCCATTTCTTTTGGGAAAATACCCGTCTTGACAAAATGTTCGCCGAAAGCAGAAATCACACCTTTATGAGATGAAAAAGAAAGGTTCTTTGTGAGCAGCACCGCTTGTGCAGAATAGAACATAGCATAGTAAGTTCTTGACACGGATGATTCAAAGTCTTTGTCCCCCAGCAGCACCTCGGCGTTTTTCAGATACCGCATTGCTCTTTTAATCAGAGATGTTGTCTCTTTCATGCAGGCACTCCCTCTCTGCGCATATTCAGCAGTAACGGACTGTTAACCTCGGCGTAATTTTTTTCCGAGACGGGCTAAACAGATACTAATACACAGTGGTTAAGGTTTATTTCCGTAACCACATCTATCATACGGTCAATTTCTTTGCCCGCAACAACGTCTCCGACAAGCACAACCGCCAGGTCGATATCCGAATCGGCTGTTGCTTTGCCAGTTGCCCATGAGCCGTAAAGAATAATGTCTTTCAGTCGTTTACCGTATAATTGTTCGACCTCTTTCCTGAATTCTTTAAGTATCTGTTCTATTTCCATAATATATTCCCAAAATTAACATTTGGTCTCTTTGGTTAGATTATATAAAAATCGGTTCGGTGTATCAATTACCATTTCAGTACGGCACCGGTGTCTGCGCTGGTTGCCATTGATGCGTATTTTGCCAGATAACCTTTGGTGAACCGGGGGCTGGGCGGTTTCCAGCTTTTTTTGCGTTCGGCGAGTTCCTGCTCGGAAAGCCTTGTACTTATCGAGTTGTTCGGGATGTCAATTTCAATTATATCACCATCTTTCAGCAAACCTATAGGGCCGCCGACTGCTGCTTCGGGACTGATGTGGCCGATACAGGCCCCCTTTGTCCCTCCGCTGAAGCGTCCGTCCGTAATTAATGCGACCGACTCACCCAGACCCGCACCTATAATGTAGCTTGTTGGGCTTAGCATCTCCTGCATACCCGGGCCTCCCTTTGGTCCCTCATAACGAATAACAACGACGTTGCCGTCTTTTACTTTTCCAGCGAGGATGCCGTCGCAGGCCTGTTCCTGGCTCTCAAAAATAACCGCCGGGCCGCTGTGTTTGAGCATTGACTCGGCGACGCCGGCCGTCTTGACCACGCTGCCGTTCGGCGCCAGATTGCCTTTAAGAATCGCCAAGCCGCCCGTCTGTGAGTAGGCCTTCGCAAGAGGATGGATACACTCTGTATTTTTGATTTTGGCGTCGGCGATATTTTCGCCGAGGGTTTTGCCGGTAACCGTTAGACAATTGCTATTAAGCAGGCCCGGCACTTTATTTATTTCATTTAGTATTGCGCTTATTCCGCCGGCGGCATCCACGTCTTCGACGTGCCAGTTGCTTGAGGGCGATACCCTGCAGATATTGGGACACTTCTGAGAAATTGCGTTGATGCGCTCAAGGTCGTATTTAATGCCGGCTTCGCTTGCTACCGCCAATGAATGCAGAACGGTATTTGTCGAGCCGCCCATCGCCATATCGAGGGCAAGGGCGTTGTCCATCGATTTTTCATTGATAATATCAAGCGGCTTGATGTCCTTTTCGATGAGGGTGATAATCTGTCTGCCGGCTGTTTTGTAAAGCTCTTCTCTTTTCGGATTGACCGCCAGAATCGTTCCGTTTCCGGGCAGGGCCATTCCGATTGCCTCGCACAGGCAGTTCATCGAATTTGCCGTGAACATCCCTGAGCAGCTTCCCTGTCCCGGACAGCCGGTGTGCTCGAGCTCTTTTAATTGTTCTTCATCAATCTTTCCGGCGTTGAATTGTGCAACGCCTTCGAATACGCTGATGAGGTCAACGGTTTTTCCGTTTTTTGTTTTTCCGGCCGCCATAGGCCCACCTGAGACAAAAATCGTAGGGATATTGAGCCGGACCGCCGCCATCAGCATACCGGGTATGATTTTGTCGCAGTTCGGGATACAAACAAGGCCGTCAAAACAGTGGGCACATGCCATAGTCTCGACTGAATCGGCGATAATTTCGCGCGAGGCGAGGGAATATTTCATTCCTGTATGGCCCATTGCGATGCCGTCGCAAACAGCTATGGTGTTAAATTCAAGGGCTGTGCCGCCGGCGTTTTGAACGGCCTTTTTGACGGTCCGGCCGACCTTATTGAGATGAACGTGTCCGGGCACTATTTCACAAAAGCTGTTGGCAATGCCGATAAACGGCTTATTTATGTCCTCGTCACTAAGGCCGCAGGCGTGAAGCAAAGACCTGTGCGGTGCCCGCTGAAACCCCTTTTTTACCGTATCGCTTCTCATAAAATGCTTCCTTTCTGCAAAAACAGTTCACAAAACGAACCGAAACTTCCGAAATGCGATTCTAACGTTTAATAATAGACAAATAAAGAAAATTCGGTTGTCTTTGAAAAGCCAAAATATATAATTACAGTTTGAATTTGCGATAGAATCACAAATTAAATGGAGAATGAACAATGAAACAAGAGGAATTTTTCAGTTTGTTGGCGGCTGGTGCAGTTTGCTCACTGTTATTGGTGTTATTTATGCCGGGCTGCGGGCCTCTTACCAAAGAGGTGGCCGTTACGAGCGAGGTTGAGCCTGAAAAACCGATGCCAAAGGCCGCAACAGTAAAGCCCGAAGCAGTAAAACCTGAACCTGAAATAGTAAAACCGATTGTCGAAAAACCGGTTGCTGAAAGGCCCGTCGCCGAAGAGGCCGCCACTATTGCATTAAAGTTCACGCCACAGGATTCAACCACCTACAAGGTGATAACCGAGGCCCAGCAGAGCGTTAAATGGGAAGGTTCTGTCCCAAAGGGCTCTGACTTTGAAAGCGGCACTACCCGAAACAGGGTCGAAATGACCTTTACGCAGCAGCTCCAAAGTATCAACGACAAAGGTAATTGCATAGCAAAAATTACTATCAAAGACCTGAAGTATTACTTTAAGGTTAAGGGCGACCTTTTTGTGGACTTCGACAGTTCCAGGGCAGAGGAGCCCGATAATCCACTCTCGAGGTTAATCGGTCAAAGTTATACGATAGAAATTACTCCTGCCGGCGAAGTTGCAGAAATTGTTGACGTAAGCGGTGCACAGGCAGCGGTTGCGGGCACTGACTCGTCAGCCAGAAAAGCGGCGGCAAGTCTGCTTACTCAGGAAGCCGTCAAGCGGCGTCATGGAATTGTGTCTCTGCCGGCTGCTGGGGAAAAACAACTACAAACAGGCCAAAGCTGGGACAGCGTAAAGACCTTTTCCTACGGTTTGATGGGGGCGAAATCGTATAAGAAGAGCTATACACTAAAGCAAATCAAAGACATAAACGGTCGGCGGATTGCCGAGGTCGAAATGAACGCTGCTGCCACCTCAGAAATGGCCGAGCAACTGCACAAAGAACAGACAACAGATGACTTTTCGAAAATGTTCGACAATATCGAAACTTATACCGGCAGGTTGGAGTTCGATTTGACCGCCGGTAAAATCGAAAAATCCTTTGAAAAACTGCAGACAGAATGGATTAAGGCTCTCCCCGACCCATCGGCCGAAGAGAAGGGGCCGGCTGTGCTGAAAATGGGCACGATACGTCTGCACGGGATGGAAAGAATCGATTATACCCTTAAGGGTAGTAAATGTCCGCGAATAAAACCGTAACTAATTGTTTTTAAGTTACTTACCCGCGGATAAACGGGAAAATTCAATTGAGATTAGTATAAAAGCTCTCAGCAGGTATAGCCGGCGGCTAAAACTTCATTAGGTTATGTCGATATGTCAATTTTGAAATTCAGGTATTGAGGTCGATTAAAATGAAAGATATGATGAAAAACACTTGTGCACCAATATATAATCCAACGAAATA
>CAZMCN010000137.1:0-4977 GCA_964564845.1 uncultured Pirellulales bacterium | reverse complement strand
ATTTAGATTGTATTGTTTCTGGTCTACCTCTTACGTTATTTAACAAATCTAAAAGAGAAAAAATACTTGCTATATCAAGTAAATCAGGGAGATTTATTCAGCTACAATATTCTCCTGCACTAAAAGGAGATGTTGAAAACCAATTTCCAGATGTAGAGATCAAATTTATACCGTTAAATTTCCCTCCTGCATTTGTTTACATATGTGCAAATCCTGATAAAATAAAAAATAAAGGCTGCAAGCCGTCGAAGACCTTTAGTGTCGGCAAGTAAACAATTCAACTTGCAGAGGGAAAGTGAATATGTATTTTAAACAATCGGTTGTTAGAACGAGATGCAAACAACGAAAGGAATAACCTAATGGGCAGATTATTAATGAATGGAGTAGAAATAGATAATTGGCTGTTCTGGACCTTAGGAGTACTTGTACTGGTAGGCGTAATAGGTCATTTGTTTGTTTACAGAATTCTGCTGGAACTTACCAAACGCACAAAGAGTGTTATAGATAACCTCTGTATTAAACATTGCTATCGCCCAATCCAGTGGATTGTAGTACTTTTAATTATCCACTTGATTTTGCCTGTTAAGTTATCTGAAGAATATCTTCTCATCTTAAAGCAGGCTATGAGTTTATTGCTTATAGCCTTGATATCGTTTTTGCTTGTAAAAGCAACATATGTTTTGGATGAATACGTCATTGGACGTTTCAAAATCGACGAAAAAGACAATCTTAGGGCCAGGAAACTTCGCACCAAAAAGGGACGCGAGACCTATTCTAAGCGCAAGACAATTGTTGAGCCGGAGTTCGGCCAGATAAAACGAGCCAGAGGCTTTGTTGGGTTTTCGCTGCGAGGGACAGAGAAGATGCGAGGTGAATGGTCCATTGTCTGTCTGACACATAATCTGTTGAAGTTGTTCAGAGTCCAATATGCTGTTGTGGCCTAATAATGTGACAGACATTTCTGTTTTGATGAAGGTTAAGCCGGTCAATAATGAGAAAATAATTGTTGAGTTGAACCTGCCGGCAATTTTTCTGCTAACAACCAAGACCTGAAAGCTGAAAGAGACGGAAAAATGCTATTCGAAAAGCTTACTCGGATAGACTCCTAGTTTTCCCCCTCCCTAGTTTTCACCCAGTACAATTCTATGTTCTGTGTTCAATTGTCAAAAGCCGAGATTGCTGCAGTCGCTTTCGGCTCCTTCGCAATGACAGTGTGAGATTGCTTCGTCGCTTCGCTGTTCGCAATGACAGATTCTCGACGCTTGTCCCATAATAACATACGAAGGCCGTTAAAAAAGTAAAATTTACTTTGCCCTGTTAGAGTTTTCCCAAATAACCTATAAGACGATTTCGCAAATAGCTTTTTCCCATCCCTGTTTTCAGGTATTTCTCTCGTCGAAATGCATCTTCCTGACTCAGACAAGCTTCATAGTAGATCGGCTTTAGAGGCCGTCGCTTGCTTGTTGATGGCACTTGTCCGTCATCATGTTTTTGCAATCGACTTTTCAAATCACCGGTGGCTCCTGTATAAAACTGATTGTCAACCTTACTTAACAACACATAAACGTAAAACATTTTGAAACTCTAATAAAGGATTCACCCTGTTAGAGGCTTCATTCAAATACGTTTCAAATTTACTTTCCTTTTGCCAATGTCATCTTCAAATAATACAACTACTTAACTTGAGCCTCTAACAGGGTAAAGGTCTGTGTTTTTCTACTATTGAAACGTCTTTGTCGCCTCTGCCGGAGAGATTTACTACCACAATAGTATCGGCATCTAAATTGCCTTTCCGGCTGACGACGTAGGCCAATGCGTGTGCGCTTTCCAGGGCCGGAAGAATACCTTCGCTTTTGCTCAATAGCTCAAATGCGTCAAGCACTTCATTATCTTCGGCGGCTACATATTCGACTCTGCCTGTATCTTTTAACAGGCAGTGTTCAGGCCCTACAGCCGGATAGTCAAGCCCGGCGCTTACCGATTCGGTATCATAGACCTGCCCCTCGTCGTCCTGTAGCAGATATGCTTTAGCGCCGTGCAGAATGCCGACTCTGCCGACCACCAGTGTCGCAGCATGCCTGCCGCTGGCCAAACTCTTGCCTCCTGCTTCAACCCCAACCATTTTGACATCCTTATCGTCTAAGAACGCCGAAAATATACCTATTGCGTTACTGCCGCCGCCAACGCAGGCGACAATCATATCAGGCAGTTTGCCGATTTGCTCAAGAGACTGCCCCCTTGCCTCTTCGCCGATACAGCACTGGAAATGTTTTACTATCGCAGGATACGGGTGCGGCCCACAGGTCGAGCCGAAAAGATAAAATGTATCAGACACATTAGCAGTCCAGTAGCGAAGGGCATCATTAATAGCGTCTTTAAGTGTTCCCGTTCCTCCTTCAACAGCTATTACTTCTGCGCCGCACAGTTTCATCTTATGGACGTTGACGCTTTGCCGCTCAATGTCAGTTACCCCCATAAAAATTTTGGTCTCCATACCAAAAAAGGCCCCAATCATCGCAGTAGCCAGGCCGTGCTGACCCGCACCGGTCTCTGCAATAAGTTTGGTTTTACCCATATATTTGGCTAAAAGCCCCTGGCCGAGTGTATTATTGACTTTGTGCGCCCCGCCGTGCAGAAGGTCTTCGCGTTTTAAGTACACTTTAAAGCCGACACACTCGCTGAATCTGCGGGCGTAATAAAGCGGTGTGGGACGGCCGGCATAGTCTCTCGAAAGCTGCGCCAGCTCATCTACAAACTGCTCGTCTTTGTAAAAGCGGTAAAATGCCTCTTCTAATTCTTCCAATACCGGTATTAAGACCTCCGGCACATAGAAACCTCCGTAATCTCCAAATCTGCCTTTATACTTCATATTCGATTTTCCTAACCCCTCAAATGTCGTATATTGTCAAACAACTTTTTCATTAATTTTTTGTCTTTTTTGCCCGGCTCGGATTCTATACCGCTGCAGACATCAATTCCGTAAATTCCCGGCTGAATCGCCTTTACAGCGTTATCGGGATTTATACCGCCGGCAAGAAAGGTACGTTTATGAATATTGCCGATGATACTCCAGTCAAAGCTCTCTCCGGTACCACCGTATTTTTCAGGATGGTAAGCGTCCAGCAAAATAGCATCTGTAAAAAAACTATCCGCCTTTTCGATGTCCTTGTGGTCTTTCACTCGCAGCGCCTTCATAGTCTTTATATTCAGCGAATCAAATTGTTGGCAGAACTGCGGGTCTTCATCGCCGTGGAGCTGGATCCAGTTTAGCTGGCATTGATTTATGACCTCTTGGATTTGTTCAAAAGAAGCATTCACAAACACCCCTGCGATATCTACAAAACCCGGCAGTTTATTTATTACTTCTGTTGCCTCCTCGGCGGTTATACATCGCGGGCTTTTGGGATAGAAATTAAAACCCAGCAAATCCGCACCCATATCCACTGCCGCCATAGCATCTTCGTAATTGGTAATGCCGCAAATTTTAACCTTAACTATTAACATTTTCGAAAATCATATCTCGCTCGGGCTCCCATTTTGCAATAAGTCGCAAAATGGGAGCCCCTTAACATTCAGCTATTTGAGATTTTAACTAATTTTTCCAGACACTCCATTGCCTCCCCATCGCTGACCGAAGCTTCTGCAATCTTAATTGCGGATTCAAAATCATCTGCAAGACCGGCGACGATTATCGCAGCAGCGGCGTTAAGTACAACTATATCTTTGCCAGGCGCATCCTCTTTGCCGCTTAAAATCTCTTTGATTATTGTTGCGCTTGTCTTGGCATCGCTTACCGTCAAGCTATTGATGTCGGCTAACCCCATACCCAAATCTTCCGGGTTAAGTTCTGTATTTGTAATTTGGCCGTTTCTTAGCTTCGCTATTTTGGTAACACCTGCTGTGCTTATTTCATCCAGACCATCACTGTGCACCACCAGCGCCCTCTGAACCCCAAGTAGGTTTAGAGCCTCTATCATCGTCTCCATCAGACTTTCATCAGCAACTCCCATCACCTGTGCCGCCGCATTGGCAGGATTAGCCAGAGGACCCAGCAGGTTAAAGACCGTCCTGAATCCCAGCCCTTTCCGTGTCGGCTGGACATATTTCATCGCAGGATGAAACATAGGAGCAAACATAAATCCCACGTGTGCCTCTTTGATACATTCTGCCACGGTTTCAGCGGAGGAATCTATTTTAACTCCTAATGCCTCAAGTACATCTGCCGAGCCGCAACTGCTGGTTATTCCACGATTGCCGTGCTTGGCGACATAAACCCCGGCCCCGGCTGCCACCAGCGCCGATGCAGTTGAGATATTAAAAGTTTTTATTGCCGCTGCGCCTGTTCCACAGGTATCAACCAGATTATCTACATTGACCTTAACGGCAACCGCATGGTTTCGCAGTGATTTAGCAAGTCCCGCCAGTTCCGCTGCTGTTGCCCCTTTGCCCCTCATTGCGGTAAGGAACGCCGCAATCTGAACCTCCGCCACTTCACCCTCAAAAATAATATCCAGGAGCTGCATTGCCTGCTCAAAACTCAAATCTTTACCTGTAAGTAAAGACTCAATGAATTCGGTTATCATAGCCATCTTAAATCTTATTTTTTATTTGCTTCAGCCATTGACAAAGCATTTTCGATTATTTTGCCGCCGGCCGGTGTCAGAATGCTTTCAGGATGAAATTGAACCCCGAATATCGGCAGTTCTTTGTGCCGAACACCCATTACAATCTGCTCGAACCGGGCTGTCTGTTCCAGGCAATCCGGCAGCTCCACGGCGCAAAGACTGTGATATCGTCCCGCCTGCAGCGGGTTTTCGACGCCGGCAAATAATCCCTTTTGGTTATGTGTAACTCTCGATGGTTTACCATGTATCGGTTCCGGCGCATGGCCAATCTTACCGCCAAAATACTGCACTATAGATTGAAAGCCAAGACACACCCCGAAAATCGGCAGCTTGTCTTTGAAATAATCGATGG
>CAZMCN010000136.1:0-5019 GCA_964564845.1 uncultured Pirellulales bacterium | reverse complement strand
AATTATCGTCCAGACAGGCCAAATCAAAACTAAAGCTGTCGCAGCCAGAAACGGCAGAACCCTCTTAAACCTTTGCTTTAGCGACTCGGCAGATTGGTAAAACAAAAAAGCGAAAAACAAAAGCTGCACCAGCACCGTTGTTATCCGCATACAGCTTGCCAAAGTCAGCAGGGCACCGATGCCGGCAATTCGCCAATACTTTGACTTCCGCTTAAAGTCGGTAGATATAAACAACAAAAAAGACAACACTACCGCCAATATGACAACATCGTGATTCCAGGCATAACCGCTTGCATAATCTACGAAGGGATTAAACAGATAAAGTGTCGCCCCCGCCAGTCCCAGCAGCGTTCCGGAAGCTGGAAATGACTTAAAAATATATCGATATAATCCTACGATACATATCATTACAAAGACGTCACAGATAACCGACAGCATTCTGCCGACAAGCAGATAGTAGGTTGTGTTCAGCACCTTAAATAAAACCGCACAAAGCAAAGGATGATACGGCATCTGGGCCACGTATGAGAAATCTCTGTAAATCATCTTACCTTCGGCCAGCAGGGCCCCGGCCGTACAGTACATATGCTCATCACGCCCAATCGGCTTGGTCATACTGTTGGAGAAGATTATAAGCGCAAGGGCGATTACTGTTAAGACAGTCAGGACATTTCTAAGAGCTCGTGACATTCAACCACTCAGTTTCGGTTCGTTCCCGCCGATAATACTACCATTCAGTTAACTCGCCGACCAGTTCCTCGACCAGGTCCTTCATAGTTACTATGCCGACAGGCCTTTCTCGACCGGCGAGACCGGCTCTTGTTACCAATATCATTTTCTGCTTCTCATTCTGCATAATATTTATCGCCTCTATCACAGCAGTATCACCGGGTAGCTTGTGGATCGGTTTTATAAAATTATGCAAATCCACAAACTGTTCTGTTGAGCTTAACGCCTCGTAGATATTTATAAAGCCGACAATGTTTGCAGGCAGACGCTCGTAAACAGGCAAGCAGGTAAAAGAGTATTTTTTTAATTTGTGCAGCAAAGTCAGCCGGTCGGAATTTACATCGACCATTTGAACTTTATCAATAGGCGTCATCACCGGCTTTATACTGATATTCGATATACTTACCAGGCGGGTTATGATGGCAGTTTGCGTGGGGCTGAGAAAACCCTCTTCATGGGTGTCCTGAAGAAGTGCCCCGATTTGGTGTCTTTGTGTACCGGCTATAGCTGTTCCTGAAGAGTCTGGCAAGCCCGTCAGCCGCCCGAAAAGACCGGATACAAACCTCAACAGCGGCACTATCAAACACCAGGTAAAAAGCTTTTTGAAGGTGAATAAAAATGGCGCAACATAAGGCATAAGTAAATCGGCACGATAAAAGAAAATGTTCTTGGGAAGCAGCTCACAAAAAACGAATAATACCGGTGCTGTTAGCAATGTTGCCAGAAATTCAGCCGTATGCGCAGAATTTATCCTGCTCAACAGTATGTAAGTAACGATACTCGTAACAACATAGAGCGAAAGATTATTGCCTATTAATATTGAGATAAGAAGACCGTTACTATCGCGAAGTACCTTGCCCAGAATCACAAATGGCAACTTCTTCTTTTCGATACCGATTCGCAAGCGAACACGACTGAGCTGATATATACCTGTTTCGGCGCCGGAGAAAAGCCCGGAAAGAAACATAAAAAACAAAACCACCGGTATTAATATCATCCCGTCACTCACTCTCAATTGGCTCAAGGGTTAATATTACCGTTTCGATTCGGTGCTTTTGCACTCGTTCGACGGTAAATTTCAGATTCTTCAGCCGGGCAGCGTCACCGGCTTTGGGTATCCTGCCAAGCAGGGTGGTTACCAAACCGGCAATCGTTGAAATACGCCTCTGGGCAGGGTCGATACCGAAACTCCGGGTCCAGTCGTGAATGGCCAGATTACCTGCCAGCCGGTATTCGAGAGGTCCGGTCTGCTCGATAGGCTCAATTCCAGCTGTTGCTTCGATGGGACCGAGCAGCTCTTCTACTATATCTTCGAGATAAATCGAGCCTGCAATACCTCCGTATTCATCCACCACTATTGCGCTATCGGTATGCGCCCTGCGGAAAAATTCCAGCAGCGATTCCACCGTCTTCTGCTCCGGAACGAAATGCACTTTCTCAACGAGCTCGTCCACCGTCGTATCTGCTTGAAGTAACAATCGGCGAAGAGAAACCAACCCGACTATATTATCTATCGTCCCGACATATACAGGCAGCTTCGTCAGATGATTTCTCTGCATTATGTCACGCACTGTCCTGTTCGAATCTGTTACAGAGCAGGCAATCATATCAACCCTCGGCTGCATAACATGGCGGACTTTGAGCAGGCCGAGGTCGATAATTTCTCCGAGTAGTTTGTTTTCATCGGCGCTAATCAATCCGCGTTTTCGAACCTTTTCAATGAGTGTTTTAAATTCGCCTGTCGTTATTGCTTTGGGATGTTTGGCCTGCCCGAGAATCAGCCGAAGCACCGGCTCAACTATTAAAAAACGAAAGACAAATATAAAAGGGCTAAAAATCTGCAGGATTAAAAACACCGGCGCAGCAGCAGCAACTGTAAAAGGTTTTGAATTCGAATAAGCTAAAGATTTCGGCAGTATCTCGCCAAAAAGCACCAGTAAGCCAAAGGCGGCAAATGCGATAACTGCCGCCAAACCGGCGCCGGACTGTCGCTCAACCCTGACTACCAGCACACTGGCAACAGCGTAAAAAAGAATATTGACCATCGTATTCCCAAACAACAGACAGCTAAGCAAACGACCAGGCCTGCCCAGCTCCCGCGCAGCAAGGTTTTGAAGCCTGTGTTTGGATTTCTCAAGCAGGTTGATTTGCCTGCGGGAGAGATTAAAAAATGCAGTCTCAGAACCTGAAAAAAACGCAGAACAACCAAGCAGCAAAACCATCAAAACCGGTTCCCAGATATATTTTACTGAGTTTGCAACTCCCACAATATGGCCAATATATTGATAAACTTCAGCCACTCTTTGCCAATACCTTACTGCGAATTTGGCAGCGTTATTTCAAACTTTGTCGGCCCGGCCGGCTTCGATTCGACCGTTATAGAACCATTATATGATTTTATCACTTTTTTGCAAAAGGCAAGACCAAGGCCGCTGGCCCGCCGACCAGGTGGCGATTTCTCATCCGGTTTCGTGCTGAAAAACGGTTCAAAGATTTTGTTTAAATCGCCCGATTCAATCCCACAGCCGGTATCACAAACTCTTATACACACCATATCACTGGTTTTTTCCGCGCTGATGATTAGTTTTCCACCGCCCGGCAGCATCGCCTCGCGGGCGTTAAGAATCAGATTCATTAAAACCTGCTGAATTTCGACCGGAACAGCAGAAACTGTCAATCCTTCCGGAATCCGGATATCCACACTTATCCCATCCCTTGAAAAGTCTCTGCAAAGGCACCCGAAAACCTCCTCAACCAGAGTAATCAGCTTAACGTTTTGCCTTTTCTGACCTTGACCGCTTGTCACAGCCAGCATGCTTTCCATAATTTTAGAGGCTTGGTCGCAATTTTGGACCGTTTTTTGAAGTGCCTTTTCAGCCAGTGCCTTGTCTTTGGGGTTTTTTAACGCAAGAGCCGAATAAGTGGACAGCGGCGTAAGAAGATTATTAATCTCATGAGCTATCATACAGGTAACCGTGCCAATGTTGGCAAGGGCCTGGAGCTGGTTCATCCGGGTTCTTAACGAATTATTCTCTTCTTGTTGATTCGCCATATTCCTGTGCAAAGAAAGGCGTTTTTCGATAATACTTGTCAATTGTCGGCTCCTGATATAAAATTATTTCTCTGGTCGTTAGTATTTAATATATCGACTTTTAACGTGCTTTTTCTTGAGTTGTGAGACTGCATGCAGTTCGGATACACGAAAAACGCAATACACAGTACGCCAAATGAATAAGCAGCAGATTTTAGAAGAGCTTTTAGCATTGTTGGAGGCAAACGGTGTTTCAATCCGCCTGGAACCTCTCGGCGGAACAGGCGGGGGGCTGTGCACTATAAAAGGAGGCAATGTTTTCTTCGCCGATACACAGGCGCCATCAGCCGAAGTCGCAGCACTTTGTGCCGAAGCTGTCTCGAAAATAGTGGATATTGAAACGGTATATATAAAACCGGAGGTCAGACAATTTATCGAAAATCACAACAATCAAACCACCTGAAATGCAATGCCGATAGAAAAGGAGTAGTGAAAAATGGCAGATAAAAAAGTAGCTGTTATGGTTGACGAAATGTATCAGGTCCTTGAAGTCTGGTACCCTTATTACCGCCTCAGGGAAGCAGGACTCGAAGTTGATTTTGTTGCAGCCGAGGCAAAAAAAGAGTATCATTCAAAAGAAGGGCTTCCCTGTGTCTCGAAAGTTTCGGCAGCCCAGGCCAACATCGATGATTACGATTGTATGATTGTGCCGGGTGGTTTTGCTCCTGATTTTATGCGAAGAAATGCCGACGTTATAAAATTCGCGAAAGATATGGTAAACGCCGGCAAGGTTATAGCGGCTATCTGCCACGGTGGATGGCTGTTGTGCAGCACGGCAGCTTACAAGGGCAGAAAAGCCACCTGCTTTATGGCAATTAAGGATGACATTAAAAACGCCGGGGCAGAGTATGTTGATGAGCCGTGCGTTGTGGATGGCAATTTGATAACATCACGCAAACCGGAAGATTTGCCGGCCTTTTGCACCGCAATTTTGAAGGCCATCGGTAAATAATAAACAGTTAGGAGTAATCTCTTATGAAGCGGACTAAACCTGAAAAAGATGAAAATAAAACACCGGTGGTGCTGGTTGTTGATGATAATCAGCAGAATCTTGAGCTATTGCAGGCCTACCTTGAGGATATGGACTGTCAAACTGTCCCTGCCCAGGATGGAATTCAGGCACTGGATATTATAGCAAAGCAGCCGCCTGATTTGATTCTGCTCGACGTGATGATGCCGAAAATGAGCGGCTTTGAGGT
>CAZMCN010000135.1:0-5112 GCA_964564845.1 uncultured Pirellulales bacterium | reverse complement strand
CATAGCGCTGACCGCACAAAAACCGCCGAGAAAAACATATCCTAAACTTGGCCTTGCAGTTAAATGCCCAAGTATTGAAAATGTAAGGCCTAATACAAGCCCAAAAAAACAAAATAAGATATTCTTTATGCTGTGTTCCTCAATGTGTTCGAAGATTGTTTTTGAAGATGCTAAAATCAGCCCGATAAAGAAAGATAAAGTATATGCAAAATACTCATCCAGAAGGAACTTGATGATTTTTGAGCCTGTTAAAAAGGCGCTGATAATCCCCAGCACCAGAATCAGCAGGAAAATTAAATCTAACTTTTTTATGCCCTCTCTCAGGCTGTCTTTTTTCCTGTTTACCGGATATGTAAGGATATCATAAAATAATTTTGGCGAGAAACTCTTTACCGCATCTATTAATCGGGTATAAATTCCGGTTATAAAAGCAATAGTACCGCCTGAGATGCCGGGTATTAAATCACAAACTCCCATTAAGAAACCTTTTAGAAATATCAGAATTTTATTTTTCATTGTTGTATTTTAGCAATAATGTTCGCTTATAAGTAGTTTTAAAATTCCATAAATCCTTATTTCCTTGTAAAATGGCGGCATTGAGTACAGGTTAAATGGTAACTGGTAATTGGTGATTGGCAAAAGGTCTATGAACGAAGAGCAAAAAAGGATTTTACTCAGGATTGCTCGTGATACTGTCAAGGCGGTCATCACCGGCAAACCTGTTCCCCAGCCAAAATCGGATGACGCCGAATTAAACGCTCACTGCGGCTGCTTTGTAACATTAAAGAACCAGGGGCAATTGAGAGGCTGTATCGGTCGATTCATCTCCGACGAGCCGCTGGTTGAACTGGTTGTTGAGATGGCAAAGGCCTCGGCTGCCGGCGACCCGCGGTTTTTTGCCGACCCGCTCAGAGAAGATGAATTAGGGCATCTGGATGTAGAGATATCGGTTCTTTCGCCGCTGCAGCGAACCAGCAAGCCGTTGAGTCTGCGGCTGGGAACCGACGGGATATATATAAAACGAGGCTGTGTCTCGGGCTGCTTTTTGCCCCAGGTTGCCGCAGAGACCGGCTGGAGCAAAGAAGAATTCCTCTCATACTGCTGCGCACACAAAGCAGGCCTGAGCACCGATGCCTGGAAAGACCCAAAGACCGAGGTTTACCTGTTCACCGCAGATGTCTTCGGCTCAGAATTCAAAGACCTCTGAAAGGTGGAAACTACTGTGGCAAGAAATTTTGTGCTGATTTTGACAATTGCAGTTGGTTTGCTTTCCGGCTGCTCCGAAAGCGGATTATCAACAAGTATCGCTGGTGCTATCGATACACCTGTCGGTATGATTGAGTATTTAGAGGGACTGAGTCTGCCGGCGATGGAATCGGCGAGGGTCTGGGAGAATGAATACGGCCCCGGCCTGATTATCAATACAAGGCATTACGATATTTATACGACACTGCTTGAGCCGCTGATGCTTTCACAGGTCCCCGGATTTATGGAATCTGCCTATCTCGGCTATCAGGACCAACTGGGCGAACCTGTCGAGACAACCGGCAGGTTCAAAGTTTATCTTTTTGCCCGGCGCAGTCAGTGGGATGATTTTACCAAAGCCTTCGCCGGACCGCAGGCGCCAATGTACCGTAAGATAAAAGCGGGAGCGTACTTTCTTAACGGCGTCTGTGTGGCATATAATATCGGCAGAGAGCGAACCTTTTCCGTGCTCGGACACGAAGGGTGGCATCAGTTCCATCACGGCCATTTTAAGTTCCGACTGCCAAGCTGGCTCGACGAAGGTATTGCAATGCTCTTTGAGAACAGCACCGAGAACGGGGGACTGTTTTCTTTTGAACCGGGCAGAAATGTCTATCGCCTGGGAGCTTTGAAGAAGACCCTTATAAAAGGCAGGATGATACCACTGAAGGAATTGGTAGCTATAAATCCCGGTGAGGTCCTTGCTGCGAACCAGTCCGATGCAGTTGCAGCTTTTTACGGGCAGGCTTATGCTCTGGTTCGATTTATGCGAGAGGAAAGTTACGGAAAATGGCTGCGAAATTATCGTCAACTCCTCCTGGATGGGGTCAGGGGCAATTGGCCAATCAGCGCCGAAGACAAGACAATCGCAGCCGACAGAAAAATTCCGCTGACCGTCAGATGGAACCGGAGGGTCGGACCGCAGTTGTTTCAGTATTATATTGGTGAGGATTTTGACCAAATCGAGCAGGACTATCTCATATTTTGCAGAAAGATAGTTTATCACGTGCACTTATAGCTTATAGATATAGGGAGAAAAAATGCACCGCAGCTCTTCTATCGTTTTAGCTTCGGCCTCACCCCGGCGAAAAGAGTTATTGACACAGGCCGGCTATAAGTTTGCCGTTGTTGAGCCGAGTATTGACGAGTCAGCCTCTGGACTTGAGCAAGCAGAGCCCTGCGAATATGCAAAAGAAAAGGCCCTGGCAAAGGCAAAAAGCGTCGCAGTTAACTATCCTGATTGTATTATCATTGGCGCCGATACAATTGTGGATTTTAACGGGCACATCATCGGCAAGCCCGCCGATGCAAAAGACGCCGAGCAGATTACCAGAAAACTGTTCAGCGCAGCTCACAAAGTAATAACGGCCCTTGCAGTTGTCAGATTGACCGATGCGGTCGTATTAGTCGAAAGTAACACCACAACCGTCTATCCGAAGAAGATGACCGATGAGCAAATCGCCGAACATATTAAAGGCAAATCCTGGCAGGACAAGGCCGGTGCGTATGCCATACAGGAAAAAGGCGATGAGTTTGTCGAAAAAATCCAGGGCAGTCTGACAAACGTAATGGGCCTGCCGATGGAACTTCTCGAACAAATGCTGAAAAGGTTTATCGACTGAACAAGAATACCGGTTATGAAAAAAGACTGGACAAGAAAGGTTTTTAAGAGCAGGCGGTTTTGGTTTGGAGCGGCGGTATTCTTGCTGGCGGTTTCTTTACGGCTCTTTTATCTCTATGAGAGCAGTGACAATCCGACGTTTTATATGCCGGTCGTTGATTCGCTTACCTACGACCAGATGGCACAAAAGCTTTTAGAGAACAAAACGATAACGAGCGACTTTTTCTGGCAGCCTTTGTTTTATCCCTTGTTCCTCTCGGCGGTTTATTCTTTTAGCAATTCCTCCGTCTTGCTCGTAAAGTTAATTCAGGTTGTACTGGCCGGGCTTACATCTGTGCTGGTCTATAAGCTGGGCAGCAGGGCCTTCGGCCTGGCCGCCGGGATATTGGCCGCCGTCATTACAGCCGTTTACATACCTTTGGTTTTTTTTGAATGTGAGCTTTTGGCCCCCGGCTGGGCCGCTTTCTTCTCGGTGGTGCTGGTGCTGTGTCTAATCAATTCGGCGGAGAAAATCAAACTGTTCGGTTGTTTTCTCCTGGGTTTTTCTGGGGCCGTCAGCATTGTAATAAGGCCTGTTTTTGTCCCTTTTTTTGCGGCCGGCTGTATCTGGCTGGTTGCTGTATGGCTCAAAAAAAGAGTCGGCCTTAAAAGATTTGCAATTGCCGCTGCGGCCGTTGCGGCCGGTTTTTTGCTGGTCGCCACACCTGTCGGAATACTCAATTACCGAGTGATGGGCAAAGCGAGCATTTTACCATATTCGGGGGGAATCAATTTTTATGTCGGCAACAACCTGAATTACAAAGAAACCATAATGGCAAGACCGGGACTGGGCTGGCGGCAGATTACAGACCTGCCGAAAAAATACGGATATAAAGACAGATACAGCGCCCAGCAGTTCTTCATTAAAAAGGCCGCCGAAGGGATTATTGCCCAGCCGCTGACTTTCTTTAAGAGATTGATGTATAAAACGGCACAGTTTTTTAGTTCGCGGGAGATACCCCGCAATGTTGATATATATTTATTCAGGAAATGGTCGGTATTGCTTGGCGGCGGGGTATGGAAGGCGGGTGGATTTGGATTTCCTTTTGGTTTGCTGCTGCCGCTGGCTGTTATTGGCGCCGTGTGCCTTCGCCGTGATGTGCCTGTGCCGGTATGGCTGTTTGTAATTTTCTACCCCGCGGTGGTGATAATCGTCTTTGTAACATCGCGGTATCGTATTGTCGTTGTGCCGGTGATGAGTGTTCTGGCGGGAGGCGGATGTGCGGTGATATTGAAGTCTTTGTATCAGCGGCGGTTCAAAAGACTGGCTGCTGTCGCAACTGTGATTTTGGCGGTGGGTTTTGCATCGGCAGCGGCAGGGCCGTTTTACGAAGAGCAGCTCGATTATGAGCCGGAATTGTATTATGGGCTGGGCGATTCGTTAAACAAACACGGCCGGCGCGATGAGGCGATAGAGGCGTACCTGCAGGCGGTCAGATTAAGAAGCGATTATGTCGAGGCGCGCCATAACT
The DNA here is from genome assembly GCA_964564845.1 of uncultured Pirellulales bacterium. Taxonomy (GTDB): domain Bacteria; phylum Planctomycetota; class Phycisphaerae; order Sedimentisphaerales; family Anaerobacaceae; genus CAYXPG01. The sequence goes on along the minus strand of CAZMCN010000135.1, from coordinate 735 downwards.
TGGGGCTGCTGCTGGTGGATAACGGCAGGGTCGATGAGGCCCTGGAGCATTTCAGCAGCGCTCTGGCGGTCAGGCCGGATAATTCAGCTTTGCAGGATGATATGGGGATGGCCCTTTGTAGGCAGGGTAAAATCAAAGAGGGTATGATGCATTATCAAAAGGCCGTGCAAATCGACCCGAATAACTTCAGTGCCCATAATAATCTCGGCACCGTGTATTTTCGATTGCGCCGATTAAATGATGCTTTTAAGCATTATTTCAGGGCGGTTGAACTCAAGCCGGACGACCCTGTATCAAATAATAACCTCGGTAACGTTTTTGCGCTTCGGGGCAGGCCTGACAAGGCCGTTGAATACTATCGGGTGTCGCTGCGGGCCAAACCCGAAGACGCTGAGACGCTCGGCAATTGTGCAAACGCATTGGCCGAGATGGGCAGGTTCGAGGAGGCGGGCAGGATGTATAAAAAATCGCTGAGAATCGATGCGAACCAGCCGGGCATATATGCCAATTTTGGAATGTGTCTTGCCGAGCAGGGCAGGACTGAAGAAGCGATAGAGCAGTACAAAAAGGCACTTGAAATAGAGCCGGGCCATAAGCGGGCGAGAAGGGAACTTGATAAACTTTTGCCTTGAGAAAAATTGGGACTGGTTTGGAATAGGTTCGACAAGCTCACTACAGGTTGGGTTTGATTGGGTTTGTTTTGCAGAAAATAGTTCGTAGTTCGTAGTTCATAGT
>CAZMCN010000134.1:0-5170 GCA_964564845.1 uncultured Pirellulales bacterium | reverse complement strand
CAGGTTATCGGCAAAAACAAGCAAAATTATTCAATTATGTTAAGACACAAGGCAAAAGTTTAGTTAGAAGATAAATCAAGTAACTTTTCGATGGTCAGATTTACAGGTGAACTATTGCTTAGTCGGCTGTTTTTCTTTTGCTGAATATTGCAAACAGCAAAACCGCCAATAGCACAACGGCCGAGATGTATTTAATAACTGTCGGCAGCATCCACCCCGGGCGAGTGGCTATTTCAAAGTCAAGCCCGGCGGCAATAAAATCCAGCAAAATCCCGCCCAAAAGCGCACATCCTGCCACGGTAACAAGGTAGGTTATTGCGGTTCTGGCTCCTAAAGTTTTCCAGATGGTTACAAATGATGCGGCGTTGGTGGCAGGACCGGTCATAAGAAATACCAATGCTGCTCCCGGCGTCAGGCCCTTTAATATCAGCGCCGCCGCTACAGGCACCGAGGCCGTTGCGCAAACATAAACCGGTATGCCCAAAAACATCATCACCACCATCGCAAAGATACCGGTTCCAAGTTTTTCCACAAAATAGTCGTCCGGCACCAGCGCCGAGATAGCCGCAGCAACCAACAGTCCGGCCAGCATCGCTTTGCCGATGTCCCGCGGCAGGATAATGAAGCCGTATTTTAATCCTCTTCTGATTTTATGATGCTTTTCTGCACCGCCGCAGCACTCGTCCGTACATTTTGGCGGGGCCTGTGCGCCGTCCTCTCTTTCCCCCTCAAGAGCATCAACAAGACCGCCCCCGACAATGCCGGTCACCAATGCCGCCAAAGGCCTGAAAACCGCAAAAACGGGACCGAGAAGACTCAAGGTAACAAAGATACTGTCAACGCCGGTCTGAGGAGTGGACAGCAGGAATGATATCACCGAACCTTTACTTGCTCCGTGCTTGTGAAGTGACATCGATACCGGTATCACACCACACGAGCACAAAGGCAGCGGAACACCGAAAATCGATGCCTTCAGCAGTGGCCATATTCCTCTGCCGCCCAGATGTCTTTCCACGATACGCTGCGATATCAGCACAGAAAGAATTCCCGCTACCAAAAAGCCGAACAGAAGATATGGTGACATCTCGGATAATGTGGCCCAGAAATCAATCGTTATCGATTTGGCGAAATCCGCCATTATGCACCGTCCTTTTCAAATCACTTGCTAATTTTCTGTTGCTTCTTCTTGGTTCAAAACTAAGTCTTTATGTCATCTAATATCTCTTGAAGTGTTTCAGCCGAGGCCTTAAAGGCGAGCTGTTCGTTCTCAGAAAGTGAGGCCGTTATAATACGCTCAACCCCGGTTTGCCCGACAACACACGGGACACTAAGACAGATATTATCAATATCGTATTCGCCCTGAAGCAGCAATGAGACCGTTAATATGCTGTGTTCATCCCGCAAAATTGCACCGGAGATACGGGTCAGAGCCAGACCAATAGCATAATAGGTAGAACCTTTGTAGTCGATAATATGATAGGCTGAATCCCGAACGCGGTGGACAATATTTTCATGTTCCTTTTTAGAATCGCAACCACCGCAGATGACACAATAGTTCTTCATAGGAACACCAGCGACGTGTGTCATACTCCAGGCGGCGACTTCGCTGTCACCGTGTTCGCCGAGAATATAAGCGTGAACGTTTCGCGTATCAATACCGCAATGCTGGCTTAGCATAGACCGAAAACGAGCGCTGTCAAGAACGGTTCCTGAACCGATGACACGCTCGCGAGGCCAGCCGAGCCAATTTAAAGCCACCTGGGTTAAGGCATCCACCGGATTTGCCACCATAAGCAGAACGGCATCAGAATCGTATTTTTTTATTTCATCACAAATTGATTTAACAATGTCGGAATTGCGCTGGACCAACACAGAGCGGGACTGACCCGGCATTTGTTTGGCGCCGGCCGTAACAACAATCAAGTTCGCATCAGCACAGTCAGAATAATCACCCGGACGAACCTTTACAGGAGGAATGAAAGGTAAGCCGTGTTCGAGGTCCATAACTTCCCCTTTAACCTTTCTTTGGTCACGGCTAATCAGTACAATTTCTCTTGCAAGGCCGGTATGCATTAATGCATAGATGTAGGTACTGCCGACAGAGCCAATTCCTATCACAACCACTTTTCTTTCGGCCTTTTGCATTGTTATACTCCCAATTTATTCGGCGCTGTGTTAGTCAACCCTCAAACGCAAACAGTATCAGTTTTGTTGATATTGCCGCGCAAATCTATTGTAACATCTTCGAACGTCATTTTCACTTCGCTGTTTGCTATCGCCTTGCGGTTGAGCCGTGTTGTTTTTGGCCAAGTGCTCTTTTGTTGTCTGCCGGTCAAATTCGGCGGCCTGCCGCTTTTCAATCGTTATAGCATCCTGTGGTCATTGCCCGATACAGGCGCCGAGACCGTCACAGTAAATATCGCTGACGGGTTTTGCCTTGCCGTCGATTATCTCTATTGCGCCTTCGGCGCAGGCATTGACACACAGGCCGCAACCGTCGCATTTCTCCTGGTCAATTTTTACTATGTTTCGCAACACCATTTTGAAACTCTTTTTCAATTACATTTTACTTCAGCATCGCAGCCATATCTTCATCGACGTTGCCGATTAAACCGATATTAAATTTCTCGGTTAATATATTCAGTACATTCGGACTGAAAAAAGCTGGCAGACTCGGACCAAGCTTTATGTTCTTTATTCCCAGATGCAGCAGTGTCAGCAGGATTGCCACCGCTTTCTGTTCATACCATGATACCACCAGTGAAAGAGGCAATGCGTTCACATCGCAATCAAATGCCTCAGCCAGTGCCAATGCAATTTTAATTGCTGAGTAGCAGTCGTTGCACTGGCCTGTATCGAGCAAACGCGGAATCCCCCCAATATCGCCGTAGTCACACGCATTTAATCGGTATTTTCCGCACGCTGCAGTCAATATCACACAGTCGTCCGGCACCTTCTCGGCAAACTCGGTATAGTAATTGCGCCCGGGCTTGGCGCCGTCACAGCCGCCGATAAAGAAGAAATGCCGAATCTTGCCCGCCTTTACCATCTCGACTATTTTTTCCGCCATATTAAGAACCGCCGTATAATGGAATCCCGTGCTCAAAGTGCCCTGCGGATTTTCAGGCAGCGGCGGCCCAGACAAGGCCTTTTCAATTACCTCGCTGAATTCTCTATCCTTGATGTGCTTTACACCTGCGACACCGGCTATCCCGCAGGTAAACATTCTGCCCTTGTATGAGTCTTTTGGTATCATAACACAGTTGGTCGTTACTAAAATCGCACCGCTGAAATCATCAAACTCTTTTCGCTGGTTCTGCCACGCTGTCCCGTAATTGCCGACAAGATGCTTAAATTTTCTCAGCTCCGGATAGCCGTGAGCCGGCAGCATCTCGCCGTGGGTATAGATATTAATACCCTTGCCCTCGGTTTGTTTTAAAAGTTCATAAAGGTCAAGCAGGTCATGACCGGTAACAACGATTCCCGGCCCTGCCTTGGTACCTCTTGCCACCGTTGCCGGTGTGGGATTGCCAAAAGCTGATGTGTTTGCATCGTTGAGCATCTCCATAACTCGAAAATTCATCTCGCCGGCCTTTAGTACCAGATCCAGGTAACGAGCCAGGTCAAAATCTACATTCGTGAGTGTTGAAAACAATGCCTCGTGCATAAATGCATCGACCTGCTCGTCTTTTTGACCGAGTTCACGGGCGTGATATGCATAAGCAGCGATGCCTTTGAGGCCGAAGATAAGCGTATCCTGCAGACTCAGAATGTCCTCATCTTTTCCGCAAACCCCAACTTTCGTACATCCCGTACCACCTGCCGTTTGTTCACACTGATAGCAAAACATAAGTTTCCCCTTTCATTTTTCAGCTATATCTACGTATATATTCAATAGCCGATTTCACCAAATAACATTTTTACAAATCTATTGTTACTTTCAGTTTTATTATTGCCCTTTTTCATTGCCCGTTTTTTTCATAATACCCAGGCATTGCTCGGCATATTGACACCATTTGGCACAGCCGAGGTCAATCCTGGGATTGAGTACCATTTGCCCGCATTTGCGGCATTTAACTTTCGGCTCATCCTTGAAAAACTCTATAGCCTTGCCGCAGCGGGGACATTTAACTTCAAAAATATCGTCCGGCTTCCAAAATCTCCCATCCAATCCGGGACATCCGACCATAATTTTTTCCTTTATTATTCGACAAAACAGTTATGCGCGAATCATCGTCAGCAGCATCTTGAAATCCTCCACCGCCAGGACCGAGTGCGGCACATTTCCAGGCATTATGATAATCTCTCCGGTCGAAACCTGCTGGTCTTTTGCGCCTATCGTTAATCTGACTTTGCCATCGAGTACCTCCACAACAGCATCGTAAGGGACAGTATGTTCGCTTAGCTTTTGTCCCTTATCAAAAGCAAAAAGAGTAATCGTACCGACCGACTTATCCAGTATCGTCTTGCTTACTATCGAATCAGCGGCATATTCAATCAACTCGGTCAATCGCCGCTGCTTACCGAGGCAGTCCTTCAGTACGTTCTCGTCCGTGTTCTTGTCGCTCATCTTTCTCCTTTCGTAACCGCTTTTTTTACTTTTTCTTCTCATCTGTCTTACTGCCGTCCAAAATTTCCTCCAGTGTAATCCCGCCGAAATAGCCGTCAATATACCTTTGGAGACTTTTCAGCTTAACGCTAACAGGACATTGCGGTTGTAGTTTACAACCCTCCCCGCCCGGCATGCACCTGTTTAGCCTGATACCGCCTTGAAAAATCTCTATAATCTCCGCCAAAGTAACCTCTGAGGATTCTCTGCTCAACCGAAATCCGCCCTTCTGCCCCATATAGCTTTCCACTAGGCCGGCCTTATGGAGCTTTTGCAGTATCTTACAGCCGATTTGATAAGGAAAAGCTCCATCAGAGGTCAGTTGCCTGACCGATATCAAGTCTCCAGCTTTGTGGCGGGCAAGATTTACCATTGCCCTTAAAGCATAATCAGTATTTCGCCTCAAAATATCCATCTTTGCTTCTTAAAAACCATAATGTTTTTTATATAAGACCAATATAGTCCTATTTCAGTAATTTGTCAACTCTAAATTAAAATTTTTTAAAGAAAATTCCTTGTGTCTTATGTTAATTGAACGGCTGGATAGGTTAACCATTCGCT
>CAZMCN010000133.1:0-5192 GCA_964564845.1 uncultured Pirellulales bacterium | reverse complement strand
AAGTGTATGTAATTTCGCACCATCCAGCTTCCAACAAACGCAAAATACGCCGCCAATAATATGACCAGTCCAGTAACAATCTCTTTCTTTACAAATTTTCCGGCCAATCCAAGAACAACTAAAAAAATCAAAACAAACACAATCAGGTACATAAACACGGCTTTGGTAAGAACCAGCAGCGCCAAAGATACGCCTAAGAATGCAAAATATTTTTTGCCGCCGCCTTTTACGATTTCATACAAAGATATCGTAGCGGATATTACAAACAGCGCCGCCATATGTTCGGTGTTAATACTCCAGGCCGAAAAAAACAACGAGTAACTAAAGCCGGTCAATAACAAGGCAACATAGCTGCAAAAAAAGTTTTTCGTAATCAAATAGACAAAATACATCGCCCCAAAAGCGGTCAGAATTAATATCGGCAGTTGAGCATACCGAAGTATTTCCAGCCCGTCGCCGCCGGCCAACGTTGTTTCTGCATCCACACTGCCGAGCGTGCTGCTGGCTGTGATAAGCATCGCAATGTAAGCCGCCATCGTTGGCTCACGATATGCATCAGGTTTAAGGTTTTCACCCAATCTATACGAATACGTCCCGTGATTTATCAGGTTGTATCCTGTCCTGATGTGATAACTTGCATCGTTGCCCTTCTGCAGCGGTCGGCCGTCAAATACCTGCGCCGCATTCCATACAACCAGCAGCACGAACAACACGCAGAGAATAATATGCAACAATAATTTCGCGTGCTTCATAATCAGTCCTTTCTTTTTAAGACAATTATTTCGGGACTGACCAGCTTTGAACGAGGAACTGGCCAGCCGGCCAGGCCAAAAACCGTCTTCTTCGGATAAAGATACTTATTCGAAAAACGCGCCACCTCCTCGTAACCATAGGAGCCTGCAAGAAGCTTTTGCAAAAACTGCGGCTCAAACGCCGAACCCATACTAAATTCCTTCTCCGGCAAAACAAGATAGGTTGCAAAAGGCCTGATTTGCTGCAGAAGCTTTTCGTCCTTAGGCCTGGCTGTGATGAAATTTGACCTGCAGCCAAGCATTTGAACGCGCGGTGCATACGCCTGCTGCGACATCGCTATGACCGTATCAGCCGGGGTAACCCGAGCTTTAAGCCATTTTTCGGCACTGTAACGGCTGTCATTAATCATCTCCAAATCAATGCCGATACAATAAAGCCCGCTGAGAAGATAGACGGCGGCAATCGGCAGAATTCTAACCGCTAAAGGCAGCTTTTTCCTTCGCAGCAGCTCTGCAAAGCCTTTACCTACAAGCAGCATAAAGCAAACATAGCCCGGTATATAATACCGCGGTATGTTCAGGCGAACCCGTGCTATTACAACAATGTAAAAAACCACAACCGGCACTATTGAAAAGGCCGATTTCCATCGGAACTTAATAATACAATAAACCGCAGAAGCGGCAGCCGCCGCCAATAATGGCCAGCCCAATGAATAATAAATAGACACGCAATTTCTCTTTAGAAACGTCCAATGGTCACTGAAACCTATATTATAGCCGGCTACACCTACCTTAAACCAGAAGCCCATTCGCTTGAAAAATGCGCTCGGTGTTGTTAAAAGGTCGCTGAGCAGCGCAAAGACAAAACCTGCAACCAAAACCGCCGCAAGCACTTTCAAGCTGAAAATACAAGTCAAACCTTTCTTAAAAGATTGTCCTGCATCTCTCGCCGCTGCGAACATTGCCAGCCATACTGCGATTGCCACACCAACGATAAAACCTGCGGCAGGGTCTTTTGTGCATACCGTCAGGGCACTAAATAAACCCAACAGCACAAAGTGACGCCATTTCCCTATATAAACAGCTTTGACAGCCCAGTACAGACTCCAGGCAAACCAGAATGCGCAGGGAACATCCATATTTGCCAGATGACTGTACAGGACAAAAAGCATCGAACAGGCAAGAGCCATTCCCGAAAAAAAGGCCGAAACCCAATCGCCAAAGAGCAATCTTGCCGTAAAAAATAATCCCACAACCGCACCTATGCCCATAAATGCAGAGATTGTCCTGGAGACTATAACCAGGGTGCTGAAACGTTCGGTGTTGAAAGGCGTGCTGACCCGACGGCCCTGCCGGTCAAAACCTGTTACTGGATTCTTTTGCCAGTGGTCTATAAACGGCTGATAAAAAATCTTTAGTATCAAGAAATGAAAGCGAGGATACTTCTGTGTCCAGGGCTTAAATATATACTGCAACTGGCCAACGGTTCTGGCCCCTGCTACAGAATCCGGATTCCAGGAATATCCAGAGGGCTGGCCCCAGTTAATGGCCGTGAAATTAAAGGCAGCGCTTACTCCAACTAAAACAAGCAACGCTATCACAGTGCCGCGGCCCCAGGCCTGCACCGGTGACGCCGGCAAAGCTGAAACCTCAGTCTTTTTAGCTTCTTTCTTTTTGCCTGTCGCCCTTGCCATCGTTTTTGCCCTAAAATTTTTGAAGTTCTATCGTCTGAAACATACCCAACAAGCTGTTGGCGGGAGTCAGGATAAATTCTATAGCTTTAACTGCCGGGTAAGTAAAAGACGGCACCAACTGGCGGAGCTTCAAGCCGCCGCTGAGCAGATACCGCAGCGGTGTGTGGGTGTGCATTGAAATAATCTTCAAAGAAGGAAATTCACTTTCAAAGAGCATGCGGTCCCGCGAAAAAATTATCCAGGGAATCGCACCGTTGCCGTGCGAAAGCGGGCCAATCTCTTCAAGCTGCCAGTCTGCCTGAGTATCAAACAATTCGTGATGAAAATTTCTGTAGATAAACCTCGACCAAAGGGTGTTTGCCGGCTCAATCATAACAATTTTTCCGCCAACCTTAAGGCACCGCAGCGCCTCAGCGAAAAAGACCCTTGAATCTACGATATGATGAAGAACATCTACCATTAAAAATGCATCAACACCGCCCTCTTCAAAAGGCATATCAAGAGCCGAGAACGTCTTATCAACATTCGGCAGCTCAAGGATGTCACTTGTAACCACATCTGCTATCACCTCTTTGATAAAGCCGCCGCCGCTGCCAAGTTCAACAACAACCCTGTTTTCAGAATCAGGCACCGCTTTTTGAAGCTGCCTGTAAAAATCAATGTATAATCTTTTAAGAAACGGTTTACACTGTACCATCCGGGCGTGGAACAAAGTAGCGGCTGGGTCATCAAGGTCCTTGATGTCCATCGCTGCGGGAAGTTTGAGCCATCTTTTTATCAGTTTCATAATTTATTTTTTACAGCTTTTGCCATCACTTATCTTGTTTGTTCTGCATTGCCAACATCTCTTTCGCTTTTTTCAGCGCCTTTTGAGCAGTATGGTCGTTTGGGTTAATTCGCACGGCCTGCTCGTAATGAAGGACTGCTTCATAGATATTGCCCCGGTCCATCAGCGCCGTTGCAAGATTCATATGCGCACCAAGATAATTCCAGTTCAGCCGCAGCGCCTCGGTAAAATGTTCAATCGCTTCGTCAACATTACGCCTGGCCAGCAGCATCGCTCCCATATTATTGTGCGCGCTGAAACTATCCGGCTGCTGCTGCAGGAACTCTCCGTACTGCAAAATAGCTTCGTCATACCTGCCCTGATGTGAAAGGGACATAGCTAAATTGTAATGGATGTTGACAGAATCGCAACCAAACAGCAGCGCCGCTTCATAATGTTGGACCGCCTGGTCATAAATCCTCAGCTGAAAGAGGGCGTCGGCCATATTCATATGCGTCCTGCAGTCATCCGGTGCCCATCCCAGGAATTCTTTATAGTAAAAAATCGCCTCCTCAACTCGTCCATTTTCAACCAGAACCGGCCCCAGGTTGCCAATGGCGGTGTCAAAGTCCGGCCTTATCTGTAATGAGGTCTTCCACTGCTCAATCGCATCATCAACTCTGCCGGCCCTTTTCAACGCTACCCCGAAGTTACTATAAGCAAGGTAATTACCCCGGGTTACATCAACCGCATGTCCGAAAAGAGTAACACCGTTTTGCCAGTGCCTTATCTGAAACCCTGTACACACCGACAAAACAAAAATTATCGCCACGACCAATGCCCCCAATATAATCTTGTGATAACGCACACCTTTGGCAATATCTGCAGCGCCCCATGTGAGCATAATGAACAGACCGATAAGTGGCACATAGGTGTATCTGTCGGCCATTGCCTGATTGCCCACCTGCACCAAACCAATAACCGGCACCAGCAGTCCTATATACCACAACCAGCCCATCGCCAGATAAGGCCTCCGCCGCGCCAGAAAAATTACCGCCGCTGATACACAAACCAACACGATTGACGAGACCGCCAATGGCCACACCTCTATTTTCTCAGGATGCAGATAAATTACCGTCAGGCCGACCGGCCAGAACATCTTGCCTATATAGCGGCCGTAGGAAGCAATGGCATTGGACAGCCGCACGCCAAAGGCCAAATCAGCAACGACCTGACCGCTCTTCTGTAGGAGGTAAGTAACTACACACAAAACAGCCGTCAAAATAAAAAGGGGGATTTTCTCGGCCACCAGACGAACAGCCGCCTTGCTCACACTTCTCCCTTCCACCCCTCTACTCTCCAATTGTCCCAGCCGAAAGCGCCCCAGCGGCCAGTAATCCAAAAGAAGCAGCACGAACGGCAGTGTTACCAGCATCGGTTTGGCCAGCAGACCGAGAGCAAAAGACAACACAACGGCGACATACCTGAAAAAGCCCGGACGTTCAACGTAATAGACATAAAAAAGCATCGTCAAAAAAAAGAAAAACGTGCTCAGTACGTCCTTTCGCTCCGAAATCCACGCCACGGACTCAACGTGCAGCGGGTGCAGTGCAAACAGTGCCGCCACAAAAGCGCTGCACCACAGCGCCGATGTCATTCGCCTTAAAACCCAGAATAACAGCAGCGTATTGGCAATATGAATCAACACGTTGGTCGTATGACAGGTCCGCGCTACAGAGCGGGCCAATTCACAATCAAGCATAAGAGACAGCCACGTCAATGGATGCCAGTATCCGGTTTTGTCCGTGGTAAAGGCCCACACAAATCCTTCGCGTGTCAGCCCTTTTCGGACAATTTCGTTGTCCTCCACGTAAGCCTGGTCATCATAATTAACAAAATCAAAACCCTGCACCTGCCAATAGAGAGCACCCGTAGCAACCACAAGGGCCAAACAAATCATTAGAAAATAAGATTTCCGGG
>CAZMCN010000132.1:0-5197 GCA_964564845.1 uncultured Pirellulales bacterium | reverse complement strand
TGCCTCTGATTCCGCTTTCACACTCTCTTCCGCTTGTGCAGCTTCTGCTCTGACTTTTGCTATTTCCTCAGCGAAAGATTTAATCTTTTCTTCCGCTTGAGCTTCGACCTTAGCCCTCTTTTCAACTTCTGCCCGGGTTTTTGCTTCAGCTTCGACTCTGGCCTTAGCCTCTGCTTTAGCTCTCGATTCCACCTCAGCCCTGGCTATTCTTTCGGCCTTCACCTTTGCTTTGGCTTCGGATTTAGCTTCTCTTTCAGCTTTAGCCTTTTTCCTGGCTTCGGCCTTGACCCCTTTCCTTCCAATACAAGAAGGGTCTAAAGGCCAATGTTTATTCCCACATATCCTGCATACCGGTGCAAATTTCTCAGCAAGGGATGGATTTGTCTCTGTAATAATTTCGGAAAGTGGCTGCTCTTTACCCTTATTCATCTCGTTCTTTTCCTTGCCGCCACAGGAATGGAAAGGCCAATGCTGTGCTCCGCATTTCTTACATATCGGTGCAGTTTTCACAGTGGTAATGTCGTCACCAACGGTCCCAATCGTCTTCGTTGATGATTTTGTAACTTGTGATTTAATTCCCCTTTGGGACATTGCCATTTGCCAAGTCTGATTATTCTGTTGGTTCGTTTAGCTCTGTGTAAATCTATAATAAGTGATACACTTCCTTTTATTCTTCGGTATTTTCCCACAAATACTATAAGTTTTGCAGAATCAAATCGAATTCTGCGCCAAAACATCTGTCAACTGTTCAAAAATTTTGTACATACGAACATGGCGCATGCCCTCTCTGCTGTATGAAATAAATGTTATGGGGATAACAATACTGTGATTACGGTTTAGCATGGCTGAAGAAGAACATCGAATTGTTAGCAGCGGCACGTCCTATAACTAAACAGGACTTGCTCTTGCTCTAAATTCGACAATGACAAATGTGAAACTTTACTTATTAGGATTGGCAGTAGACCCACTGCCTCCAATGTAACAGCCCGTGGTAGAACAAAAAATCGAAGAGTCGAGATTGTTGTTTATATGAAATAATGTGGTCTAATTGGTTGTTTTTCTCGTGCCGGGTTCGGGCGTATTATTTGCGGCGTACTTTAACATCGAGGTTCCTAACACCCCATTGCAGAGCCTCTTGGTGAGAGTCGAAGAATACATCAAGCCGGTTTCCGCGAATGACGCCACCCCTGTCGAGAACTTTTACGGCCTCGCCGCTCTTGTAGCCGGGGACAATCATTTCAGTTCCAAATGGGTATTTCCTGTCGGCGGCTACAAAGAAGTCGCCCAGGCATATTTTGTGGCCACTTGCTGTTATGCCATCCGAATATCTGCCGCAGCATTTTGGGCACGGGCAATATGCGGTAACACGCATTCGTACAGTCAGCCATTCATCAGAGTCCTCGTTTCCGGAGTTGTCTAAACTTTTTATATCGTGTTTGAGCACGGTAGAGCTGAGTAAAGTCGCTCGGCTGTTACCATTTGCATAGCTCGTACCAACGATATAACCGAGGATACAAATGATTGTTACGAGAAAAATCATAGTGAGAGCAGGCTTCGGATTTGCAAAAAGACCGCAAAAACTTTTGGCCTTAGCCTTTTTCACCAAACATCCCCCTTTGAAGAAATTTACTACACTTCTATAATATAAAGCTTGTCGATGTTACAGCCCCCATCTTTGAACTATGTATAGAATTATACCACAAAGCTTCTTTTAATTCAAGTGTATAACTGCAAAACGGTGTGAAAAAAACCATTTGCAGGCCTTTAGCAAAGACAGTAGAGTTTTTATAGGCCCAAGGAGAAAAACAAATTAGGCGAACCTTTACTACGCGCAATAAAAAAGGCCGCAAGTATGGATTCAACCAGAACTCGCGACCATTTAAACAATACAAACTATAGCTTACACGCTAAGGCTGCTTCTTAATATCACCGCAAGTAATCACTTACTTATTCAAATACAGTTACAGTCCTAAAAACACTTCATCGTTTTTTATTCGACGACTATAACTTGTGATACACCGGGCATCAGCAAATCATACAGCAGTATTACATCATCATTATAAAGCCGGATACATCCTTGTGACCCCGCTGTACCTATTTCTTCTGTATTTTTCGTACCATGAATAGCAAAGCCGGTCCTGTCTTTGGCAGCACCCTTAGTACCTTCCAACCCTATCCATCTTGTTCCTAAGGGGTAATCAGGATTCTCGGCCTCATATGTTTTGCCGGTAGTCGGATCAGTCCAGGTAGGTGATATCAATTTACCGCCGGGTTTAACCACCCAACATCCTGTTGGTGTTTCGGTTCCGGGCTTGCCAAGACCCACAGAAAAACTTCGTATGAAAGTATCTTGAAGATATAAATCCATTGTAAAAGCAGAACGATATATTTTGCAATGGAACGGCCCGTTAATAATTTTTATCGCGCCTCCTGCTCGCAGAGCTTTGGGGTTGCTAATGTTGTTAATCCGCATAAGGATTTCGTAGGGCACCTTAAACCTCTTACCAAGCTTTACAAACTGGTCTGCCAGTTCGACCTTATAACTGCCGCAAAGAGTATCCTCTGGAAAGACAGTCCTGCTGAACAGCCATTTATCTGAAAGCTTTGAGAGTTGTTTTTTGACAAATGCCAATTGCTGCCTGCTCATAGGCATTGACAGCATTTGGTTTAGTTTGTTACGTGCGTCTATAATTCGGGGAGGCTCTGCATTGATGCAGGCCATAACATCGTCGATAACAGCGGTTAATTCGGGATTGGATTCAGAAAGTGAGGTGGGTATTTCATCCAGGTTTAGCTCCGATGTAGGATTTGGAGCAGTCAGCACCGCGCTGTTCTCTGTTTGGAGGCTGTTTGTAAAGGTGCTGAATTCGTCCGCATTGCCAACAACAGAAGTAGGATTAGAACCACGAATAAAGATTTTCATCGCAAGAATAATCAATAACACTGAAATAATGTATGCCCATTTTCTGCTTCGGCGTCTCCGTCCGCCGGAGTACCTCAGAGGATAATGTTCCATCTTGATTCTCCTTATCGATTGTTAAAAAACTTTACTTTTTTCCTTGACCACCTAAGAATCTGCCGGTTGTTCGGCGTATTGAGTCTGATCCTGCTCCTGCGAATTCATTACTATCACGACAACACTATTTATGCTTTGTATGTCACATACCGGTTTCACCATTATGTCCCAGAGCAGAGGATTTTCACCGTCCGTCTTACACTGTGTTACTGTTCCTACTATCATGGGGATATCTAAGAAGCCGGGTTTTTTCCGGACATAAACAATCTCGCCGGTTTTGATTTTATGCTTTTTAGGGAGCAGTTGAATCTTGGCTGAATTATTGCCGTTGCCCTGCATTATACCTTGTACGTTTAATTGTCCTATCTTGACCGCTACTTTGAATTTGAGGTCCGTAACCAATTGGACCCGAGACGTGCGAGAATCAAGCTCGGATATAGTTCCGATGATACTGTGTTGGTCCAGAACAAACTGGCCCTCAGCTAAGCCGTCAATCTTGCCGCGGTTGATAACAATCTCACTGCGCGAACCATCTACAAAGGCTGTTATGACGTCAGCCAACACAAAATTGACGCCATTCCAAACAGACCTGTTGCGCAATCCGGATAGCTCTTCAACCTTTTGATATTCTTGATGTAACCATTGTATATTGTTGGCGAGATGATTCCGAAGCTTGATGTATTTGTTTCGGTCGACAACATTTGTCAATGGTGGCTGTTTACATACCGCCAGTTGAAAATCTCTACAGATACTTAAAGGCCTGTGAAAAACGCGAACAAAAGCGAACCGTAATTTGCTTGTCAAACTTTGGGGGGAAAACAGAAGAATAAAACCGCCTAACATAAGCCAGGTAAATAGCGCTCGTCCGGAAATTTTGACTCGTTTCTTCACCATATCTATTTAGAATATCTAACTGCTGCAGAGACATACAATAAGATTCGTTAGTAACTCCGTCATATTCATATTCTTTATACCATTTTGTACTCGGGGTGCTCTATTATGTCTTTCCACATTTCCATATTCTCTATGTATGTGTTGGTGCCTTTCGCTACGGACTTCAGCGGCTCCTCGACTCTTTTGACCTTCAAACCTGTAGCATTTGCCAGCACAGTATCCATTCCCCGCAATAGTGAGCCGCCGCCGCAAATATGAATACCATTGTCGATTAAGTCGGCGGCTAATTCAGGCTTGGTTCTTTCAAGCGTTCCGGTAACTGCATTTATGATTGCAGCTATCGGCTCCTCCAGCGATTCACGAATTTCCTCACTTGTTATAATAATTTTTCTCGGCATGCCTGTGACGGTATCTCTGCCGGCTACTTCCATTGTTAATTCTTCTTCCAGAGGCGAGGCAGAACCAATTTCTATCTTCACTTTTTCAGCTCTTGATTCACCAACAAGCAAGTTGTAAGTTCTCTTGAGATGGTTAATTATCGCCTCATCCATAGCATCGCCCCCAACGCGGATTGATTCACAGCAGGCGATATCAGCTAAGCTTATTAACGCAACTTCCGTCGTTCCGCCTCCAATATCAACTATCATTGAGGCAGTAGGATTTGCAATTGGTAGCATAGAACCGATTCCAGCTGCCATCGGCTCACCAACCAGATAAACCTTACGGGCTCCCGCACGCTCGACACTTTCGACGACGGCACGCCGTTCAACTTGGGTTATTCCACTTGGTACGGCAACTACCACTCGGGGTTTGCCTAAGTATGTCCCGTTTCGACCTTGCGCCTTTTTGATAAAGTAACCTAACATTGCCTCAGTGGCTTCGAAATCGCTGATTACACCATTCTTCAGAGGTCTTATGGCACTGATTGAGCCCGGTGTTTTGCCAAGCATTTCGTGAGCAACCGAACCAACGGCGTTGCCGCCGTTCAGAACAATATTGGTTCCTCTCCTAACGGCAACTACAGAGGGTTCGTCGAGGACAATGCCCTTACCGCGTACACTTATCAAGGTAGTGCAAGTTCCGAGGTCAACGCCGATATCCATACCGAAAAAGCCTGAGAGATAACCTAAAATTATATCAATTAGTCTCTTTGTTTCTTTCAATAACAACATTATTCATTCCTTTGCTTTGTTAAAGTTCATTCGCCGGGCATCAGTGCCCGCCGATTCGTATTTTTGTAAGCGTTCACTGAAAACACCTTATTTTATGTAAAAGCGTGCCTATGTC
>CAZMCN010000131.1:0-5286 GCA_964564845.1 uncultured Pirellulales bacterium | reverse complement strand
GACTTCGATACCCTTTTTAAAGAGCAGCTTTTTGCCTTTATAGGTGTCACCTTCGGTGGCATAGCGAAGGTCTGCGACGATAATGTTTTCGCCTTCAAGCGGGAAATCTCTGCCGGGGACGACGTTTTTGGTGTGGTAGTCGGTTTTATTTGCACCGGTGACACTAACCGCCATTGCAGCTACGGCGTGGTCGATCAGAACGGTATTAACCTTTTGGGCCAAACCCATCGGGCCGGCAAAACCGACCTTGGCAGTTGTAACCCTTTCAATGGTCTCTTCATCGGCTAAGTCGGCGTGCCTGCCGCCGAGAGCCTGCGTTAGCTTTTCCGGATTAGTTTCGTGGTCGCCCCGTACTATGGCTGCGATTACCTGGTCGCCGGAAGCATAAATGAGCGTCTTTATCATATCTTTCGGTTTTGTCTTAAGAAATTTGCAGACTTCCTCGATTGAGCCGATATTCGGTGTGTGGACCTCTTCGGGTGAAGGAACTTCGGTAGAAGATTTTTGTTTTGGCAATGGGTCCACGGCTGCCTTTTCAAGGTTGGCGGCGTAAGAGCCGTCCTCGGTATAAATGATAGTATCTTCGCCGGATTCGCAGGGAACGGTGAACTGGTGTGAGCCGGAGCCGCCCATTTCGCCGGATTCGGCTTCGACGATGACGTATTCCAGGCCGCAGCGAGTAAAAATACGGCAGTATGCATCGTACATAATGCGATACGATTTATCAAGACCTTCAGCATCGGTGTCGAAGCTGTATGCATCTTTCATAATGAATTCCCGCGAGCGCAATACGCCGAAACGCGGGCGGAACTCATCGCGAAACTTAGGACCAATCTGATAAAGATTGATTGGCAGTTGTTTGTAAGAATTGATTTCGCCTGCGGCAAGGTATGTAACCGCCTCTTCGGCGGTAGGGCCGAGGACATTCTGGCGGTTTTGGCGGTCGCTGAAACAAAACAGGGTTGGGCCATAATCGGTACTTCTCCCGGTTTTCTGCCAAAGCTCTAACGGCTGCAATGACGGCACAAGAATTTCCTGTGCTCCGGATTTGTCCATTTCTTCGCGGACGATGTTGATGATTTTGTTCAGAGAGCGCCATCCCAGCGGCAGATAGGTATAAGTGCCGCTGGCGAGTCGGCGCATCAGGCCCGCCCGAATCATTAACCGATGGCTGGTAACCTCGGCATCGGCGGGGACCTGCTTTACGGTCGGTATTAACAGTCGGCTATATCTCATATTTCGTACCTCGTGGTTCGTGACTCGTGAATCGCATTTCGCAGCACGTTTATAGCCCAAAGTGGATTGGGTTGCAAGATTATTTCATAAGTGGAGTTTTGCGGTTTTGTTCTCAATTCGCGGCGATGATAGTGAAGAAAGTCGCCGGAAAAAATCACAGCTTGCATAAATGTCGGTTAGGGGTTATGATTTTGAAAAACAGGATTTTCCACGGCAAAACCTTAATATGGAGTGAACGATGGCACATAAATTTATCAGTGAAATTGAGCCGGGACAGGAAGTCAACGATGTTTATATGATACACGACCCGATTCTAAGAAGCACAACACGAGGCGATTTGTATATAGCAATGTTTCTGTCAGACCGCAGCGGACAACTGAACGGGCGGATGTGGCAGGCAGCCGAGGCGGTTTACAACTCACTGCCAAAACCCGGCTTTGTCCATATACAGGGCAGAAGCGAGCTTTATCAAAATAATCTGCAAATCATTATAAATAACATAAGCATCGTCGATGCAGCTAAAGTATCACTTGAAGATTTTCTGGCTCAAACAAAGAAGGACACCAAACAGATGTTCGCAGAGGTAAAAAGTATAGTCGGAAAGGTAAAAAATCCGCAGCTAAAGGCGCTGGTCGAAGAGTTTTTAGCTGATACCACTCTGATGAAAAAGTTCTGCGATGCGCCGGCTGCAACAAAACTACACCATAACTATCTTGGCGGATTGTTAGAGCATACACACAGCATGCTGAAAGTAGCCTCTGTGATTCTGCCGTTGTATCCACAGGTGCAGGCGGATCTGGTTCTGGCGGGGATATTTCTCCACGATATGGGAAAAACGGAAGAGCTTACGTACGATATGGCGTTTTCATATACCGATTCGGGCCAGCTAATCGGACACATCGTTCAAACACTGCTAATGGTCAACAAGAAGGCTGATGCTCTGGCGGCAAAGGGCAAAGAGATTGATGAAACAACAATGAACACTCTCGGTCATATAATTTTGTCGCATCACGGCCAATATGAGTTCGGTTCTCCGAAGCTGCCAGCGACGGCTGAAGCATTTACGGTCAATTATATAGACGATTTGGACGCCAAGATAAACCAGGTAACATCGGCGATTGAGAATGACAGGAGCGACTCGAACTGGACCGGCTGGAAAAACGCTCTTCAGACGCGGCTTTACAGAAAACGCATCGAATAAAAAGCGTACGAACACAGATATACTTTTCTGCGAAGAAGGGGTGAAACATTACCCCGGCCGGGCTACCCCCCTACTTCCTGTGGAAGTTAGCCCAGCTGGGTTTCTGCGACTTTTCTCTCTCAATAACCTCTGCCGCCGTTTTGTGTACCATAATGAGCCATCGCGAATGATTTGGCTAAATATTAATCCAGACAGTGACAAATGTATGTCACTGCTCAGAAAAAAAAACGTAAATACTCTCTGGAATGCACGATTATGGCATTGAAAAAACCGCTTTAGAAATGAAAGTCAAGTTTAGAAAAGCTTATCGCAGCGACAAGCCCCTCAAAGACGGTTGTCCATAGTGTAAGGACTATAAATCTTGATTAAATGCTGCCAGTGGAGTCTCTTTTGAGGACGATGCCGGAGAATCGCCAGATTTTTGCAAACTGCTCGTGTGACATCGACACCCTTCCAACCACAGGGTCTGCAATGGTGACTTTATGGTCCGAGACTTCGAGAACGGCAACACAGTGGTCCGAGAGGAAAAAGTCGCGGATAATAGCTAAGGTAATTGGAGCATCCCTGAGCTGGGCGACTGAATCAAAACGTCTGTAGCGGCTTTTTAAGCCGTCAGGGCCATAGCGATTTTCAAGTGCAGCGGAAAGACAACCCGCCGCGGTGCCGATGAAGGGAGAGGTCCGTGAAAGTATGGCCAGCTCCCCTTCGTGGGCCTGAAGCCCCAGCTCTTTAAGGGCCGTTACCGCCGCCGCCGGGCCACAGGTGTAATCTCGGCTCTGAAAACAAATTCCCTCCGAACTAAGCGTGGTTTTGATACTTGCCAGGTCGTTCTTAATCAAGGCGGGAGCAAGAAAAGGCAAAACTGAAAACCAAAACACAACCATAACAATCAGGAAACAAACCAAGACTTTTTCACACCTGCGAGGCAGACGTGACAATGGCGTGGTCAGGCCCATCGTAACGGCCAGGGCCAAAATGACGAACCTTCCCCGCCCTGCTGCGACCCAGTAAAACGGCCCGACAAAAGCAAGAACATCACAGAATCTTATTAGAACGAGGGTCGCAATGAGCAAAAATGGGAAGAAATAGCCGGCCAGCCACCAGGATTTTCGAAAGCTCGAAAATATCCTGCCAAGAAAAATACCCGACAGGGCCACCATTATAACGCCTATTGTCTCAAGCCAGGGGTTCATTTTAACCCCCCTCCTTTCCTACTTCTTCATCCTGCCTCCAATATATCAGATTAGGGTCCTCAAATCAAGGAAATTCCTGGTAATTAGGCGAAATAAGGGGCTTTTTGCGTTATTTTTGCCAATTGAGAGACAAAATTCAGCGGTTGATATCGTCATAAAAACAAATCACACTGGAGTATTGAATCGAGCAAGATTGACAATTGATGAATTGTTTTGAGAGGACTATAATTGCGATTAATATGGCAAAGAAAGAGATTAGAATATATTCAGTCAGCCAGATAAATTCCTTTATCAAGGCGGCCCTCGAGGAAAAGCTGCCGACCCGAGTGATAGTGGCGGGGGAAATAAGCGACTGGAAACACCACACAAGCGGACACTGCTATTTTTCGCTGAAAGATGAAAACACAGTCCTTGGCTGTGTTATGTGGAAGAGCAGTTTTGCCAAGGTCACATTTGAGCCGGCAAATGGAATGGCGGTTCTGGCGACAGGCCATATCGACGTTTATCCGCCGCAGGGCAAGTATCAACTTTATGTCGATAAGCTTCAGCCGGAAGGTAAGGGCGCTCTGCGACTGGCCTTTGAGCAGATGTACGCAAAACTGCTGGCCGAAGGACTCTTCAAAGATGAATATAAAAAGCCGCTGCCGCCATATCCCTGTCGCATAGGTATATTGACCAGTGAATCAGCAGCGGCAGTACAGGACATAATCGACAGTATTCATAACCGCTTCCCTTGTGTGAAATTGTTTCTGTATCCGGTGCCGGTGCAGGGGGAAGGAGCGGCCCGGAAAATTGCATCGGCTATAAGAGATGTAAACATACGGAATAAACAACTCAGACTCGACATTATCATTGTCGGCAGAGGTGGAGGAGCATTAGAGGATTTGTGGGCCTTTAACGAAGAAGTGCTGGCCAGGGCGATTTTTGATTCGGAGATTCCTGTTATAAGTGCGGTAGGCCATGAAATTGATATAACCATTGCCGATTTGGTTGCCGATGTGCGGGCCTCAACACCGACCAAAGCGGGGGTAGTAGCAGTTCCGGATGTGCAGGAGGTTTCAGGACAACTGGCAGCTACGGCAGATAAATTAAAAGATGATATAAAAGCAAAGCTGAAACTGGCACAGCAAAATCTTGAAACGATTCTCGCCAGTGCGGTATTTAGAAATCCGCTTTTTGCGGTTCGCAGCGCGGAACAGCAGTTAGATGAAATCAGCGCAGAGCTTGCCGGCTCGATAAAAAACCTTTTAACCAAAGTACGGGAGAAGCTGCATAAAAGTTACGAAAAAATCGTTACGATTGAGCCGCATCGGCTGCTGAAAGAAAAAACTATTAGTCTAAGTAATCTAAGAAACCGGACGAACACAGCGATGCAGGCGGTTATTAACAACTGCCGGATGCAGCTTACGGCTAAGGAAAATCGATTAGCCGGCCTGAATCCGAAATTGGTTCTGAAGCGCGGATACAGTATCACCACCAATAAAGAGACCGGCCTTTTAGTGAGAAGCCCGGCAGACGTCAAAATCGGGGATTTGCTGGTTAGTGAACTTGAAAATGAAAAGTTGATTGAAAGTAAGGTGACGAAGAAGTAGAAATTCGAACCGGCTTCGCCAGAGGCTTCGCCACGACAAGCTTCGGCATGGCCGAGATAAAAGA
>CAZMCN010000130.1:0-5440 GCA_964564845.1 uncultured Pirellulales bacterium | reverse complement strand
ACCGACTGTTGGTCTGCATCGCTTCATATACCGGTATCTGGAGCTCCAGGTTTTTACCCTTACCTTTTCTTCTTAGCCGGGGCTTATCGATTCGAAGTTTGCGTTCTGCCAGGGGCACAACGCCGTTCTGTTTGCCGTGCCAGCGGATATCGCCGGTATTTTTGCCTTTGTGCTGAGGCCCTGCAACCCGCTGAGCAGATAGCAGCAGGATTGCCTCAATGCTGGCTCTGCCGACAACATCAATGACTTCATCTACAGCTGCCTCTGCCTGCTCGATAAGTTCCAGCATTGGCAGAAGGAGTTGCCCTTCTTTTGAGAGAAATTTTGCTAATTCTTTGCTGTTCTTTTTGTTGATAATCTGATAATCTCTGTTCATGGCGGTTCCTTTCAAGTAAAAGTTAAAGGTTTCTTTTTTGGGCCAAATTATAACCAATTTGGCCCTCAGGAACCGTCACCTTTTTCAACCTTCAACTATGAATGGGACATCCTCAAAACTAAACGCTCCACGCTATTTTTCGCTTTACATTTAACCCCGACCGCTGTATAATACTTGTCAAATTGAATATAGTTATATTGATACACGCAAAGGCGGGGGAAAAGGCGGATAAAATGAACAGTAAATTCAAAACGCCCATCAAAGCCACCGGCATCAACAACCAACTACGAACCACGCCTGTCCGCCGTAGCCGTGGAAAAGGCGGAAACCACGAACAACGAACAACGAACAATGAACTACGAACAACGAACTACGAACTATTTTATCCAAAACAAACCCAATTTTCGCTCATTTCACACCAAAAACGCCGATTTCGCCAAAAAACAAAGCCAAACAAACCCCACGTTAAACAAACCCCACGTTAAACAAATCCTACGTTAAACTTGGGGCTAAATATATAGTGGAGTGTGGGTGGGCAGTTTACCAGGGCAGGTGGCATTTGAAGTGTCTTGTGAACAACTGGCCGCAGTAGAGGCATCTTGCTCGTTTGCCGGCGTGTTTGCTGTCGAAGGCGATAAGCTGGTCGCAGTTTGGACAGTTGAACTGGATTGTCATAGTGGTTGCTGCTTCATAAAGTCGATGAAGGCGCCGAGATTGTTGGCCCATTTTTTTGCTTCGAGCAGGTCAACGGTGTCGTTCTTTACGAGCATAGCGAGGTGCTTTTCCATCGTTATCATTTTTTCACCAGGTTTGTTCTGGGTTTTGGTCTGCATTTGTGAGTATATCTGCTCTGTTTTGCCGGTTCGGATGAGGTTTGCGCAGGCGTAATTGTTGTTGAGTATTTCCATAGCGACGACTCTTCCATTGCCGTCTTTTCTGGGAATGAGCTTTTGACAAATGATGTAGGCCAGTCCGAGTGAGAGCTGGTTTCGCACTTCGTTTTGTCTGCCTGGGGGGAAGTAATCGAGGATTCGTGTTACGGTGCCGGTAACGTCTCTTGTGTGCAGGGTGGAAAATACGAGATGTCCGGTTTCTGCGGCCATAAGCGTCATAGCGATTGTTTCGGGGTCGCGCATTTCGCCGACAAATACTATGTCGGGGTCTTCTCGCAGCAGCGACCTGAGTCCATCGACGAAGGAGCTGACGTCTCTGCCGACCTCTCGCTGGGAGATGAGGGAGTATTTCTGCTGGTAGATGTATTCTATAGGGTCTTCGAGGGTTATGATTCGGCAGGCGGTTTTTTCGCCTATTCGGTCGATGAAAGAAGCGATGGTTGTTGATTTTCCGGCGCCGGTGATACCTGTCAAAAGTATAAGGCCTCGCTTGCGTTCTGTGATGTCTTTCCATACATCGTTTGGAAAGCCGATGTTCTCGACTTTTGGAATTGTCAGCTCGAGCGCCCGGATTGCGGCACATATACCGTCGTTTTCCATAAAAACATTTATTCGAAACTGCAGATTGCCTACTCTGTATGAGCAGTCCACGCTGTAGCTGCTCTGTAGTTTGTTTAAGTTTTCGTCGCTGAGGAGGGGGTAGATAAGTGCCTTTGCTATTTGAGGCGTTACGGGTGTGCCTTTTAGCTTTACGAGGCTGCCGTCGATGCGGTATGCGGGCGGTGCGCCGATTTTGATGTGCAGGTCTGAGACTCGCATAGCACCTTTTTCCTCGAAATATTTGAGCATATCTATGATGCTTAATTTGCCGAGGCTTTCGGTTGAGTACACTTTGGCCGATGCGGAGTATTGGTCAATCATATTTGTCCTCCGGAACAAGGGGCTGCCTAAACGCATTATTTCGCGTTTTGGGGACCCGATTAATGTGTAAAGATAATTTGCTTTTTAACAGCTTTTTTTATTGATTAATTTCATTTTTTATTGCTCTGGAAGTCCTGCAGGTTTTTGGCCAGTATTTCGACGCTTCTTTTTTGCATTATATGGTCGATGATTGCCGGGGGGACATTCAGTTTTATCATTGCCTTGCGTGCTCTTTGCCAGAGGCGGTTTTGCTTTGATTGGTTGTCGGCCAGATATAGTTCCGTGACCAGTTCGCCGAGTTTCCGGAGCATTATGGTATCAAGGTGGTCGTAATATCGGCCAATTGCCGCGTTTTGGTGTTTTGAGTATTTGTTGTGAGCCATACCAGTTATGTTTTTCCATTGATAATTGCGTATTTTTAATGTTTTATAACGACCAAGAGTTAATTATCGAATATCAGTGGTCAATTATCAAGCTTTTTACTGGCTTTGTGGCGGGCAGCAGCTATAATTCGTGAAACTTTGGAAGTGAATTGGATTTGGGCATAAACCATAAGGACACGAGAGTGAGTATGGCAAGAAAATACCTATTTATTTTGTTTTTGGATGTTTTACTGAGTGCAAATGTTTCGTTTGGTATCGAAGAGGAGCGGGCCCGGGCATTTGTCGGTCAGGATTTGCATCTGTCGGGTGATAAACTTATCAGCTATCAGCTCAGTACGGTCGAGCACTGTCTTGTTTTGCCTGAGGGATTTTCGATGTCGATAGGGGCCAATCACTTTTCGAGTGAAAGTGCGGTTGTTTTGCTGGAAAGTGTGGCTCGTCGGTTTCGCGGCAGGACTCGAGTGGATTACAAGGCGAAGGTGTATATGCGGGGCGATATATCCGTTCAAAAAGGCCGAGGCGTCAAGACAACGGATTTGGGCCGGATTGAGCTTGAAGAAGGCGGGGCACTGGTAGTTTGGTTTGAGGTAAGCGGTGAGGTTTTTGTAACCGCCGCCGAAAGAGAGATTGCCGAGCCCGGCGGGATGGAGCTTTACAGAAGAGCGGTTGAGTCGTTCGGGCTTATCCTGACCGGGCCGAAGTTTGTTGTTAAGCCCGATGCGCTGGTTCCCGAATTGCCGACAGAGAAAAAGGTCCCGGAAAAACCTGCTAAGAAGCCGGGGGTGCTTGAGCCGATAAAGGAAGTAATCGAGCCTAAGAAGAGGTACCCCAAACGCCAAGAGAGGCGTTTGGGAGCCCTGAAGGAACCTGCCGAGCCTGAAGTGAAGTTCAGGTATCCGGTGAACATATCGCCGGCGGGCGAGGCTGCGTTGAAGATAGAATCTTCTGCGGCGTCGGACGGGACGGATATTGCGACTGTCAGCGGCGGCAGGCTTTATCTTTGGCAAAAACAGGACGAGAGGGGCGGTTTACTTGAATTGCTGGCCGATAATGCGGTTATATTTTATTCAGCGAAAGAACTTCAGACGGATAAAGAGTCGCGGCGCAGCGATAGTTTTGAGGATGTTTTATCGATGGGGGCAGTCAGGGCGGTTTATTTGTCCGGTGATATTTTGATGACCGAAGGGGTGCGAACGATTCGCTCTGATGAGCTGTACTATGATTTTCACAGCAAGAAGGCGCTTGCAGTAAATGCGGTGATGAGGAATTTCGACACCAAGAGGGGGATTCCGATTTACGTTCGGGCGGACCAATTAGAGCAGTTGGCGGAGAATAAATTTGCCGCTGAGGGCGCCACTTTAACCAGCAGTGAATTTGAGCTGCCTCAGATTTCACTTACAGCCTCAAAAGTAATTATTACCGATACGACGACCCTTGATGCTAAGCGTGGCAGGGTCTCTGATGACAGTTATGACGCTCAGATGTATGATATTCGGATGAAGTATTATGATTCGACGGTTTTCTATTGGCCTTATGTGCGAACAAATTTGCAAAAGCCCGACACCGCCTTAAAAAGCGTGCATGCCGGTTACGATAATACCTGGGGTATGACAGTTGAGACGCGGTGGTATCTGTCAAAGCTGTTGGGGCTGCGTGAGCCGGAAGGGGTTGACAGCACCTATGCGTTTGACTATTACGGCAAGAGGGGCTTCGGCACGGGCGTAAAGATTGATTATCAGAGGGATAATTATTTTGGCCGGCTTATAGGTTATATCATCGACGATAGCGGTGAGGACAAACTCGGCAGACACAGCAGCCGAAGGGGGCTTGGGCGGGGCAATGAGGTTCGCGGCCGATTGTTCTGGCTTCAGCGAACTTTCCTGCCTTACAACTGGCAGCTTACAACGGGTGTTGGATATGCATCCGATGAACATTTTATAGAGCAGTATTATCGCAGCGAGTTTAATGTCGGCGCCGGTCAGGAAACTTATGTCCATCTCAAGCGTATCGAGGACAACTGGGGACTTTCTTTGTTAGGGTTGGGCAGGATAAATGATTTTGCCGATGAGCTGGAAGAGATGCCCAGTGTCGAGTTTCACCTTGTGGGCCAGTCGCTTTTTGACGATAACTTTACTTTATACAGTGATACCCAGGTCAGCCGATTGCGTCAGAAAATAGGCAAAGACCATTCGGTTGCGATAGACAAAGAATGGTTTTCGTTTGTATCACACAGGAGTGAGCTTGATATGCCGGTGCGGGTGGATTCTTTTAAGATAGTACCGTTTGTGGCTGCTACGGTTGGCTATGACGACCGCAGCGGTTTTACGAGAACGCTTGTGGACGGCAGCGGTTCGGGCAGTTTTGGTGAGGATACGATATGGATTGGCGAGGCTGGAATTCGTGCGGCCACGCAATACTGGAAGGTTTATCCCGGTGTCAAGTCGCGGCTTTGGGATTTGAATGGTCTTCGTCATATCATAAAGCCTCATCTTACGGCTGTTCTTTATGAGCAGAGTGATTTGGTTGTTGAACAACGCGATGTATTGAACGTAGGTATTTCGCAGAGACTTCAGACAAAGCGTCTTCGCAGGGGAGCTTTGGGCGGGGGATTGGATGAGCTCTCGCGGGGAGCAGAAGAATACGAGACAGTTGACTGGATGCGTTTTAATATTGATTTTATCTGGTTGAATAAGACAGAAGATGCGGTTTCTGCGGGGACTGACAGATTAATCTGGAACAGACCTGCTGTGGGGCTGGGAGTATTGTCAAGTCCGGAAATCTACAACGGCAGCCTTATAACCGGTCTTGGAAGATTTGAGATGTTTGGTCCGAGGCGTAATTATATCGGCGCCGACTATGTATGGCGT
>CAZMCN010000129.1:0-5547 GCA_964564845.1 uncultured Pirellulales bacterium | reverse complement strand
AATCGTTGAATTTATGCGAAGGGACGGCCGTTTCTATCTTGGCGGGATTGAACGCAAAATCTTTTAGCTTTAACCATTAAATCTTTAGCTGCCTCCTTCAGATTCCATCCAGTACAATGCCAGGATTGCATAATCGAGCAGGTCAACTTTGCAATCGCCATTTATATCCCCAATCGGCCTTTCAAAGCAAAGATAACCCACCGGCTCAGATGCCGGGGAACCTTCATACAGCCATCTAACAGCACTACGGCTGAGCACATAGTCATACAGACGGACATCATCAACTCGACCGTCCCATCCCCTGTCGTCAAAGGAGCTGTCAAGCCGCCCGCCGATTACAAACGATTCGGTATGGACATTAAGCAAACCCGATGGTGTGTCACTGCCGCAGTTCACACCGTCAATGTATATTATTCTTTCCGATAAATCCGAATCGTATGTTACCACAACATAGTGCCAACTGCCGTCATTTACAGTAGCGCTCGAAGAAAGAGCGGTATCACTCAATCCATCCATATAGGTACGCATTGTATCCGTTGAGCTGCTTCTGGTCAACTGATATGTGTTGCCCTTAGTGAGCAGATACTGATTAGCTACGTGGAATGTATCGACCTTGAGCCACGCTGCAACTGATATTTGGGTTCTTATGTCCGCCCAGTCGCCGGCTCCGCCGCAGTCAACAACACTGTTGATAGTATGGCCGGCCGGGTTGTTTACGTCCAGCACATTGCTGTCCCTGTCGGCGTCATAAACGATATTAACGCTCGTACCCCCGCCGCTTTGCACCAGTGTCCCGTGGCGGTTGTTGCCGCTGCTGTCGTCGGCTGTGCCGTCATCAAAATTCCACCACCCAACAAGCTGCCCAACAGGATGTTCCAGGCTGAGCTCTCTAACCTCGTCCGAAGTAAGTTGATAATCATAAATACTGACGTCACCAATCAGACCTTTGTAAAAGTTCAGTAGCCTCCTATCGGCTCCGATGTTAAGATGCCCCTCACCACTGATTGGATTTGTGGTGTATGTACCCCAATTCACCTGGTCGCCATCGAGGTATGATGTCATTATATTTTGACTGCGAACAACAGCTATGTGATGCCAGCCGCCTGCGATTTCACTTAACTCAATTTGTGTGTCCCAAAAGTCCATAAACCCCGCCCCATTCCAGACGACGATTTTGCCGCTTGTGTCAATAATGTGGTCGACACCGAACTGGAGCGACCAGTGATTATTGCCTGGTCCGGCCGTGTTGGGGTCGTACTTGTTAAAAATCGTCGCCCAATCGGCCTGAGTAGAATCCGCCTTTAACCAGACTGCCCAGGTATAGTTGCCGGTGAGTTGGAGTTTGTTCGCGTTGTAGGCGGTCTGGACGTAATCATCAACACCGTCAAACTCCAATATCCCTTCCTGCCAATTTGGCTCATTGTACAATGTGCCTGTGTTGCCGTAGCCGGAAGAATCCGCAGCGGTATTGCCGTCGCCCTCATCAAACTCCCACCAGCCGCTCAGGTCACCATCCTCTCGATAATGACGATTATCCTCAAGCCAGTGTGCAGAGATGACCTTCAGGTCGTTATTATCAATGTTGCCGTCAGGATAAAGGTCGCCTTCAGTTGTGCTGACTGGTACCTGGTCCTCGTGCGGGTGATAATTCTGCGCTGTAATGGTAATGTCCATTGGTTCAAACGCAAAGAGTGCTTCAATTTCAGCATCGAAGTGTCCTGTGCCGTCAGCATAACCGGAGATGTAGAATTCGTCCGGCTTTGACAGGCAGACCAGAGCACCGGGGACGCCCGTTTCGACCACGAAACTCTGATGTCCAAATGCAATCATATCCTGATAGGCCGGATACATTGTGCAGGGGTCGCTGGTGTAAAGGGGCATTTCAGGGTCGCCGAACCAGTGGAACATATGGAACTCAGCCTCGGTGGTTCCGTTGTCACCTTTGTATGTAAGCATATAATACTTTGCATAATTAAGTGCCTCAGCCGGTCGCCTCGAATGGGGATAAGTTGCGTCGGTATGTGTGGTGTCGTAGGATGGCCACAAGCAGGTAAAGAACCCGTGTGCCAGCAGGTCGTTGTAGCCGGAGTAGCTCACCCGGGTAGCACCTGTGATTCCGACCGCTCCGCCGTTGGCTTTTTTGAGAAAAGCCTCACAGAAGCAGTCACCTCCGGTTCTGTAGAAAGAGCCGGTATTGCAGTTTATACTCAATACCACAGGTGTCTTTCGACCGTTTGTCAATGCGTTGATATTACTGACGTTGTAGGAAGGGTCTCCCCAGCTGGTTTCTCCGCCATGGTCTCTATGCAGAACGATGTTTACACCTGCGTTGATGGCGGCGCTGATGTCACTGGTTGCCTGCGAGTGGCTGGTCCATAACTCCACAACCCACGTCGGTACAGGGTCCGGATAGTTGCCCGTGCATCCCCAACTCTGCTGGTTGATTGTGCCTCGATGAGCATAGGAGCCGTCATCGAAATGATAATTATCCGTGCTGTAGGTTAACGGCCAGTGACTGGTGCACAACGCCGTGTGGCCGTCCCAGCCCAATGTATTGACCATGAAGTTATAGATAGTCATCGCGGTTTCCATAAACCAGCGGTCAGCGTATCCATCGTCATCTATTTCACCTGAATCGTTGCCATTGTCCTGGAAGTAAGCTGCTGCAAGAAAATCGTCATACCATTGATTGGACTCCGGCCACCTGTCATATTCGAGGATTTTGTTGACAACGACGCTGCATTCACTCTCGGTATGTACCGGCAAACGCCCGAGCATAAGGTCGGGATAGTAATCGCTGCCGTCCACGCAGCTATAGGGATAGTCTGATACACATTCCTTTTCTCCATAGTAATAATCTGGAGGGACATCTTCAGAGTCGCCCACCAGAAGAACGAAGCTTGGAGCAGGACTCCAGTTGTCGTAAGCGTTCTGGATATAGCTTTTGACGTCTGCTGCGGTACTGCCGACCTCGGAGAATTTGGCGACATAAGTAATATAGCCCTTTTTGTATTTCCAATCGGCAAGAGGCTGAATTTCCTCATAAAAATTATCGGCCGCAACGATTAAATAATCGGCACCCTGTGATTCTGGTAACAGCAACTTTTCAGTGGAGCTTTCATCCTCCTTTAGGTTCTGGGCTTCGTAATTGAGTATCAGTGACTCTGCTAATTTCTCGAATTGATGTGTTCTTAGTCTTCGTTTTCTTATTATTCCTCTAAGCTCTTCTTTTGTGCCTTCGAATTTAAGCTTGAACATCAGTTTTTTGAATGTCCTTACTTCTCTGTCTGCCGGGTTGTACTGGAACGGAAAGACCTGTACGAAGACCACCCGCCGTCCGCGGATGAAACCGGGTGGGTTGATAACGATTGGCTCAGCAGGGTAAAAAGCATTTGTGCTGTAGGCGGTCTCGTTAATCGTAAAGTCGATATGCTCTGAACCGCTGTCGGGCAAAGCCGGCTGGAGCGGATAAATATTATAACCGAACCCGATGGTGACTAATTCTTCCTCCCGAACCTCAACTGATATATCAACGCCGTATGGTATTTCCAGAAAAAAACCCTTAAAGGGCATTTCCGGCAGGCCTACCTGCTCTGCGGTTAATCCACAGCCGGTAATGCTTAATCTGTCGTAGATTTTGCCATCTTCAGCAACAAGTTTTGAAATTATTGCTCTGGAGAGACTTACTTCGACTTCAATTCCGTCATCAGCCGATGACGTTTTCACCAGCAAATCACCCTTTTTACCAACTGCGCCCGTGCTGAAGGTTACTTTGCCGTCCAGGCCGAGCTCGATAGTTTCAACTTCAGGCTGTTTAGCAAAGCCCGCAGCAGTAATGAATAAGATAATTGCGAACATTGTAAGGAACGGATGGATATTTTTCATTTTAACCTGCCCCTAAAACGGCCAGCCCTTCCTGTTTTGCGGTTTGTCGTCCATATATCACCCTGGAAATGATATTGTACACTACTTTGCATTTTTTCGCAAGTTCTTTTCTTCTCAAACTTCGGGGTTTTTGAAAGCCAACTTCGGGGGACAATTCGCTCAAGGCGCTCTACTTGTGTATTCTGCGAGACGCCACAATAGGGCTCTTGCGGGCAGGCAATCCTATCGTTTGCCAAATGGCAAGGCAGTTGCCAAATCAACGAACAAAATTTGTATCACGACTTGACCGGCTTGACCAACATCTGGTCAAAGATAGCAATTTTGACCGTGAGGTCAAAAAAGTGCTGCCAGAACTTTGGCCGACTTTTATTCAGGATGATACGACTATTATTCTTGACCTCTCAGACATTGACAAGACTTTCGCAAAAAGATTGGTTTATATGCCTAAAGTTCGTGATGGCAGCACCGGCGAATTGGTGAACGGTTACTGGTTAGTCGAGTTATACGCCTCACTGAGTCGCAAAAATCCTGTCCCTATATTACTGGAGCCGTTCAGCAATCAGCAGCCTTACAGTCCGGGACAAAATCCGGTTGTTCTTAAAGACATTCATAAAATCTTTGAGCTTACAGATAACCGTGGTGTGCTTGTAGTGGACAGGGGATTTGATGGATGGGTAATGTTTGAAGATTGGCTGGATAACAAGTACCGTTTTGTGGCGAGACTTGTAGGAAACCGGCATTTACAGCGGTTTTACAGCAGTTCTGGAAAATGGCTGCCAATTCGGGCATATCAGCTTGCCGAGCAAACTCCAACTCCATATCGTTTTCATAAGCTTCTCAAGCGTTACGGCAAACCTTCGTTTCGTGTTACACAAATAGGCTGGGTGAAGGTTCGGCTGCCTGGGATAGATGAGGATTTGAAAATGGTTGTTTCTCGGCTTGCCGGAGTTGATAAGACGATGATGTTGTTAACAAATTTGCCTGTAGAAAATCTTAAGGATGCAGAACGTGTGTTGCGTTTCTATATCCGAAGGTGGGAATGTGAAGAAGGAATTCGCTTTCTCAAAAGCCAGGTGAATCTTGAAAAAATACGAACGTTTCGTTGGTCGGCTATCTGTAGGTTGGTCTTGTTAGCGGTGTTGGTGATGATTTACTTAGGATGGCTTGTTGAAGAACATCCGAATATTTGCGACCGCTTAGTTTGCCTAAGTCAACCATTACCGGATAAACCTGACTTTCTTTTATACCGTCTGTTAGGAGGCTTGACTGAGGCAATAAATACCTGTTTTTGGCTTCACAAGGATTTGCTGCGGAGAAGATTATGGTAAAACCCCGAAGTTTGAGTTTTTTTCTTTGACTTTTGGTTAAAAATATGTTAAAATATTCTTATGTTTGCCTGACAGGCAAACGAGAAATCGCCGGCAGGCAAAGGTTTTGCGGAGAACCGCACGTTTTCGTATCAGCAGATACACGCCTAAAATCATCGTTCGTAAATAGTATCGGAGCGAAACGGAAAACCTTTAGGTCAATATTCAACATACAATATTCAATAGTCAATAGTCGATATTCAATCAGAAAGGGACCATGAACCACGAGGTGCGCTGATACGATATTTGAGATACGATTCACGAGCCACGAACTACGAGCCACAAGCCACGAGAT
>CAZMCN010000128.1:0-5554 GCA_964564845.1 uncultured Pirellulales bacterium | reverse complement strand
ACAGGTGGTTCGACTTTGCTCACCACAGGTGGTTCGACTTTGCTCACCACAGGTGGTTCGACTTTGCTCACCACAGGTTGGGTTTGATTGGGTTTGTTTTTGATAAAACAGTTCGTAGTTTGTTGTTCATAGTTCATTGTATTAACTGAAGTTATGTTCATTTGAGCTTTTCGGAAATTGGGTTTGTTTTGCATAATTTAGTTCGTAGTTCGTAGTTATTGACTAAATTTGACTGGAACTGCCCTTCGACAAGCTCAGGACAAGCTGTTCCTTTACGTGCGGTTCTCCGCGTATTTGTCGCTCCTGGAGGGAGTCGTTCCCCCCAATTTCGTCTACCGCCGCACCTATTTTTTGAAGAAATAGGTGCGGGGCCTAACACGCACTACACGCGTGCATTTTGGTATTATACCAAATTATGGCCATTTTTCAATGAAAATCTAACAAATTCAGCCACTAAGGCGCCAAGACACGAGAAGAAAATTAGCCGCAAAAAGGCACAAAAAAAGATAGATAATAGCCACAGAGAGCACCGAAGACACAGAGAAGAAAATTAAAAGTTAAAACGAAAAGTTAAAAACCATAGTGCAAAATTCATATGTAAATAAAGTACGGACACCTTTAATTTTCCTTCCGCTTGGATCAATTCCGTTAACCGGATTATTGTGCCCGTAGAGGTACTTATGGAGCGATTGTGGGTCGTGGGTGTTGCCGGAGAACGGATCAATGCGATTGAATCTACCATTTAGTGGATTGTAATATCTCTCGCGGAGGTAATACTGCAGTGCATCTGTATCGAACTGCTCGCCGGCGTAGAGTATATTCGTAGCCTGAGCGGGGGTGTAGCCTGGACTTGCCGAAGCTGCCGTCTCATCCTGCAAAAGTACACCATAGCCATCATTTTATTTCATTTTCAAAGAGCAAAGACAACTTAAAATGGGTTAAGTCTCCTATTTGCGCTCCTATTTGCGCTATTAAAGTAGCATTTTACATCATATGAGTCGTTTGCAACCAATGGTCTGTCGGTTATACGTGGTGGAAACAAACGATACAAAGGCAAATCAAATCGGAGAGGAAATAAAAAAGTTGCTGACGTAAAAAAATTGTTTTAGGTGGAATAGTCAAGATTTAGCCTGATATTTTTTCTAACCGCTCTTTCTATGTGCTCGTGTCAGCAGCCGGACGGGCACTTCGGCAATCGGCAGGATGGATTGTAATCTTCCTTTAATAAATTGCATATATCTATCTTCGAACAGTTCCGGGCGGTTGACGAACATAAGTATCGTAATCGGATTGGTTGCTATCTGTGTGGCGTAGTAAATTTTCGGCCATTTGCCCCCTTTTTTTTTAGTTGTGCCGGTCTTTTCGGCCTTAATAATTTCAAGCGCCTTATTCAGTTTTGCCGTCGGCAGTTGTGTCGTAGCCTGCTTGAAGATCTCCGCTGCCAAATCCAGAACGCTCTGGACATTTTTCGCCTCGGTCGCGGTCGTAAAGGCGAGCGGGGCCGACTTTAACACCGGCAGCATTTTCGTAAGATATTCTTCATAGTCCTCGGTGTGCGCTTTCTCTTTTGCAATGTCCCATTTGTTGATAACTATTATGCAGCTTTTGTATTCGCCGGCGATGAACTTGGCCAGCTTCTTATCAACCTGTGAAATCTCCACGGTAGCATCAATAAGCAGCAGCACAACGTCTGCCCTGCGAACCGAGCGCTGTGCCCGAACATAGCTGTAGAACTCGATACTGTCGGCCATTTTGCTTTTCTTTCTTACCCCTGCCGTATCGATTACCGTAATGGTTTTACCGTTTTTTTCGAATCGAACGTCCACAGCGTCTCTGGTCGTCCCCGGCGTCTCGCTGACAATTACCCGCTCTGTTCCCACCATCGAATTTACCAACGTACTCTTGCCGGAGTTTCGCTTGCCCACTACCGCTATCTTCATCACCGGTCGGGCCGGCTCGGCTGATTCATAAGCTGAAAGCTTTTCAAAAATCTTATCGAGCAGAATATTTTTATTAAGATTGTTCGTCGCTGAGACGCACAAAAACTCTCCGAAGCCCAGCCGGTGGAATTCTGCCGCCGCTGCGAACATCTTCGCGGAATCGGCCTTGTTCGCAACCCCGATAACCTCAAGGTTCTCTTTGCGCAGAAGCTGTGCTATTTGTTCATCTAACGGCACGACCCCGTCGCGAATATCGACCATAAACAGCACAAGGTTTGCCTCTTCAATCGCTTTGCGTATTTGCCCTTGGATATGGCTGCTGAGCCGGTCGCTATCGACTATGCCGTATCCGCCGGTATCGACAAGCTCAAAATACCGCTCGTCTCTGCCGATAATGGTGCTGATGCGGTCTCTTGTAACCCCGGCACTTGGCTCAACGATGCTTATCATCTCGCCTGCCAGTGCGTTTAACAGACTGCTTTTGCCCACGTTAGGCCGACCAATTATGGCAACTGTTGGAATTCCCATAAACTTCAACTTAATCTGACACGACCTTTTTTTTCTTAAGAAAGAACTTATTATACCACATAAATCCGCCATTTGAAGCGTCTATACTACATACCTGCTGTATGAATAAACGCGGGGCTTATTGCTTTTTCTGTTGATATTTGGTATAATAGCCGACAAGCTGATGGTTAAATAAGGGGCAGTACAATGGCTAAATATCGTGTTCTTGTTCTTATCATTGTCTTTTTCTTCTCTAACTGCCTGGCCGATACCTTTGTGAACCGCAGAACCGGAAGGAGCTTCAACGGCTACGTTGTTGCCAGGAGAAAAGGCGATAGAACGCAGGTTCGTATCGAGAACAGCTCGCCGAAGTATCTTGACCTTAGCGAATATGAAATCACCGGCAACTATCTTGGCCGGCAGAAAAAGATATTTGTCTTTCCCTTAAAAAATTCGCTCAATCTTATAGCTGAAACCGAGGTTTTTGAAAGGACGTTGGCTTTAGCTGCCAGCCAGGGACCGCTGTTTATTTTAATCGAGATTGACACCCCCGGAGGCAGAATCGATTTGGCACAAAGGATTGGGGCGGCAATTACTGATACCGACAATTGCCTGACGGTTGCATATCTTAGCGGCGGCGAATTCGGCGGCGCTTTTGCAGAAGCCGCTATGGTCGCACTTGCCTGTGACAGGATTTATATGAAAAAAGGCACCCAAATCGGGGCGATATCGCCTCAGTTCGCCGGCTCTTTGTCTGACGAAGGTACCGAAACACCTCCCGACGGGGACGAAAAGACATCCGGCGAACTTAAGTATCAATGGCAGCAGTTTGTCTCTTCGATAGCTGAAAGAAGAGTTAACGCCGCTCTGCTCATAAAGGCGATGACGGATAAAAGCGTTGGAGTTGTTGAGGTTATCGATAATGACAGGCGGATTATCATCGATTCTCGTGATAAAAAGCCGAAGCAAAAAGTGGTTCGCACCTGGAGCAAAAAAGGCACACTGTTGACCTTGACCGCTGAGGAAGCTGTGCAAACGGCGGTAGCTGAAAAAATTGCAGATTCCCAAAAGGAGCTTCTGGGCGAACTTGAAGCCGTTAATGCCCGCAAGATTCAGGACCGCCGACTTCTCGGGGCAAGACGCGACTATGAGCGTTCCAAGGGACGGCTTGATGAAATTCTTTCTGCCATTGAGTTCCTTGAGAATCGCTCTGATGCTTTGGCTGACGAAATAGATGCCGTTGCAAGGTGGCTCAGCAGCGGCGGTCAAATCGTTTATCGCGGCCGGTATGGCGTTACCGGCGGCGACGAGAGATATTGGCCCACATATTCATTCAGAGACTATGACGAGCTCGACAACACTATTGCCTACTACAATGCCCTCTTAAACGAGCTCGCCGGCCTGCTGGATGCGCTGATGAGAAATTATGCAGCGGCCATTCAGCTGGCAGGCAGTCATCCCGACCTGGTGCATCACGTAAGCTCTCTGCAGGAAGGCCTGGCAAACGCAGATGCCTCCTTCCGCTCGGTTGCTTTTCGGCGGCGCCGTTATTAGTATTCTTTCGCCTTATAAATGCACCCACATAAAACGCCGGTCCGAGTATTTATCCTGCGGTTTTACCGCAGGTTCTGACTGACAATATCGTACTTGACGGAATAATAGTATGATTGGTCTTAGCAGCTGCCCGTTTGCGGTTAAGATAAAGCAGCTAAAATTCTTATCCGAAATCAGTCCGTTTTCCGATATATATTACGATGGAAATAACTC
Source organism: uncultured Pirellulales bacterium (assembly GCA_964564845.1). GTDB lineage: Bacteria > Planctomycetota > Phycisphaerae > Sedimentisphaerales > Anaerobacaceae > CAYXPG01. The sequence continues at coordinate 1,340 of CAZMCN010000128.1, read as the reverse complement.
CGATAATAGCGCCGTCAACAAAGCAGTGTCCTTTTTGTGCTGAGACGATACAGGCCCAGGCAATTAAGTGCCGGTTCTGCAGCGAGTTCCTGAATACCCAGAAGGCCAAGGCCCTCATAGCGGTCGGCAATTCCGATTCGCAATCCGAAGCTCCCGCAAAGCCCGACGATGTCCTCTTCGTATCCAGACCCTCTTTGTGGGGAATGGCCGGTGCTGTGGCGAGAGGCATTTTTTTCTTTGCCGTTGCGTATCTGTTATTTGTCTTTCCACTCGAAATTTTTCTCGATAATCTTCTCGGGCTTGAATTATCCGACAGCCAGGTTATTACCTTCGCCCGGTATCGCCTTGCTGCCGCACTTGGGATTATGGTTTTTGTTGTGCTTTTGCTTTTATTAAAAGCGGTTCGGCTGAAAATGATGCGTTATGAAGTTACCGCCGAGCGGATTGAGTTCAGCAGAGGCATTCTCGACAGGAAGGTTGACAATCTTGATATGTTCCGCGTGGTTGACATTAAAATGCGTCGTTCGCTTTTTGATTGTCTTTTTGGTATCGGCTCGGTCGGGCTGATAACCACCGACAAAACCGACCCCAAGTTTGATTTTCAGAAAATCCGCAGCCCCCGCCGACTTTACGATGTCATCAAAAAGGCCTCTCTCGACGCCGACAGAAAAAACAGCGTCATACACCTCGAATAAGAACTGCCCCTGGCTCACCGGCAGCGACCTTGTTAGCCTCGTGAGTGAGCATTTTTTCTTTCATTCTTTTCGGGCCTGCTGCGCTGAATCCTCCTGTCCTCCCATCGCTGTAAATCACTCTGTGACAGGGAATTATCAACGGCAGGGGGTTCTTGGCTAACGCCGCCCCGACAGCCCTGATTGCTGCTGGTTGTCCTGTTTTTTTAGCTAGCTGACCGTAACTTATTGTTTTGCTGTACTTTACATTCCTGCACGCGGTCAATATCCGCTGAGAAAATTCGCTCAAACCATCCAGCGTAACGGCGATATCGCTGTCGAAATTTACATAAGTACCGGCAAAATAGGCAGTTATCATCTCCTGCACACTCATAAGATACGTCTTTTTGTATTCAGCCGGTCCCAAACCCTTTAACAGTCGTGATTTAACTTTTTCAGGTTCAGGGGCAGGCAGGTGTGTTCGCAAAAGTCCGCTATGGGTGCCTGCAAGACCAAAATAGCCCCATTTTGTCCCAAAAACAGCATATTTTACGTGTTCCGGCATTTTTTCATATCACCTAATTACTTTCTTATCAAGGTGTTAATGAAAGAGCACAGTTCTGAAATTGTTTTTATTTATTCAGTTATATTATCAAATATGAACTAATA
>CAZMCN010000127.1:0-5631 GCA_964564845.1 uncultured Pirellulales bacterium | reverse complement strand
GTATCAGTTGTTAAAGAGCTAAACTAACGTCAATTTTCTTGGAAAGTGCAGTATTAGAAAAAACGACTTGTAATATTCATTGGTGGTATGGCTGCTTAGAGAATTTTATCAACGATAAACGTTGCGCCAAAGAATATATCAACTGTCACCGCCGAGTACAGTACAGCCCATCGCAGCCGGCGGCAGCGAAGTCTTGCACTTACGATGAATAGGACTATCCCGGCAGCTATCGCACCGAGTACGTACATCCCGGCGGTTTGAACAAGCATGTCTGCGTATCCGGCCCCCAGACCGGCGATTACTTTGTAATATTTTGTCGCCGATAGAAGCGTACAAACCGCCAGGAGCCCCATTATTGCCGTAGCGCCCAGCAGCCATTTCCTGTCGGCAAAACCCGCTGAGGTAAATCCCTGGAGTCCCTCACCGATGAGTATCGAGCAGCACAGCACCGGCAGACTCAGCCAGATAAGCGAACTTGTGTTCAGCAGGGGTCCACAAAAGGCCAGTATTGTGCCGATGCAAAAGATAAATATCACACCAACTCGCCGGGCCGCAAGCATCATTGAAAAACCTATTACGAGCGCCGCTACTGGAACGTGGTAAAAGCCGATTAAAGTTAAATTTCGCTTAGCCGCAACCAGTGGAGCCGCCAATCCTGCCAAATCGGCTGATTGCAGCCTTGTTTGTATTGGAATCGGGAAAAGGCCACAGCGGGCGGCAACCTCGAAAAATAGCACAACTACCAAAAATGGCAGAGCGGCAAGCGGCGTTCTCAGCCATCGCCATTTGGCTGTTGGGCCGAATACGGCAGGACAAAGAAGCCACGGTATTGCGGCGGCTATGAAACCCGCCGTCGGATGGTATTTACCCAGCCCCAGCATAAACGGGCCGAAGCCGTAAATTGCGCCGGCAAAAAACGCTCCCCCAAACGCCCCCACCCACCGCCGACTGAGCACAAAGCAGCCTAAAGAAGCTGCGCAAACGTTTACAAGCAGCAGGTATTGCTGTTTGTCGAAGTTTCTGAAATGCGGCTGATACAAATATGCGGCAAACCCGGCATACAGTATCGCTGCTGCAAATAACTTGCTCAGGTTTTTATTCATGCTTTTCATCAGTGAACCCCGCCCCTTCGGCAGGGGCGGGGTGGATTATTTGAGAATCACTTTGCCGGTGCCGGTAGTAATTCGGCCTATCCTGTAAACCTGCTGGCCGTATCTGGTCAGTTTTTTCACGAGCGAGTTGGCGAAATCCTCCGCCACTATCAGCACGAACCCTATCCCCATATTAAAGACTCTGTACATCTCATCGGCTTCAACGGGGCCTTTTGTTTGCAGGAATGTAAATATGTTTGGTACCGGCCAGTTCGATTTTTTTATAACGGCATTGCAGTCACTTGGCAGTATGCGAGGTATATTTCCCACTAATCCTCCGCCTGTTATATGTGCCATCCCGTGGACGATGCGCTTGACTTTGTATTGTGATAAGAGTTTAACTATCGGCCGGACATAAATTCGTGTCGGCTCTAACAACGCATTACCCAGCACAGCTCCGTCGAGCCCGTCGGGAGTATCGGTCATCTTCATTCCATACTTCTTAAAACAGATATTACGTACGAGCGTATAACCGTTACTGTGCAGCCCGCTTGAGGCCAGTCCTAAAATCACATCTCCTTTTCTGATTGTTTTTCCGTTGATGATTTTTTTCTTCTCTACTATCCCGACGGCAAATCCGGCCATATCGAAATCACCCCTTCGGTAGGTGTCGGGCATTTCAGCGGTCTCCCCGCCGATGAGTGCACAGTCGGCCAATCGGCACCCCGCCGCAACGCCTTTTACCATTTCTGTTATTATTTTCGGCTCTAATTTGTGGACGGCTAAATAATCGAGAAAAAACAGCGGTTCGGCACCATGGGCGAGCATATCGTTGACGTTCATCGCTACAAGGTCGATCCCGACTGTGTCGAATTTCTTTGCTTGTGCGGCCAACTGAACTTTGCTGCCCACGCCATCTGTACAGGCAACAAGGACAGGGTTCTTGTAGTTTTTCTTGAAGAGCTTTTCGTCGTAGTCCAGCCGAAACATCCCCGCAAAGCCGGCTTTTGAAGCCATAACTCTTGGCCCGAAAGTGCTGGCAACAAAACCGGTGATTCGCTCAACCATCTCGTCATTGGCGTCGATACTGACGCCGGACTGCTCATAGCTTATATATTTACTCATCTGTTTCGGGCCAGTCGTCAAACATTTGCAGTTGATAGCGTTCCATTGCAAATTTATTAAGGGCTATATCTACCGGTATCCTGTATTTGCCTGTCCAGCAGGCGGTGCAATAATGGTCTTTCGGCAGAACAGCACAGGATAACAACCCCTCCAGTGAAGTATAGCCGATACTGTCCACTTCAAGAAATTCCTTGATTTGTTCAAGGTTGCGATTATTTGCCAGCAGCTCTTCTTTAGTCGGGAAATCCACGCCATAAAAACACGGGTGCCTCAGCGGCGGACAGCTCACGCGCATATGGATTTCTTTTGCCCCTGCCTCGCGCAGTGCTCTTATCTTGCCTCTTGTGGTTGTGCCTCGAACGATTGAATCGTCCACTACCACCACACGTTTGTTTTTGATGGTTTCTTTTACAACCGCCAGTTTAAGCTCGACCTCGAACTGTCTTAAATCCTGGCTCGGCGAGATAAACGTCCTGCCCACATAATGGCTTCGTATCAGTCCCATATCGAAAGGCAGCTTGCTTTGTTCTGAGTATCCTATTGCAGCAGACGTTCCTGAATCCGGCACAGGTATTACAAGGTCGGCATCGGCGGGATGCTCTTTTGCCAGTTGCCTTCCGAGTTTTTTTCTGAACTCGTGCACGTTTTCGCCGAAAATAGTGCTGCTCTGCTTGGCGAAATAAACGTGCTCGAATGTGCAGTGTGAAGGTGTTACAGTGCCGCTTTTAACGAAAAATCTGCTCTCCAGACCATTTTGAGCGAGGGTAATGATTTCACCGGGTTCTACTTCACGAATAAACTCTGCTTTTATCGCATCAAAAGCGCACGTTTCGCTGGCGATGACGTAACTGCCGTTTTGCGTTTGTCCTATGCAAAGAGGACGAACGCCGTAAGGGTCGCGGGCTGCCTCAATTCGGTCGGCAAATAAAAACAGCAGACAATACGCCCCCTGCAGATGGTTAAGCACATGTGCCAGCGGGTCAGGTTTGCTGATATGTGTCGGCTTGGCAAGCAGATGAGTAATTATTTCCGTATCGGAAGTGGATTTGAAGATACTGCCGTACGCCTCGTATTCGTCCCGCAGAAGGGATGCGTTTATAAGATTGCCGTTATGTGCCAACGCCACCTGTCCGCGGGAGTACTCAGTCAGGAACGGCTGGCTGTTGCAGGCCTTGGAAGAACCTGTAGTCGAATACCGCACGTGCCCGATTGCAATGGGGTTAGCTAATTTGGTTAGAAGCCCCGAGCCTCTGCGAAAAACCCTCCTTACCATACCCATACCGGCGTAACACCGGATTATCTCCCCGTTACTCGAGGCGATTCCTGCGGATTCCTGGCCGCGGTGCTGAAGACTGTGCAGACCAAAATAGGTCTTTTGAACGGCTTCATCGTCCCCGAAAATGCCGAAAAGACCACATTCTTCTTTTTTGTCAAGAGACATTAAATCCTCGTATTTAATAAGGGGTCCCATTTTGCTAAAGATGGCAAAATGGAGCCCAGGTTGATGCGGAAGCCTACCGAACCTGTCAAGGCAATAGTGTAGTAAATCAGCCGCAGCAAGTCAAAACAATCTTGTTTTTTATTACGCCGGATACATAAAATTGGGATTTGCAGGATTTTGCCTTCGATTGCTCAAGTCCCCGAACTTCTGTTTCGTTAAACGTCTTTTTACGCCCGGTTTTCGCAATCCCGCGCCGTACAAATCCCCCGGTTTTGAAAGCCGAAAAAGTAAAATAAAGTAAAATAAAATGTTGACTTCTCTGTTTTTGGGTGGAATAATCGCTTTTTGCGTTTGGCTGTGAAGTAATTTTACTGTTTGAATAATGGAAGGACACAATTATGAAACTTTATTCTTTTAGCTTGGGGTTTTTAGCTTGTTTTACAATGTTGGCTTCCTTGTTTTTTGCCGGTTGCGAATCGCAGGCCCCCCCTGTTGAAGCAAAAACCGTTATTGCTGAGCCCGGTCCCGCTATTGCCGAGAAACCTGCTGAGCCGGAACCTGCTGTTGCAGAAACTCCCGCTGAGCCTAATTCCCCTGTTACCGAGAAACCCGCTGAGCCCAAGCCTCCTGTTACCGAGAAACCTGCTGAACCCGAACCCACTGTTACTGAAACAACCCCCGAGACGGTTGATACAGACGTTGCAGTTACCGTTAACGGGGTTGATATTACCGAAAAACAGATAGACGACTTGATAGCGCCGAGGATTGAACAGATATCAAAAAATAGAAACTGGCCCCCTCATATCCTTGAAAGCTACAAAGAAAAAATTAGAAGAGACGCCCTGAATGAGTTGATTGAAGCGCAACTGGTGGATACCAAGATTAAAGAAGCTAATATAGTCGTTACTGAAGATGAAGTAGATGGCTACATCAAGAAAATCGCTGTCAGCGAGGGCCTGACACTCGAGGAGCTCAAGATATTGATAGAATCTCACGGAAGCACCTTCGAAAAATGGAAGGAGATGATGCAGTTCCCAAAAAGGCTGGCTTTTACGAGACTTGTCGAACCCGAAATAGCCGGCAAGGTCAATATAACCGAGGAAGATGCGAGGGCTTTTTATACTAAAAATGAAGGCCGATACAAGAGCCCCGAACAGGTCAGAGCAAGTCATATCCTCATAAAACCTGATGAATCCGACCCTAACACAGACCCGAATGAGGCCGATGCCGCAGCAAAAGCAAAGGCCGAGCAATTGCTTGAGGAGATTAAGGCCGGCGCCGATTTCGCAGAGCTGGCCAGGGCAAATTCCGCCTGTTCTTCAGCGGCCAAAGGCGGCGACTTGGAATTCTTTGCAAAAGGACGAATGGTACCACCATTTGAGAAAGCAGCCTTCGGGCTGGAAGTCGGGCAGGTCAGCAATGTTGTCAAAACCAGATTCGGCTATCACATAATAAAAGTTACAGACCACAAAGAAGCCACTGTTACGACCTTTGAACAGGCCAGGGATGAAATAATAAACAGGCTGACAGGAGAGAAGCAGGATGAGATTGCTATTAACTATGTCAAATCACTTGTTGAAGATGCAAACATTGTTTATCCCCCCGGTAAGGAGCCGAAACCCGAAGCTGCCCCGCCAAGACGGCCACCCGGCCGACGGCGGAGTCCTTAAGTAAGAACAGAATTTGAAGCGTTCGGGTTGGGCGGTTTATTTTAACAGCGTTGCAGGGTCAAGATTGGCTGATTCTATATCTTTGAAATAGTTTGCCGTGCCGACCTTCAGTTCTGCCGCAGCTTCTTCATCGCAGACGATAATACCTTTCGGGTGCGTTTGCAGGGCGCTGCTCGTCCACATATGATTTATACCTTCTTCAATGGCCTGATGCAGTGCCCAGGCCTTCTTATGCCCGTTGACAATGAGCACAACTTCCTCAGCGTCCATAACTGTTCCCACGCCGACCGTCAAAGCGGTTTTA
>CAZMCN010000126.1:0-5638 GCA_964564845.1 uncultured Pirellulales bacterium | reverse complement strand
TAAGACTGGATTTGATTTGTGAGTATATCTTTAACAAAAACGGATACGAGGAGATTAAGCCCGAATCGGTAAAAAAGGAGTCTGTAAAACAGGCTGATACAATGGGGATGCCTTTTTGAGAGAAAATAATAAATAAGGACGAAAATTTTTTGCGAGGTTGCAAATGTTTAAGAGAGGCGGCGTTTTTTTTGAAGAACATATTGAAGAGATAGTTTTTGCTATTATTGGAGTGGTTTGCATGTGGCTTCTTCTTACTCGGGTGCTTTTTAGCCCTAATTATGTCAGTTTCGACAATACGAAGATTGGCACCGGTAAGATTGATATGTACATAAGCAGGCAGGCGGAAGATTTGGAGGACAAGCTGCACCAAAAGAGCGTTGAGGTGGAGCCCTATGGAGGAAGGTTTAATGGTATTGCTGCTTTATTTGATTCTGCCGTAAAGGTTGATACCGGTCTTGTTCTGCCCGTCCCCGGCGAAGGCAGAACACTTCTTGATGATGAAAGGGAATACCGTATTCCGGTGATTTGTGGAATTAATGATGTTTCGGTCGAACACATCCGTGCGGTGGTTTATGCGCCTATTGAAGAGGTTAGAGGTCAAGTCCGCTATGACCAGTCTAATAGTGAGCCGAACGACCTTGACTTTGTAACGGTTGAAGGCAGGATTGATGTAGCTGAATTGTATGAGCGGTTTCGAGAAAGTTTTACGGGCCAATACCTCGAGAAAGAGTGGCGAGACCCGTGCCTTGCGTATCCGGTTTTTGCGGCTGTAGAACTTCAAAGACAAGAGCTGCTTTCCGACGGCAGATGGAGTGATTGGCAGAGAGTTCCTCGCACGAGGATAGACGGTTACAAGAGTATGTTAAAGATTATAGAGGATGTTGATAAACTGCCGCGTGGTGGGATAGAGATTCGTACGCTTCAATATAATAATCCTATGTTGCGGGCGAACCTGCTGCAGCCGCAGGGATATATGATTGCTTCTGCGGAGGATGAATGGTTTCCCCCGTCATTACATAAAGATTACAAGAAATATCAAGAAGAGGCAAAGGTTCAGGAGAAGCGTTTAGCGAGGGATGCGGAGAAGCGTGAGAAAGAGCGTGAGCGTAAGGCGGCTATTGCGGAGCGTCGCAGCAAAGCTAGCGATACTCTTGGTTCCCCACTTAGCAGCAGCCAGGATCCTTTTGGGATAGCAGCAGCCGGTGACCTTGGGTCGGAGGTTACTTCTGAGATGTCTGCGAGCCGGGAGTTGAGGAAAAAAAGAAGAGAAGAGCGACTTGCGCGACTTGGCGACCGTGAGGCAGCAGAGACAGAGACGGGCCTCGAGAGGCCCCGACGTCTTACTCGCAGAGAGCTCAAGGCACTTGAGCGTACGGGTGAAGTCATAGCGCCTGAGATGATGTTGCCCAGTGGCAGAGATGCTGCAAGTAAGATTAATGAGGTTTATGTCAACTATGAGGGGCTTTTAATTAACCCGGATACTGATTTGGCAAAGATGAGTGAGCCATTGGTGTTCTGGGCACACGATGATATGGTTCGACCGGACAACTGCTACCGATACAGGATAAGGCTGGGAGTGTTTAACCCGGTAGCAGGGACGAACAGGCTTGTCCAGGAGGATAAACACCTGAAAAACAAAGCGATTTTGTGGAGTGATTTTGCTTATGCGGATGATATTGTAGAAGTGCCCAAAAGGTTATACTTTTTCCCGATTGGTATCAAAGAAACGAGCGAGACTGTGGATGTGGAAGTTCACAAGTATGCATTGGGGTATTGGTATAGCGAGAAGTTTGCGGTCAAGAAGGGTGAAGTTATAGGCAAGAGAGTTAGAGTTGATGTTGAGAAGGGAAAGAATGAGACAGGCCTAAGTCAAGAAGATGTTACAACGCCCGATGAGATTGATTATTCTACAGGGGCGGTTGTGGTGGATGTTACACGTGTGAATGATTGGGCCGGTGGAGGGACGAAGCTTAGAGAAAGACGTTATTATGATATGCTTTACAGCTTTGATGGTATGAATATTGAACACCTGCCGGTTACAACCAGGTTTTGGGACAAGAAATTGCTGGCTAAGTTTGTGGAAATCAAGAAGCTGGCAAGAGAGCCGAAACAACCTCTACGTCCGTGGGGCAGCAGGCCCGGTGGGTATATGAGTACGATGCCGATGTGGGATACTCGGCAGGAGGTAGGTTCGTGGGAGGCATTATTTAGGGATGAGTTGAGGGACGGCTTTTAACCTTCAAGTTTTATTAGTCGCGGCGAGCCGGTCTAATTGAGCGCAGGGTTGTTAGTGATTGAACTGAAGAGGGCATTTGTGCGAAGTCGATAGTTATTACGCATTGCTGCGGGGGGAGCAAGTCGATAAAATTGTTACTGAAGCGGGCCGGTGAAGGGGTTTTGATTTGCACATCCTTTGCTATGGCGTTTGATTTTAGTGTGAGCCTGCATTTTTTCTTTGTTAATGGGACAAAATCCGTTTCAATTTTTACATTTGGCCAATCGATGTATTTGTCCGGCAGGTAAAAGAGCAGGTTTTCAGAGATTTTTTTACCGTCCTTTTCCATCAGCAGATGTAAAGCGGATTTTTGTGGCTCCGGGGGGTAGGTAAGCGCTTTGGGAAGTTTCATCGCAGCCGACGTACTGAAGGGTGCAATCACGACAGGAAAAGCAACCTGGTCGAGTGTACAGCCGAATAAATCGATAAGTCGGCAATTCAGCGTGGCAGTTAAGGGCTCAGGGCCGTCGTTTATTGCGATGACACTGAGTGAGAGTAGTTTTTTCGGCGATTTGGCTTGGTGTTTGCCTAATTGAGGGGCGACAGCAATCAACACGTTTGAGAAAAATCGTTTTGCATAATAGTAAAGTGCCTTTGGTTCTTTATTATAGTCGAGTGCCGACCAGCTTATTGCGGGGCAGCAATCGTTGAGTTGCCAGAATAATACGCCGTTGTTTTTGTAATTGTGTGCCCTTAGGTGTTCGACGTATGTTTTGACTGCACGTGCCTGTGTGATTTGTGATAGATATGCGAATTGCTCAAGATTTTCGGCGCTGCCGAATAAATCGCCCACGTAACGGTATAATCGGCTGTTGCCGTCTAATTGATAGTTGTGCTGTTCTACTAATCTGCTGCCGATGCGCAGATGTCTTTGAGGACAAAAGTTTTTGACGGTTTCCATATTTGGCAGTGATTGTAAACCGAATTCAGTGACAAAACGCGGGACGTCTTCAGGCTGACATTGGTATTGTCGAATTGGCTGATTGCCGGACCAAACGCTCCATTGGTGAATCGTTCCGGAATTTGGGTCGTTTTGTTTTTGGGCGGCAGAGAAGGGCGTTGTTGGGATATAACCGGTGTCAGGGTCCAGTTCTGCCACAAGCTTTGGCAGAAGTTGGTGATAAATTGCTTTGCCGTAAAATTTTTTGCTTTTGCCGAGTTTCCCGGCGGTGTGCATCCAGTCTATTTCATTATTTCCACACCATAAAACAAGACAGGGATGATTGCGGAGGCGCTTTATAATTTCAGTGGCTTCGTTTTTTATTTCTTCAGCGAACCACTTTCGGTCCGGGTAGTATGCGCAGGCGAACATAAAATCCTGCCAGACCATAATGCCGAGCCGGTCGCAAAGCCGGTAGAATTCATCTGCTTCATAATATCCACCACCCCATATACGAAGCATATTCATATTGGCGTTTGCGGCGGCGTGAAGAAGTTTTTGATAATCGTCGGCTGCTGTTGAGCCGGCAAAAATCGAGGCCGGTATCCAGTTTGCGCCCCTTGCGAAAACAGGTTGGCCGTTTACTTCGAAGCGGAAGTTATTGCCGTGTTCGTCGGGTGCGAGATTTAGCTTTACAGTTCTTATCCCAAATTGCTTTTTTGTGTGGTCAATGATTTCATCGTTACTGAGCAATTGAATCTCGAGTTGGTAAAGGTTTTGAGCGCCGTAGCCGGCCGGAAACCAAAGCAGGGGGTTTTTAATGTGTATAACCGTTGATTGCGAAAGTTCACCGGGCTCAAAAGTCAGGCATTGCTCATTGTTTCTATCGTCTCCGGTTAAAATCAATCTGCAGCGAAATTCTTCCCTTGAGATTGCGTTGATGTTCAGGGTAATTTTAATGTCTGCGAATTTGTGATTGCAGTTTATTGTTCGAATGTGCAGGTCATCAAGAGCGGCTTTTTTAGTGCCTTGCAGGCTGACGGGACGCCAAATTCCACAACCTGGCAGTGAGGGACAGAAGTCCCAGCCGAACTGGTACTGGGCTTTTCTTATATAAACACGATAAGGGTTGGTGAAATCGGATTCACTAAAGGATGTGTATCGGCTCATCAGCTTTTTTGCGTATGGGAGAGGAGGTTCGAATTTGACCAGTAGGGAATTTTCTTTCGGCTTTAGCAGCTTTGTTACATCGAATCGAAATGGGATAAACATATTATTTGTTTTGCCGATGAGTTTGTTGTTTAGCCAGATGCTTGTTATGGTGTCGAGTCCGTCAAAAACCAGTTCAACACGGTCGCAGTTGAGTATTTCTTCGGGTACATTAAAGGTTTTCTTGTATATCCAGGGTTTTTCACTTACAAATGTGAAGTTTTCAGGACGGGTATTTATGTCTTTGGTACTGATTGTTCCGGCGTTTATGAGGGAGTTAAAGATTGAGCAGGGGACGGATGTTTGCTGCCAGCCGGCCGAATCCAGGTCGCGCATTCTGCGTGCCGAAAGCGGATACTCCTTAAATTCCCATTTTCCTGTCAGCTCCAGCGTTGTGTAGGGCATAGAAAATTGCTCCATTTTGGTCGAATAAATATAACTAACACAAACTGACCGGTTGACTGGAAAGACGTTATATAAGTCATTGTAAAAGAAAAAGTTAAAATAGTTGCCGACGTAGTCGGCTTCAACGAACCAGATACGAAATACGAGCGACGAACGACGCTCAAACTGACCCGTTTCGAAAAAACGGTCAGTTTGAGTAACTAAACCAATTATATTTCGGCACTATCGGCTTACAATAAAAATAAAATATCAAAAATCAAAATGCAAAACTACAGAGCAGAAATTAAAAAGAAGGATGTAGCCGCGAATACCTATGGCACAAGTGAACACGGATAACACGAATAAAAGGAAGCCGCAGTCCTTGGGACTCCGCCGTAAGGCGTCCCTGTCGTAAGGCATCCTGCGGACTTACGGAGAGCAACGCAGAGAATTTATAATTTTTAGACAGGAATTTGGTTTGTATTGCGTATTGGGTGTAGCGTATTCTTGACTCTTTGGCCGGTGAATCCGTATGGATTCCCTACCGCAGATTCAGTCAATACATTATCAGAAGCGTCTTTGATTGTCGTGCCTCTGTAATGCTTCAGTCGGAATTGGACATTTCCTGAATTTGAGTTAGTATGTAAATCAAAGAAAGGAAATGGACAATGGCAAACAAACGTAAAAAGTTTTCACCGGAGGAAAAAGTCAGGCTTCTGCGTCTGCATCTGGTCGAAAAAGTGCCTGTTTCGGACATTTGCGACCAGCACGGCCTTAATCCCAGTTTTTCGAGAACGGCTCGGCGCTTTTCGAAAGGACCGGAAAAGGGCGTAACGACAGCCAATCTAAAAAGCTGCTGGAGAAGGTTTCCAAACTGCAGGCCAAACTTG